>JAVKSL010000012.1:0-49087 GCA_039583695.1 Acidimicrobiales bacterium | reverse complement strand
AGCAGGGCCGGCCCGGCAGGGATCCGATGGAACACCGTCAGCCAGCCCGCCACCATGCCGAAGCTGGCCAGGAGGCTTTCCACCCCGAGGTCTATGGACCCGACCAGGATGACGAAGGCCTCACCCACCGCCAGCACGACGAGGAAGCTGGAGCTGATAAGCAGCTCGTTAAGGTTGCTCGCACGAATGAACGTGGGGGTGACGAGGGTGGCGATGACCCCGGCAACTATGAGGAAAAGGGCGGGTCGGCGAACGCTGCCTTCGCGGCCGACGACTCGCCGGAGGTCGAACGGGGTGCGGGTCGGCGTCAAGCCGGTCATGATCGCTGCGAAACGCCGTCGCCCCGCCCGGCGCGCTCGCCGAACATCATATGGATGAGCTCGGCCAGGTCGAGATCCTCCCTGTCCACCACGTAGCGCACCTGGCCGGTGACGAACACCGCCACCCGGGTGCAAACAGCCAGTATGTCCTCCAAGCGATGGCTGATGAGGATGACCGTCTTTCCCCGGCCGTGCACGGCCCGGATCGTATCGAGCACGTCGTTGGCCTTGGCAGCCGAGACCGCCGCTGTCGGCTCGTCGAGGAGGAGGATATCTCGGTCGAACAGCAAGCCTCTCGCCACGGCCACCAGCTGGCGCTCACCACCAGAAAGCTCCCCGAGCAGCCAGTCAGGGCGGATCTTCGTGCCCATCTGCCCGAGCACCTCGATAGCCTTGGCTCTCATCGTGCTGACGTCCAGGAACAGGCCCAGACGGAGGCGCTCCTCGCCGAGAAAGAGGTTCTGCCAGACGCTGAGGTCCGGAGACATCGCCAGGTCCTGGTAGACCATCTCGATCCCAAGGTTCCGACGGGTGCGCGCGGGGCTGGTGAAATTCGCCGGGTTGCCCCGCACGCGCAGCTCGCCAGCGTCGGGGCGGTAATAGCCGGACAGCACAGACAGGAACGTGGACTTGCCGGCACCGTTGTCGCCCACTATGCCGAGCACGTCGTTGGGGTACACATCCAAGCTGACGTCGTCCAGCGCTGTCACCGGGCCGAACCTCTTGACCAGGTGGCTCACACCGAGCAAGGGGACCCCCAGCCCGGTGCCAGCGGCTCTGGTGCTCGGCACGCCCGAGCGCCTAGGAGGCGGACGACGGATAAGCCGAGGCTCTGCCGTATGGAAGGGGGGGCACGGTCAACGGCGTGCCCCAGCCAGAGATCTGGGCGACATTGGCAGCGGTGACGACAGTCTGGGGGATGTAGATAGCTCCGTCCGGGAACTTCGAGGTCGGCGGCTTCGTGCCGTACGACAGATCGTTGGCCAGTGCCTCCACGCCCCAGAACGCCTCCACGTAAGGAGAGTGGGTGACGGTGGCCAGCTGGGTCCCGGTCTTGATATCAGCCAGGCTCTCGGGCTGGGCATCGGCTCCGCAGACGTATACCTGCTTACCAGGCTGCAGCCCTCCCGACTTGAGAGCATTGATGGCCCCGAGAGCCATGGCGTCGTTGCTCGCCAGTACCAGTTGGATGTCATGCGTCTTCGCCAGAAACTCCGACACGAGCGTCTGGGCAGTCCCGGTGTCGAAGTTGGCCGACTGGTTCAGTACCACCTTGACCGCTCCCGCCTGCTCGGCGGGCTTGAGCACGTCCTCAATACCCTTCTCGCGGTCGATCGCGGTGCTCGAGCCGAGCGTACCCTGGAGGTCCACCACGTGCCAGGGTGGAGCGACGTTGTGGGTGTGCAGGTACTCCACGCAGGTGCGGGCCTCGGCTTGCCCAAGAAGCACGTCCTGATCTCCGATGAACGCTATGCGTCCAGTGGGATCGCTGATGTCACGGTCCACTGTCACGACCGGTACACCCTGGGCCATTGCCTGCTTGGCCGCCGAGGTCACCGACTCGTCCACCGGGTTCAGAATGATTCCCTTGGCTCCCGCAGCGACCGCCTCTTTGATCTGAGAGATCTCGACCGAGGCGGAGCCGTTGGCAGACAGGATCTTGATGTCGAGCTGTGGGTAGTGCTTGCCGGCGTCCTTGATGCCCTGGGCCATGGGGGCGAAGTACGGCGGGGTGTAGCCGGTGAAGATGAAATAGACCAGGCTCTTCCCGCTCGCCGGTGCCGATGCGCTCGCGCTCGGGGAAGGGGAGCTGCTGGAGCCGCAGGCCGTCGCCAGGAGAGCCAGTCCGGCCAAGGACGTGGCGATCCTGAGGAAGTGGGGCCGCAGATGCATGTCTTTCAGACCTCCCCCGTTACATGGTGCCGTGTGCGAGTCTCGCAAGTATGGTCAGCACCTGCCGCCATCATAAGCCTTTTCGCCTGCGCGGGGCCAGGCGAAGGCGGGTCCGGACCTGACATCCCTGCCCCGGTGACCATATGATGACCCTCACGGCCAGCGCCCCGAGGGCGAGAACGAGACCCCGGCATCCGGTTGACGATCTCGATCAGATCGCGGAGGTTCGCGCCAGGGCAGCAAAACTGGAGCGTCTGTGCGCCGAGCTGGCCGCTCAGGTCGCGGATCTGGTCGACACGGCCACGAACGCCGCCTCTGTTGGCTCCGACCAGCTTCCCGCCTTGTTGTCGGTGCAGGAGTGTGCGGACATGCTCGGCCTGTCCAGGACCACCACCTTCAACCTGACCCGCAGTGGACAACTCGCCTCGATCAAGGTCGGTGCCCGACGCCTGATCCCCCGGGTGGCGCTGGAGCTGCGCCGGATCGCGGCAACTATCGGACAGGTACGCCTCGACAAGCTGTCGCCGATCAAGATCGAATATCTGTGGTCAGCGATGGTAGCTGACGGGGTCTTGGCGTCTGTGCAGCACGCCAAGCGGACCTTGGACGCCGCCCTATCCGACGCGGTGGACAAAGGACTGATCCCCCGCAACCCGGTCCGACTCGCGGCTACTCCCCTAGATACCGTCGAAACAGGTCTTATCAAGCTAAGAGCGAAGGCGGCTGAGATTTCAACCGGATTGACCGCACGTCTGAGAATCGCCGAGAGAGAAGGTGGTAAGGCGGAGCACGCCGTGTGGAAAGAGCGGGGAGCTAGGCAAGCGGAAATCAACGCAGCAATCGAGGAGGCCACGAAGCGCGCCGAGGTCATCGGCCTCTGGCTAAAAGCAATACACGCTCTTGCCTCAGAACTCGGGATGCCAGCTTGACCAACAACGACACCGGACAATTACGATCCGAGGCTATCTCTTCGAGCACCCCTCCAGCAATCTCACCTAATCGGCCCAGAGCCCGCTAAACTAATACCACTGTTCGCCATCAACCAGCACCACCAGGGCGCCCACAATGGCGCCTAACCGACACGGTCAATCCGCCAGCGCGGCACCCGGTGGCAAGCCCGGACACAACACCCCGACGGGCACCAAACGAGCAAGACCTTCAGCACCAAACGAGCCGCCGAACGATGGCTACGCGACCAACTGGATGACGTGATCCAACCAAACCAGCGAGCCGACGGGAAGCAACAGACAACCCTCACCTTCGCCGACTGGAGCGCAACCTGGCTAGCCGATCTCATCGACCTACGCCCAAGCACTATCGCCCGCAACCGCTCAGCCCTAAACAGCCATCTCGTGCCCACCTACGGGCACATCCCGCTCGACCAGATCACCGCTGCGATGGTGCGGCGCGAGAACGCCCGCCTCCTATCAACAGGGCTCGCACCCGGCACCATCACCCGCCTACTCAGAGTCCTCGGCGCCTGCCTTCAACTCGCCGCCGACGACGGACTCATCGCCGCCAACCCCGCACGCGGAATCCGGCCACCCAAAACCGAGCGACACGAACAGAAGTTCCTAACCGCCAAACAGGTCTCTGTCCTAGCCAACCACACGCCAGAGGCCTACCGCGGCATCGTATGGCTAGGCGCCTACGGCGGGCTGCGGATAGGCGAGATGATGGGCCTGCGCTGCAAGAACGTAAACCCGTTAGCCGGCACCATCAAGGTGGTCGAGCAGGTCGTAGAGGTGTCCGGCCGGCTCTGCTGGGGACCCCCCCAAGACCAGCGCCGGACGCCGAACAGTACCACTACCCCCTACATCATGACCATGCTGCTCCCCCATCTGGCGGGCAAACTCCCCGAGGCCCTGGTGTTCACCGCACCCGAGGGCGGGACACTCCGGCGCACCCTCTGGGCGGCACGAGTATGGCGACCAGCCTGCATAGCGGCCGGGCTGGAAGGACTACGGATCCACGATCTACGCCACACCGCGGTGGCACTGTGGGTACAGGCGGGGGCAACACCCTTGGAGCTCACCAAGCGGGCCGGAAATCAGCTCTCCACCTCCCATCCTGGGCAACCACCCTCCAACACAATCCCAGCTTCGAGGTAAGCTGCTTTCGGATCATCTCGCTTGGACTTAAACCCAAGTTTAGTCAGGTTCTTATCTTCAGATTTTAGTATCCAAGCTAAACCAAATTGCTCACGAATAATCTCAATAATCTCATCGACTGACGCCGCTGACAAGCATGCCTCTCTCATAAGTCCATTCGGGGTCCAGTGCTCGAGATGAAATATTGTTCTACCCTCGTCAAACTTTGGCTGATCATACCAATCTTGCTCCCGAATATTGACTCCTCGGACCTTTGCCTTTTGGGCAGCCTCCACACTTAAGCAAAAAGGGCGGTTCTCAGGTACAATAACATTCCCGAGATGCTTGAAATCGTCTAATATCGAGCTACGAACCCGAGTTCTCTGCCGATCCGTCAGCTCGACCTCATTTAACATCGAGACCTTGGCAAAGATTGCCTCTGCAAAGGGAGTAACTACGGCCTCGAATGATGCAACCATGCCAACATACTAGCACCATGAGGGAGTAGACGGGCAGACCCGATTAGCCGTAGCGCTCGATCGTGCTTCGACGACGTCGTCAGCTCGGCTTGCCGAGCGGGTATACGAGCGGTTGGCGGCTGAGGGTCGCGGCCCGGACTTTGTCATTCAGCAGGTCCTCGATCGAATGGTCCATCGAGAGCGCGATGACGATCTCCTCCAGCTCGACCATGACCACGGTCCTCTGGGCGAGCGCCGTCTTGAATTCGGCGATCGCCGAGTCGTGGTACTTGGAAGCCGAGATGAAGATGCCGCCGGCGTTACGACCGTAGACAGACACGAGATGGGGAGCGACGTCCGCCCGCCCGAGGGGTTCCTTCCACCACTTCATCTCGACGAGGTAGAGTTGGCTCCGTAGCTCGACGGCACCGTCGATCTGCTCGATGACGCCGCCGCCATCCTCCTCCCCGCGAACCTCGAAGGCTTCCCGGACGTTAATTCCCGACGCCGCGAAGAGCCGGTTGAGGACACCCTCGAGCGCTTTGCCGCGGCGCTGCGGATTCTGCTCGGAATAGAGCCTGAGCAGGTCGTCCTTCACGGACGTGAGTTCGTCCCGTTGCCGCTGCAATTCGGCCAACTCTGCCTCGCGCTCCCTGCGGTGCTGCTCTTGGGCCCTCTCACGCTCGATGTTCATGCGGGTGAAGGAGTCCTTCTGGTTGACGAGCTGTGCCACGGTTGCGACCGCGCCGCGCGCCTTCATCTGGTTGTCGGGGTAGCAGGTGGAGAAGTCCTCCCACTGCGAGACGCGCTGGACGACCTGGCGCCGGGCGGCGAGGCCCCGGTCGCCGATCTCGTTGAGGTGGATCAGGATCTCTCTCGTCGCGTGGTACTTGCTGTACTTCGGGTCCGCAGTGATCTTTTCGCTGATGCCCGTGAGGAAGTCCCTCGAGACCCCGCAACCCTGGAAGAACGTGATGACCTCGTTCCTACCGCGGGTGAGGAGCGGGACAGCATCGACCACGGCCGATAGGAAGTCTGGCGGGAAGTGGAAGACGACGTCGTCCGGGCGCGTAGGCATCGCTCACATCATCGCGCGCGTTTCCTTGGCCTCCGGGGGTCAGATGGGCTCGCGGGAGACCTCGGGTGCCGACAGGGATGTTGCCTGCCGCCTCGGGGACCTTCCACCCAACTCCCAGACGGCGTCGCGCACAGCGTGAGGTACCCACTGCTACAAAACTGCTCACAACTGCTCACAAACCGCTGCCCACGCCCGGTCTCTGCGCACGAAAGTCCTGCTCAGAGGGTGGAGACGATGGGACTCGAACCCACGACTTCCTGCATGCAAAGCGTGAGCAACGAGTACGTACGTGTCTCGTGGTGTCATCTGAGACTGGCTGACCTGGACTTTCATCATCCACGCACCGCTGTGATTTGCCACGTACTGCTCACAAAACTGCTCACATGGGAGGCTCCGAGGCTTGGCAACGCTGCCGTCGGCGGGAAACGGTCAGTCCTAGCTCGGGCGAGTAGGCTTGGGCGTTATCAACCCGGATGCGCTTGGTGGTGTAGGAACGACCCTGGCCTAGCCGACTTGCACACCTCCGTTGAGGTGCTCGGGTCGGCCAAGATCGTTCACGACGCGGGTCACACGAAAGTCGCCGCCGCGCCGGTCGTTAGCGCGGCAAGCGTTGCCCAGTTAGCAACCTGGTGGGTGATCAGACCAACTTGCTCGCCAAGCCAGGCGAAGAGCCCCAGAAGCCAGCTCACTACGCCAAGTGCATGCTTCGATGATTCATCCATGGAGTACCCTAATCCTTTCCCTTCCCTGTGGCACCGGGGAAGACAGTGGTGCGGGCTCGTCCCTCACAGGTCCAACCCTACGATGGCAGCCGGCCAGGAAGCGACGAGTCAAACGGGGCATGTAAGCTCGAAGCCAGTGCCGGCCGCCGAGCGTTACAGTCGAGCCACGATGCAGCTCGTTGAGGAACTGCGCCTTCGAGGGCTCACCGCCGGTTGCCGGGCTGTCGAACATTGGGCAGAGCTGGGTCTGGCACCACCTCCAGTTCGTCATTCACAAGGACGCCTTGGCTTCACCAGTGAATATCCACTTGGAGCGATAGACCAGTACGTCGCCGTAGCTTCAGTGATGCGGCGGGGGTTGGATTGGCGCGTTGCCGGACTTGTGTTGATCAGCCAGGGGCACTTGCCGTCTCGGGAAAAGACCTTTCGCCAGCTCCTGCAATTCCTCTTTGAGCTTGATGGTGCCATGGGAGAAGACGCGCTCGACTTCTCCGAGGAACAGGTCGCTCGCGCGACCGGTGACGTACTTTTCGAGCAGATTGCACGTGTCATCGAGCGCAATATCGGTTTGGCCAAGATCGTGGACCCCGTGTCCGGGGAGGAGGTCTCTGCCGAAACGGCGGGGCAGAGCGCAATGGCAAGGACGCTCGCCGCCATGCTTGGCGAGGCGCTGCCTCACGACGCTGCTGTTGAAGTGGCCGCTGCAGCCGGGTTGATCGAGGCGGATCTAAGCGAAGAGTTGTGCGAGCACCGGGTGAAGTACGTGGAGCGACTGTTCGAGGACGTTCTCTCCCTCGAGGAGCTGTCGGTTGCGGCGCAGAAGTTGGACCCATCGTGTCTGCAGGCGGCCGTCTTGGAAGTGAGGAGTGCCATCGCCGACTTCCCCGCCCAAGAGGTCAGCATACTGCCGCGCCCGTGGAGGGATGTCTTGGTGGTCGTTCTCGCGCTTGCCTTCACGATGATCGAGGACCTCGGTGGCTCCTCGTGGTTTGAAGGCGTGTCGCCAGGTCTAATTGACGCCGACGCGAGGGCCTCCGCAGCCGTTGCGGAGGGCTTCTCCAATACATTGAAGACCTAATTCGCGTAGGCCCGCGCGAGGACGTAGAGGACGTCTGGAGGCGAACTCAACTAACGTGAAGGTGAACCCGATCGCATCGTGAATGGGTGTCCGAACTAATGAGTCCGACCCGTGCAATACTGAGGTCGTGTCGAAGCGCCACTACAGCTCTGTGACCCCATCGTCGATCGTCGAGCTGGCGGCTGGCCTCGGGCACGAGCGCGAGGGACTGCTGCAGGCGGTGGCCGCGATGCAGCTAATACCAGACAACGCCACGAAGTGGATCCGCTTCGAGCGACTGCTCGAAGCGGCCTCCGGCGCAGTGCCAGAAGTCGAGCAACGCCCAGTTACTCCGAATCGCCTGCGTGCGCTACTTACGAGACCGCCAATTGCGTCTCCTCACATCCTAACTCAAGAGGATCCATTCGAGGAGCCGTTCACCGCGGCCATCACGTTCTACGGAGGAACCTCCCGGGTCGTGATGGGTGGCGCTTCGGCGGCGAATGCCGGCTGTCAGCTCGTCCTCGAAGCGGCGCTGATCCTTGCGGACGACTCACTCGTCGATTACAGAACGCGGGTAATGCGGGACGCTCGCGTCCTCCTAACCTTGTCCGAGTTGATGTGTGCCCGCGCCGGACTAGCGCGGTGGGCCGCCGCGAACCGTTCGCCACGCGCGCCCCTGGTGGTTCCGCCCCAATCAGAACTTCTACGCCTTGCCAGATGTGCGACCTTCACCGACGACGAACTCACTGAAGCCCTTGGGCCAACGGTGATAGCGGGCAACTGCTACCGCCTGCTGGCGCGCAAGCTGCCCCGCTACGAGCTTGCCACCCCTGACCGCGTCTGGCGCCACTTCATCGACACCACCGGCACGGTCGTTGTCAACGAGGACCACGTCGGAGTCGACCTGGCGCTTCGGACCTACACCCCGGTCCTCATCGACGCCGGGTTCCCCGAGCTCGACATCCCGATCCCGTGGTGGGGGGGCCGGACCCTGCGCTTTGGGTTCCCGCCCCGCTGAGAACCTCAGGTGGACTACTTGAATAACACCCGCCGAGGATCGAGGCTAGCGACCGGCACCACGCCTCGCTACTCCGCGATGAGGGCCGGGCCTTCAGGACCTGATGAGCGCGCTGCGCTCGGGGCTGCTGCGTCGCCGCCGCGGTGCCGGGCAGAGGCCGCCAAGAGGCCAAACGTGCTGGGCGATATCGAGCCCATTTCCTCCAGGCCTCCTGAGGCCACCGACCGTGCGATTCCTGGTCACTGGGAGGGCGATCTCGTGCGCCACGAGGCGCTGTTTGACCATGCGGTGATGAAAGGACACCGCCGTCGGGTCGTCGCAGCGGCCCAGTTTGAACCTGAGGGCAGCCTGACCTTGGAGTCGCAGGGAAGGGCGAGGCGGGAGCAGCCCTGACAACGACGGGACGGATCGGCACTGCCAGACGGTCCGGGTCCGGCAAGCAAGACGAAGAGGTGTACGTGAGGAACCACGTCTGAAGGCCTCTCAAGACTCCCTCCAGCTCGAACCTGGTGGATCTGGGCTGGTCAGCGACGCGCACCCGCAGCGGTTGGGCGGGGAACTCTGCGGGTGGAAACAGATCGCCGCCCGGGAGGCCACGTTGAATGCCTGCGGCGTAGGCGTGGCGAGGTCGCAGGGCATAGCTGGGCGCCTACTTCGTCGAACGGTCCGCAGTGAACGTGGGAACCATCCTGGCGGTCCCCTCACCGGCCAGCTGCCTGCTGGTCGGCGGGAAAGCCCGTCGTCTGTCAATGGCCAAGTCGCGCTCCCCACTGGTGGCCAGGTAAAACTCCCCACCCCTCAGGGTCGATCAGGCTTCTTGGGGGTGGTGTCACCTCCTCTATGGCGAGCCTGGCGCATCCGGAACGACTCGCCATCGGTGACCACGACAACCGCGTGATGAAGGAGGCGGTCCAACAGTGAGACTGCCGTTTTGCGAGAGCGTTGGCCTTCGTAGTGATAGTCGGACCGATCTCCCCGCCGACGTTATGAAACTTCATCGCTGCACGGTGGCAAGGTGCTCGGGCATCGCTGGTGCGGTACGCCTGACCCGATCCGTGAGCCATCCTCGCACTGACAGGTCTGGACGGTGACTGCCGAGAGTCCTGCAGGGTGGTATCAGATGGCGCGAGATCATGGCGCCTCAGCTACGCCTACCTCAACAATTGGTGCATCGCCGGGGTCGACCAAGGTCGCTCGGCTTCCGCACCGACTCGGAGCGGACCGAGGGCGGGATGCGTCAGCAGGGCGGCCACTCCGTGGAGCTGAGCAACGGCGACCACCCCAACCACTGGTACGGCGGGTCCCGTGAGGGCAAACCGGTGGCCCGTGTTGACGTCGAAGGTGACGCGCTCGCCGCGCAGGTCGACCAGACAGCCCACCAGGTTCTCCCAGCGCCAGCCGAGCAGCTCCCCCTGATGCACACGTCCCACGATCCTGTGGTTGGTCAGCCACCAGGTGCCCTCGCCCATGTCGGCCCAGCCGGACTGCTGCACCTCCCACGACCGCAGGCCACCAAAGAAGGTCTCGCGGTGCTGGATGTAGCGGCTGATGGTGACGCTCTGCCACCGGGCGGCAACCTGCGTCCAGACCACCTCACCGGGGTCGAGCACCACCCCGAGATCGCCCACATGGGGCCAGTGCGCAAGGGCGCCCTGGCCGATCTCGACCGCAAGCGAGCGGGCATCCTCGACGGCGAACGTCCGCATCTGGCGGATCTTCCTCCTGGTTGTCCTCACAACTCCACTCCTGTCTCGATACTGACTGTCTCTGATGCTGCGGTGGCTACATCCGAAGCCGTTCGGCCGGCCAGGTACTGGGCACGCTCAGCCGCCCTAACCGCCCGCTTTGCCTGCCATACGCGTTCGATGCTTATCCCCTCCGACGCCCCCACCGGCTCCGCGCCCTTGACCTTCCAATGGTCGCGGTAGGCGGCCACGGTGGAGACCTGCGCCAACCAGGCCGCTCGTCGTGCCGGGTCCGTCGGGACCGGCCCCAGGCTGCGCACCCAGGCCCGGTCGGCCTCGACAGCCTGCTCGGCAACAGTCCTTGCCCGGGATTCCATCGCTGCGGCCCGCTCGTCGAGAGCCCGGCCCATGTCGGGGTCCGTGATCCCGAGCGCAGCGGGAATGATCCCAGCGATCAGCCTCCCAGCGGAGGGCTGACGCTCCGGCGGAGCGACGGCCAGCCACGCGTCCACGCGGGCGTGAAGGACCTTCGCCGAATCCTCGGTGTCTCTGATCCGGCGGCCGGCGACCAAGGCCGGAAGGGTCGCATCCACATCGAGCCCGCGGGCCTCGGCGTCTCGGAGAGCGATCTGGAGCACCGCGTACGAGCCGGAACCCCGGACCTCTGCGAGTTGCTCGGCACCAAGCCCACAGGCCGCCAACAGGCTGTCCCAACGCTCAGCCTGGGCAATCTTCGCGATGCTCTGGTACTCGGCGTGCAGTATGGCCATGCTCTCGGCGTCCTCCTGGGCGACACGGATCGTCGCCGTCGCCGAACGCTCTGCGCCGATGTTTCCGAGCACTCCGGCGAGCACCGCTTTGGCGCTGGTCAACTGCGCTGGTCCGTGGGAGGTGTCGGGGTCCGGGTCATAGGCGGTGTCGACATAGAGCCGGTTGGACCAGCGACCCCTGGTGGCGGACACGTAGAGGACCTGCCGGGTGGTGGTCGGCGAGATCATCGCATGCGCGGTGTCGACCGTCGCCCCCTGGGCCCGATGCGCGGTCGAGGCATAACCAAGCTCGACGTGCTCGCGCACATAGGAGGCGGGCAGGACCACCTGGCCAGAGCCCTGCGCCCGGCGAATGGTCATCGACCCGTCATTGTGCGTGGCGGCCACCACCCACTGGTCACCATTCTTCACCCAACTGCGCCCGATGCTGAGCCAGCGGTCGTTCTGGCGGGTCACCACCCGGTCCCCCACTCCGGCCACAGCCCCATCGGCGATTGCCAAGCCGTCACCCTGAACCTCACCGACGGCCACGCGCTCGGTCCTCGCCCGTTCGTTCAACGCTGATACCGTCCCCAGGTCCCCCGCGATCATCAGACTGGAACAGCCCCGCGCCACGTCGGTGCTCCAGGCTTGATACAAGCTGTCGAGGAGATCTTCACGCTCGCCCTCGACGAGACGACCATGAGCCTCATAGGCGTCGACGGCGCTCTCATCGCCTATTCGCAGCTCGACGCTCGCGCGCTTCTCCCAACCCTCCTTGAACCGGCGCACGTCGCTCAGCTCAGGAACCAGATCGGCCCGGTCGGCCACCAACATGTCGAACGCCCCTCCCGCTTCCACCGCCGACAGCTGTGCCCAATCACCCACCAACAACACCTTGGCTCCGGCGTCCTGGGCGTGGTGGACCAGCTCGTCCAGGGCGAAGGTCCCGGCCAGACTGGCTTCGTCCACGACCATCAGCTGGCCAGCCCGCAGCTGCCAGCGCTCCACCTCTGTCCTCAGCTCGGCCAATCGCCGATGTGCCCGCTCGGTTGTCGCGGATGAAGACCGGCGGCCCCTGAGCACACCCTGGAGCCGGGCGATGTTGGCAAGGCGCTCGGCCTTTCGGCGTGCCTCACTCAGCCACTTGGCGGTGTTCTCGGCCTCGATTCCCAACTCGGCGCCCAGCACCTCGCTCGCCGCAGCCGACGGGGCCAGGCCTACCAGTGACCCGGCGCCATGGACGGCCTCCCACGCCTGTCTGAGCCCTGCCATCGTGGTCGTCTTGCCGGTGCCGGCCGGTCCCACCAGCACATCGAGGACCCTCCCCGACGTGACGATCGCCTCCACCGCCAAGGTTTGCTCGGCGGACAAACGGTAATCCCGTCCCACCAGGTTCGCCTCACATGCCTCGGCCACCACGCCTGGCGCGACCCGCGGACCGCTTGTCTGGCGACCGGCATCGAGCAGGCGAGCCTCGGCTTCGAGCAAGGCCGGAGTCGTGTAGAGCTCGAAGCCCTTCCCCCGGAATCTCGAGCTGCCGTCTGCCCGGCGGAACCGCACCGGCACGTGGTGCAACTCCGGCACAGAGAGCTCGATGGCGGCCGCTTCCGCCAACTCGGCAGCGCGCTGTGCAACCGCGATCCGCTCGTCCGGTGAGGCAAAACGCACCCCGTGTAGCTGCCGGTGGACCTCGGCGAGCAGATTGGCCTGGGTGAATGTCGCCCGGCGCTCGGCGACCACCTCGCTCGCCGCCCGGGCGAGGTCGGCAAGGATCGGGTCACCCAAATCGGAGCTGCGCAACGCCGGCAGGTCGTTCCGGTCGCGCAGGGTGCCGACCCAGGCAGATGCATCGGCTCCCACGAAGGCGGCGCCACGCTCGCGCCAAGCGATTGTCATCTCGGCCAGGGCCCGGTGCTCCTTCGCCGGGCGGGTCTCGATGGTGGCCCGCTGACGCAACCGGATCACTTCCACCAGGCTCGGAGAGCGGCCGTGGGTCTGGCGGAAGGTCTGGACGAGTGCCTCCTTCGCCACCTCTATCGCCGCCGAGCGCTGGGAGAACTCGGTCATCAGGGCGTCGGGGACCCCGGTCACCTCGAACCTGGGGACGGCCGAATGCTTGCGTGCCCGCGGGTCGAATCCCCAGCCGAGCGCCTCGGCCAACAGGTCCTGCAGCACGCCCTGATGAAGCTCTGAAAGAGCCACCACTGACTTGAACAGCCCACGTGAGTCGATCGTGCGCCACCGGCCGTCCGAGGTCGACTGCGCCCGGTTTGCCACCACCACATGGGTATGGAGCTGGGGGTCCCCGGCCCGCGAGTCCCAGTGGTCAAAAGCGGCTGCGACCGCCCCGACGATGTCCTCCTGCACCACTCCGTTCGTGCCGGAGCGCGAATGGAAGACCTCGGTTTCCGCGTATGCGATTGCTCGCCGGATGGCCTCGCAGTGCGCCTCGTAGATGACCGCCTTGGTGCCCTCGTCGGCCAGCGCCCATGCGGAGCTGATGCTTTTGGGTACTGAGAAAGTCAGATCGAAACCGGCCACCGGGCGGGTCAGCCGCCGTTCCCTCTCACGCTCTGAGGCTTCGATCCTGGCCACCCGTGCTGCGCGTTCGGACTCGGTGAGAGACCCCGGCAGCTCCGCCACCCGGCCGGCGATGCGCTGGCGGAGCGACTTGGGCTGGGTGTTCGGAGCCCTGCCGAGCGGCTCGCCCGTAACCGGGTCCGCGCACAGCCCCAGCAGGTTGAACAGGTGCTCCTCGCCCACAACAGTTCCCGCGGCGACACCTCTTCCACCGTCCAGGCCGGCCAGCCCGGCGCCGAGGAATCGACCCGGCGGGGTACCCAACTCGGCGTAGTAGCGGGTCAGCGAGGACGACTGGGATGCCGCTCCGTCACCGGCGGCAACAGACTCCATGAGGTAGCGGTAACCGCTGCCCAGAGACAGACGGCGGATGGACACGGTCACACCGTGGGGCATCGCTTGTCTGGATCCGGTGGAGGCCGCCCGAATCAATGCCAGACGTGTGAAGCAGTTGGAGAGCCTGGCGAACGGGGCACGAGGCAGTAGCAGGTGAGGGACGGTCTGGAGGCAGCGTCGGTGGTGGCATGAGGATGGGTGAGGGCTGGATGGAGCGGGTGGAGCAGATGTGGGAGAAGGACCGTGCGGTTGTGACGGAATGGCTGGACGCTGTTGGTGCGCTCGATGCGGCTGGACAGCGACGTGAGCGGATGACCGCGCTGATCCGCCAACGGCGGCAGCGCATCACCGGCATGACCCGGCGACAGGAGACGCTCGCCCGGCGGGCGTCTGAACGGCGGGTGCTACCGAGCGATCCCGCCGCCCGCCAGCGGGTAAGTCAACTGCACCGGGTGGGCCCGGCGCTGGCACAGGCACAGGAGGAGGCGCGCGACGCTCTGGCTTCGCACGACGAGCGCGTCCAGACCGGCGCTGCAGCACTCGCACTTGCCACGAGACGCCTGGTCAGTCAGCTCCCCTGGGCTCCACGGGTGACGGGACGCACGGCCACCGAACTGCGCCGCATGGCGTCGGCGGATCAAGGCGCGGATCGCTACCGGCCGCGGATGGTCGGCAGAGGCGGCTCAATTCCTCCGTGAGACGCCACGCACGGGGACGGTTCGTGCCAGCTTCGGCTCGACGGCATCCAGATCCAGACCGTGGGGGGCGGCCAGTAGGGCCCGACACGGGGTCGGCGCCCTAGGAGGAGGGAGATCACCATGGGTGCGACCACGAGGCTGCCCAACGACCCGGCGGTGCGTGACCGGCTCCGCGAGGCGCAGGCGGCCGAGGCCCGCACGATTGCGGGGTTCTACGCCGCCACCGAACGGGTAGCGGCTGCGGGCGAGGCACTTGCGGAGGCCGAGCGTGAACTGGCTTCAGCCGCCTCGGCGGTGGTCGCCGGCTCGGGGGCGGAGCGGGCCGCCGTCCTGCTCGGCCTGACTCCTGGTGAGCTGAGGGCAAAGGTGAGGGCGGCCGGGCGATGAGGGACCTGTTCGCACTGCGCGACGCCGTGGGTAGCGCACTGGTGGAAGCCGGTGTCCCGCTACATGACTGCATCGGGGAGGACCGCGACCTCGGTGGCTGCTGCATGAGCATCAACCACGTCAGGGAAGGCCAGTACCCACCCGGCGTGATCGTCAGCTGGACCTGTGCCCAGACGCTCGCCGGCGGTGGGCCTGAAGGCGCTCGGTGGCACACGTACCGCACAGTGCAGGACACCATGACAGAGGCACTCTGGGCAATCCTGGAGGGCTTCGGGTTCGAGGCAACTCCCTATGGACGGTTCGGGCTGCCATTGGTGACCGCCTTACGGCGCGGGTGCGAGGACGGGAAAGGGAGGTGCGGAGCCTCTGCGCCGAAGAGGGCGTCGCCGTCCCGGCTTTCGCATCTGGAACCGACACCGTGAGCCCGTGCGCCGCCGGCGGCTTCGCCGAGTCCACCAACGTCACGAAGTGGCGACGTTCTGATGGGCAGCCACCAGACCATGCCTCGCCACGTCCACCCTGTAAGGTTGCCGGGTCATGCCGGTGACGCGGGAGCGGAAGTGATCAGATCGGTGTTCTTCGACGTCGGAGAGACGATCGTGGACGAGTCCCGTGAGTACGGCACGTGGGCCGACTGGCTTGGCGTGCCACGTCACACGTTCTCCGCTGTATTCGGGGCAGTGATCGCTTCGGGCGGTGACTACCGCGAGACCTTCGAGCACTTCCGCCCAGGGTTCGACCTGGCCACCGAGCGCCGCCGGCGCACGCACGCCGGCAAGCCCGAGAGCTTCGGTGAGGGCGACCTGTACCCCGACGCCCGGCCTTGCCTGGCCGCTCTCTGCGCCGCTGGGCTCAGGGTCGGTTTGGCCGGCAACCAGACCGCACGGGCAGAGACGATCTTGCGCTCCCTCGACCTGCCGGTGCACGTCATCGGGACCTCGGAGGGCTGGGGCGTCGAGAAGCCCTCGGCAAAGTTCTTCGAGCGCATGGCCGCCGAAGCTGACGCTGCACCGAACGAGGTTCTCTACGTCGGGGACCGACTCGACAACGACATTGAGCCCGCCCAACGCGCCGACTTCGCAACCGCACTCATTCGCCGGGGCCCGTGGGGGTACCTGCTCCATGATCCGGTGGTGGAGACGCGCTGCATGTTCGATCTCACCACCCTCGCCGAGCTGCCCGAGCGGGTACGTCTCCACAATCTGGAGTCGCCGAGGTCGGAGCAGAAAGGTTGATGCCAGGACGCCGTCAACGTTGCAGCGGTACAAACCGCAGTGAAACAGAGCAAGGCGCTCCATGGACGCGTTGCCAACTCTCGACAACCATGGCCAAGAGTGGGCTACGGCGGTGGCGCCGGTGGCAAAGTGGATTATGACCTTGAACTACGGCGACGTGCCGACGTGGATCGCCTCCGTCGGCACAGTTGCGGCCTTTGGGGCCGCTCTCATCCAGATCAACACCGAGCGGCACCGCCGGCACCAAGCCGAGGCACAGGATCGGGAAGAGCGGCACAGGGCGCAGGCGCGACTGATCTCGGCTATGCCCGGGCCTACGGAGTCAGCCGAAGAGACTCAGCCTCTCGGAGGACGTTCGGCGATCGACTGCTTCAACGGCTCGTCGGAGCCAGCCTACAACGCGGTGGTTGGCATCGTATTCATTCAGGGTGCCGCCCCGAGGACGACGGAGGACATGCTGAAGCTACGGCTCGGCGACAACGAGTATCAAGCTGTGCCGACGACGACCCTGAGCATCCTGCCCCCAGGAAACTCACGAGCCTGGATCCCCGGAACACACTGGACGAGCATCTTGGCGGGGAGGGCCGGGGCCGAGATCGCATTTACCGATCGGGCCGGGACCCACTGGATAAGACGAGCGACGGGCGACCTTGACCAGCTTCCGGTTGACCCGTTGCAGTACTTCCACCAGTTCGGATTCTCCGGCCCGTATGAGTATCAGACGCCAGAACGCCTCAGCTGACCATCTGATCACCGGAGCTTCTTGTCTCGCGCTCGCTTTGGCGAATTAAGAAGCGAAATGTCAACGGTCCCTGCGTGGCTGGCCACGGTAGCCTAGAAGTGCCGATCTGACGCCTCGGGTCCGGCTGAAACGGCGATACTCTGTTGCGCACGTTCTTGGCTGCCGCTGGAGGGCAACGCCGAACTGCCCTGGCATCCCCGGCGGTGAGCCCGGGCCTTCCCTCTAGCGCAGGCTCGGAGATGGGCCCCCTGCACCATGGCCGCACAGATCGTCGAGATCTCTCACACAGCGGAGGACTGGGTCGAAGCGCGAGTATTTCTATAGGGGGGGACTCACAACTCACGGGAGATCAGCGAGGTTGGCGACCTGGAGGGGCTAGCCAGGCTCGGCTAGCATCCGGTGCGGAGCCATTGTCGCCTTCCCGCAGTCAGGAGGGTGTTCCGATGGGACAACCGGCAGAAGTCCAGAAGGCCGTATGCCAGTATCGGGACGGTCTGAACGCCCTAGACGCGGATATCGCCGTGGCAGCATTCGCCAGCAACGCCGTGATCCGCTATCCGGGAATGGAGCCCACTGACCGCGAGGGGTTCCGCCGCTACCTGGAGCAGGTCAAGTCAGTTCTCAGCGCGTTCCATATTGATTTCAAAGAGATGTTTCCCACCGAGCATGGCGTGGCAGCGCGGTGGTCCTGCGAGGCGACAACCAAGGCAGGGCGAACAGTTCGCTGTGAGGGCATCGATAGCTGGATTGTCGGACCCGCCGGCACAGTCCAGGCTATGGACGTCTACTACGACCCGACTCCGCTTCAGGAGGCGTTGCAGGGGTAAAGCTAGGGATGCTGGCAAGCTTCGACAAAAGCGGGCCCGCGATGAGTATATGTCAGGATGCGCGAGGGGGCCGGCGACTTCATCCGCTCCTCCGCAGGTGATGTCGGGAGGCGCCTGATGCGCCGATACGCATCCAGCCGACGGCTGGACCCAACGGGTTACGGAGTGGGCGTCCTCAGCGTCCGACATCTAGTCTCGCCGTTACGGCGGCCCAACCTGCGGCGGTGTTGGCGGGCTGGACAGCACGAGGGATAACATGGCGCCATGGACGGCCAGCTCGCGAATCGAGTCGCTGCAATAAGGACCTCACATACACACCGAGTGCGACGTCGCGAAGTCAAGCGAGACAAGAGGTTTGACCGAGCTGCGTGGCGGTCTCAAGTCCTCGTTCGGGCAGACCGTCTCGAGGCAGAGCTGAAAGCTCTTGGCGATCAGCTAGGTGATTCAACAGCGCAGTCAGTAGTTGATGAGCTGAAATGCGCTCGCGCGGCAGCATCCCACGTCGAGCCATGGACCCGTTGGTACCGAGCTCTGTCCGACTGGTGGCGAGGCACGAGTGTTGAGACGGCGTGGCGTCGGCTCCATCTTGCCGAGGAGCAGCTGACGCTGCTGCTGCCCTTAGACAAGCTCGCCGCTCGTTACAAGTCGTTGATCCCCAGCGACGCAAATGCTCAGAGCGCGACGCCTCCCGCGCTCACAGCGGATGACTACAGGGAAGCGGTCTCAGCCAATAACGCGAGGTCGGATTCGCAGCACGAGCGGGTTCGCGTAGCTAGGAACATGCTCTATGTTGGCAGCGTCATCGTAGGTGGAATAGTAGGCGGTCTTTGGGCGGCGGGGATCTTTCAAGGGCGTACGGTTGGCCTCGGCGCGCTCGGCGGCGCGGCGTCGATTGTGTTCGCCTTTCGGGGGGCAATTCCCTCAGGGCCGTACAACTCCCTCGCGGCGCAGTCCATCGTAAAGGTTCCACTCGGGGCCGCGACGGCCGCTATGGCCATCGTCGTGCTCAAGCTCGGGACGACGAACTTGTCCTCCGCGGCGGTTGACGCCTACGCGGTCATCTTTGGCTTCGCACAACAGGCCTTCTCTCAACTCATAGATAGCAAGGCGTCAAGCTTGACTGGCACAACCTCAAGCACGTCCTCGACGTCGGCTTGAACATGCCGAGATGTGCCGATATGCGCTATGTGGGTCCTGGGCACTGTGGATTACGGAGCGCGCCTTCTGCGCTCGCCGCAGGAACAGATGCGTCAGCACTAGTTAGAGGTCACGTTTCAGCCTCGCAATGCCGACTTCACCGACAGTCGGCGTCGCTCGGGGAATGGGCACCGCGACGCGTCCGAGCCCGAGAGCCAACGGTCACTGGGTGACGATGACCGCCTCAGCTCAGCCCAGCTTGTCCCATTCCGATGGAGATGGAGGTTCAATGCTGACGTGCATCACCCAAGCGTCATCGAGGTTGACGTGGGCTCCCTCCTGACGATCCCACTCGACGAAGGCTTCGTTCAGCCGGCTCACAGCAAGTTCGCCCGCCTCGCTGTAAGAGCCAGCCTCGACCTCCAGGATGACCCGTCGCCGACTCCCTCCGTACGGGGTGAGCCTGGGCTTGAGGTCCTTCATCCGCTCCCGGAGTACCTGGCTTGCGACGATGTCGTTAGCCATGCTGGCGTTGACGACTACGTACCACAGCACGCTGCGACGCTACCAGGCGGTCTGGTGCTGGCGCACACCGAGGCACCGGCTTCCGGTCAATCCGGCGGGCGGTCCGTCTTGTTCGTCAGTGAGCCGCCGGGCAGCGCGTGACACGCCCGAGGTGCCGTTCTGGGCGGCCAGGTGTCGCGCCTAGACACTGCGGCTACCGCCTCCGCAGTTGTCGTTCCGCACTGCGAGGAATCGAGCCGGAACGGAGTCGTGCTCGGTTGGCGTGAGAGCCTGATGCGGGGGCCACTGAATCGGCTCGAAGGTGGGGGGATAGATGACCATGTACTGGAGCGCCCGTCCTCCGGGAATCGTAAAGTCGTGTGTCGGGAGGGTCGGGCTCAGGAGGACAGCGGCTACGACCGGGCCGGTGGTCAACACCACGACTGCAGCTTCCGCTTGAGCTGATCCCGGCGTTCGCTCCCCCATGACGTAGCGACGCGAGACGGACATGTCGAAGCGGGCGTCGAAGCGGGCGAGATAGGCACACGCATAGCTTGGAGGACGCCTCTGCGTCCGCAACAGGTCTCGATTCGATTGGGCGGTTACCGACGGGTACTGGGCGACTGCCTCGAATACCATCGCCTTGAGCGTGATCCACGTTGCTAGTTCGACCTGGGCGCGTGGCGTGAGGGTCAGGGCATGACCGTCGATCATCGGCTTCAAGTGGACGCTGGCGTCGTTTTCGATCTCGCTCATCCACTCGTTGTTGCACATCACGCAGACAGCCCGGATTTCGATGCTGGCCAGCTCGTAGGCGTTCCAGCTGTCGACCTGCTCACCGTTGAGCGTCTGCGATATGGGCATCGGCGAGTCCGGCTTGGCGAAACGCCTGTTGATCCAGTCAGGGAAGAGGTGCTCACCGGACACGGCCGCCTTCCCGCAGAAGATGCAGTCCTCTACGCCTGGCAGCGGACGGCCGACGAACGGGCCCTTCCCCCGCGGACCCCTCGGCGTGGGCGGTACCGGGCCCCGGTCGTCGAGTTTGCCGTCGCCTAACACGGGCCGGGCATCGGTCAACTCGAACTGAACCGCATCAGCTCACGGAACGTGCCGTTAGGAGCGATCCGCTCTCCGACCTTCTCCAACCTGGCGGTGGGCAGGCGCCTAACGGCCAGTTGATTGACGGACGTCGAATATGGCGAGTAGACGATCCACCTGCGAGCGTTCGAGGCGACTGCGTTATTGCTCTGGCGCAGTTTAACCTCTGAACCAGCCTTGCGCAGTTCGACGGCGCCATCCGGGCGAAGAAACTGCAGCACTCTAGAGCTGTCGACTGGGAAGAAGACCGCGTCGGCGGTGGCCAACCCCAGTGGGTGCGTCTCGATGTTCCGGCCCGGCCGCCCCCAAGGAGCACACGGTTCATCAGAGGTGATGACGCGGCCCCTCTCGAACTCTAAGAGCCGCCAGGTACGCAGGAAAATGATCTCCGCGGCGGCCGTCAAGGCGTCGAACATGTGGGTATACATACGATCGCCGGTGAAGGTCAAGCCGCGCAGCGCGTCAGCCACTTCGTGGGCCTTCCTGCCAGTACCTCTCTCCCAGTCCTTTGCGAGACGAGGGGAGTCCTTGACCATTTCGGCGAGGGTGAGCTTCATGATGTCGTTGACCTGCTCCCGGAGGGCGTGGCCGCGAGCGAACTGCAGGCCGATGAACTGTGCGATCCAGAAGCGGTCCTCGGGGGTGATGGCAGGAAACGAGTCCCGTAGTCGTTGCAGCGCGGGTTTGGCTCTGGACTCGAAGTAGCCCAAGATCGCCTCGACGGCGCCGGGAAGGATGGTGACGGTGTCGCCGTCGCGTCTGAAGATTTTTGGGGCCAGATGGGGCAGTGCCGCGACGTCGTTGAGGGATGCCAGGTAGTCGACCCGTTCCGTGTCGTCCAGACTGGCCAGGTCAATCGTCGGTTTCTGCGTGATCTCGTAGAAGCCGCCCACCTTGAGCGCTCGGTTCACCGAAGTGACGAACCGCTTTCGTAGGTCCCGGTCGACTAGTCCGATCTGACTTCCCTCGGCGAAGCCCCGGAGATAGAACTCGGGGACGAGATGGTGCTTCTCATCCATCGCCGGTCCGCTCCCGGGTGCTCCTCGCCACGTCCAGCCGGCGCATCAGCAGGCTGGCGAAGGCAAGTTCCTCCATTCCCTCTTCAGGACCGAGCGCCTTGAGCTGCTCGTGGGCGTCAGGGTTTCTGATGCCCTGGGCGGCACCCATGAACAAAAACCTGTAGCCGCTCTGGATGTCCCTCCCCGACTGCGTCGACAGCTCGGCCAAAGCCAGTTGTGGGTCCTTGTCGGAGAAGCCGTCACCCTCGGTACCCGCCATCATCTTCACCCGGTTGATGACCGCCTTGAACGCCTCGAAGATCGCCACCTCCATCCGCTCACCCTCGATGTAACGGTCGGCGACGAGACGGATCTCCGGGTGCAGTGCCGCGACCCGCACATCGCGGCCCAGCGGGGTCAAGAGCCCGGCGGCATCGTGGGTCTTGTCGCCGATCACAAGGCAGCCGTCTCGTGTATGCCAGCCTTCCTGGGCGAGCAGAGCGGTGATGCGCCTCCTGATGTCCGCCCGCGGCGGCGCATGATGCCAGCCTTCGAGCCATCCGCCGATGAACTCCCTCAAGGTTCGTCGGGCCGCCGAGCCGCCGTCGTGGAGGCGCTCCAGCACTGCCATCACGTACTCCCACTTCGGCTGGTTGGTCTCGGCCGTCAGGAACTCGGTGGGTATGCCCGAGTCGCCCAGATTGCGGGGTAGTTGGCGGTCGGTGTAGGTCTCGGCGATCGCTCGGGCGATTTCCTCCAGGGTCATCCCGGAGATCAGCCGGTCGTCGTCCTCGTCCGGGTCGGGAAGAGGTCGCTGGATGACCCGGCCCCGAACCCGGTCACGGCCGGCGAGGGTGGGTCGGATGTGCATGATCTGCTGGAGCCAGAAGTTTGGGTCTCCGTCCCATGTGGGGTGGCCCACGAAGCGGCCCTGCAGCTCCTTCCAGGTCATGTATCCGGCCTTCTCGGCGAGCACCAGCTCGCCAGCGAACGGACCCAGATCGCGATTCCGGTCGATGTCGCTGCCGCCCATGCGTCGCATCAGGTTCAGTCCGTTGGTCAGTTCGCTCAGCTGACCAGACTGTTCCAGCTCGTCGACGAGGTGAAGAAGTTGCAGGTCGTCCCAACGCACGACCACAAGTCTGCCACCACCTTGTGACACCCGGGACTGTCCCGGAAGGTGTCAGCCCGGGTGAGACACGGGCTGCTCAGATGGCGTGGGCCAGGGGCGTCGCCTCCTCGGGTCGGTTGATCCATGCTGCCTCGGGCAGCCGGGGGGCGCAGGGGGATGCCGGAACCTGGTGGGGTGGGGTGGGGTGGGGGTGGGCAGCGTAGGCTGTGTCGAGGACTGCCTGCGAGCGCCCCAACGCTCTCGGCCCGGCCGAAGTGGACGTCGGCGGAGATGTGCAGGCCAATGCCGGAGTGGCGGTGCGGCCGGGAGTGGGACTGGAAGCACATCCATGTCGACAGCTGGGTGACAGCCTTGGAGATCATGGAGTTGCCCCGATCGCTGTAACACGCGAGCCGGGCACCTCAAGGTCCCGCCGCCCTGCTCCCCCTCCGGTAATAGTCCAAACAGGGGCGCGCGTGAACACGCATCCCAGAAGCCACGGAGCACCCAGTCGCAATGGATCGACGGCTCTGGCGCCAGGCGTGTTGCCACGGAATCGCCCGAACCCGTCGCCCGAACCCCCTCGCGCTCGATCGTGTCTCGGGCGCACAGAACGACGCCGAGGACGGCCTGGGCGGTGGCCCATGCCCGGTGCCGAACCGGCGATAGGAGCAACGGTTCTCGCTTCTCCCACCCAAGTTGCGCCTAAAAGAAGGTCGGCACCATAGCACGCGACCGCTCGTCGAACTCGGCGGCGTACGGAGTCGCCTGGAACGCCGCTCGCAGGCCTGGCAACCGGTCCCTCGCCGCGGCGTACACCTCCCGGCTCATCCCGTCCAGTGCTTGCGTCGCGTGGTCGAGCGCCGTCTTCGGGTCCAGCGGAACGTAGGCGTTGGCGAGGTCGAGTAGCAACACCGCCCGCTGTTTGGCGGCACGGCGCGCCAGCCCGGCAAGCGCGCCCTCGAACGTCGAGACCGCATCCGCAGTGCGCCCGGCGTGCAGCTGGGCATAGCCGAGGAAGCCCGCAAGGCGGGAGCGGTCGTAGAAGTCCAGCCACGCCGGGTCCGCTCCCCCCGTAGCGAGAGCATCCTCCGCTTGGCGAACGGCGGCCATGCCCTGCTTGGTGTTCCCCGCCCGGACGGCCAACTCGGCCTTCACGGCGTGCACCCAGGAGCGCAGCAGGGGCCCTCCCCCGTAGCGGACATGGCCGGCGGCAGCGTCCAGGAAGTGCGCTGCTTCGACCTCGCGACACCGAAAGCCTGGCACGAACGCCATGTGCCCGCAGATGACCGCCGCGACTGCGTGGTCGTCGCCCTCTTGAGCGAGCCGCATGGCAGTCTCGAAACAGCGCTCGCCCCCTGCCGGGTCACCGAGGTCGAAGAACGCCAGCCGGCCGCAAAGTAGCGCCGACCTGGCCGTGGCGGTGGCCAGCGGCCGGCGGACACTGCCGGTGGCCCCCCGCAACAGCTCCATGCCCAGGCGCGTATGGCCGAGGGCCGACTCGAACAGCGGCTGAGCCGGAACGGTCCAGTAGAGCCCGGCCTGGGCGTCGACGGCCGCCTCATATGCGACAGAGGTTTCCCCGTCCAGGGTTGGCCCCGGCCTATCCAGCTCCCCGCCGCGAGCGCTCAGACCCGGCATGGCGTCGGGCAGCAGAACCGACGCGCAGGCGCCCATAAACAACCGCAGAAACGTGTTGCGGCTGAACGCCTCGTCGCTCCATGGGCCCTGCGCCATCGTGATCACGCTCCTCAACTGCTCGAACTCTTGTCTGTCTTCGGGTGGTCGGCACGCCAGCTCGTCTGGACTGAGAAGGCCCAGAACGTCCGCTGGCAGGCGGAACACCAGAACAAGATGCTTGCGGTATCGCGGCAACGTTGCCCGTTCGCCGGTCTCCCACCGCCGGACCGTGTCCGCGGTGAGCCCGGTGTCCGGCTCGTTCGTACGCTCCATGCTCTGCTTGATCTGCTCGGCAAGCTCGGCATGGCTCCAACCCCTCTGGAGCCGCGCCCACCTGAGCCGTGGGTTCGGTATGCAAACCTTCGGTTGCGTCACCTCCGACTCCTCCCGTGAGGCAGTCGCCTTGTCGCACCAACTTTAGACACACGGTGTGACGGCGCGCGGGACTGGCGTCATTGGCTGGTCATTGGCTGGGTAGCGGCCTCTTATACCCGAGAGGCGGTCGTGGCTTGCTGTCCTTATGGAGAATGACACCAAGAAAACCCAGCATGGCCGGCCCCTCGACACCCCACTCAAGACTCCCACGGGCGTCATGGCCGCTGCCGATGCAGCCCCCGGCACCCAACAGGCACCGAGCCGTGACCGGGTAGTGAGCCCGCGGGTCGTCCGGATGCCGTCGGACCTGCGTACCAGAGTCGTCGAGCTCGCCGCTCTCCCGGTCCCCGACATGGGTGACCTGGCCTGGATGGCCTCGCCGACGGGTCGCCTGGCCATCGAGATCGCCGCCGCCATCGTGCCCATGGATCGGGCCGAGTCGGCCGCACGCCGACTGATCCGGGCGGCCCCGCAAATCCGGGCCGGGGCGCTCACCCCGGCGGCGGTCCTTACCAACGCGACCCGGGCCCGACCGCCTTCGCTTCGCGAGGGCCGCCTGCCGAGGCTGGTTGCCGAGCGTCTGGTCGCACCGACCCCCGTGCCGTCTCCCGCCGGGCCGGACCCGTTCCCCCGCCTGGCTGCCGGACTGGCCGCAGCGACCAACGTTCGCTTGGCCGACGTTCATCCTGAGCGTCTGGCCGCCGCCGCAAGACTCGCGGTCGAGCTGTCCGGGCCAGCGTCGACGGCCGACCGCAACGACCCGCTCCGCCGGCTACGGGCCAACGGGACCGGCTCTCGTCGCCTGGCCAGGGCACTTAACGACGACCTGATCCCGACCCATGCGGCAGCAACCCGTGTGGCCGCCCTCCTGATCGGCCCGGAGGGCCGCACCGACGAGGGCGTGCTGCGCTGGTGGGCGACCGCGTCACCCGCCGCCGCACCCGTGACTCTACGCCTGCGATGGCGAGCCGACCTGCTCGACCTCGCCCCCGAACCGGAGACCGACGAGAACCGTCGCCGTCGAGCCCGGCGTGACGCCCGTCGTGCGTTCGCGCAGTCCGTGGCCTTGGGTCATGCGGAGGACCTGGATCCCGGAGCTCACGGGCAGATGGCCGTCTAGGTGCCAAAGGAGGCTTGCACCGCCCCACCCGAGGCTGCCCGCCGTCGCAGCTTTCGGGACCGCACGCCTCGTAAGCCCACCTGACCCAAGGGCCGGATCCAGACACTGACCACCCGACGGTGGAGGCCGGGAGTCGGCCCGGGAGGGAGCCGGCTGGTGCAGTTGGTGGTGGCCGCTGGGGCGGGGGGTGCCGCGGCGTTCGGTCTCGTCCTTGCGCTGGCGATGGTGCCCACCGTCTCGGCTTCTCCGACCCCGGGCGCCCTCACCCCGGCCGGGGCGGCGTCGCCGTGTGTCACCAGCGGGCCCCTCCCGAGCCTCGACCCCGCCCAGGCGGCTAACGCCCGCACGGTGGTCGCAGTCGCCGCCCAGCAGGGAGGCGAGCAAGCCGCGGTGATCGCGGTGATGACCGCGATCACCGAATCCGGCCTGCGGGTCCTCGGCAACCTCGGAGTGGTCGGCGCCATCTCCACCCAGGGATCCGGGACCAACTACGACTCGGTCGGTCTGTTCCAACAGCGCGCCGGCTGGGGCACAGTGGCGCAGAGGCTGGACCCGGTGGAATCCACAACCCTGTTCACCGACAGACTCCTGGCTCTGCCGGGTTGGCAGACCATGAACCCCTGGCTCGCCGCCCAAGCGGTGCAGGTCTCCGCGTTCACCGGGGTCCCCTCCGTCTCGAACGGCTTCTCGCCGGTGGTTGGGGCCAACTACCTGGCCAACCTCCCCGAGGCCGAGGCCGTGGTTACCCAGGTGAGCGGCCAGGCCTCGACGCTGGCCTGCGGAGCGCTCGCCGCGGGCACCGGGCCCGTCTCGGCGCCCGGACTGCCAATCGACTATGTCATCCCCGCCTCCGCCACACCGCCGGAGGCCCGGGCCGTCAGCTTCGCTCTCGGCCAGTTGGGCAAACCTTACCTCTGGGGTGCGGCGGGGCCTGGAGCCTTCGACTGCTCGGGCCTGACCATGGCGGCGTGGGCCACAGCGGGAATCCCACTCCCCCACAACAGCGTGGCGCAGTTCTCCGAGGGCACCCCCGTGGGCTCCCCCGCTCTCATGTCCCCCGGCGATCTGGTCTTCACGCCCGGCACCGACGGGACGCTCGCCGCCCCGGGCCATGTCGGCATGTACGTCGGCGACGGCCTGGTCATCAACGCGGCGGACACCCGACTCGGCCTGATCGTCCAGACCTACGCCAACTTCGTCCGCTCCTCCGGAGGGTTGTCGGGCATCCGCCATCTCCGCTGAGCCACCCCGTTCGCGACCGCATCCAGACGTGGCCCGCTGAGGCACGGAGAGCCGAGTCAATTTCGGCTCCGGAAAGGAGCACCGCACATGTCAGTCGCCACTCCCCTGGCCGCCGCCGGGGTGAACATCTCCCCGAACACATCCGGCCTTCCGGGCATCTCGGAGATCCAGAGCATCGTGGGTGCTCTGCTCACCTTCGGCCTGGTCGGCGCCCTTGCAGGCCTGGTGATCTCGGCAATCGTCTGGGCACTCGGCTCGCATTCTTCCAACCCCCACCTGGCGGGCCGGGGCAAGGCCGGTGTCCTGGTCTCGGCGCTGGCTGCCATGCTGGTCGGCGGCGCCAACGTGCTGATCTCGTTCTTCGCAGGTGCGGGGGCCAAGTTGTGACTCCCGGCCGTGTGTGGCGCCATCCGGGTTCCTGGATCGCCGTCGGCGCCCTGTTCGCGCTCGGTTCGATCACGTTCAGGGTGGTGACCGGGGTGTGGCCCGGACCGGCGTGGTGAGTCACGTATGGCGGGAGCACCGCCTGGCGATAGTGGTGGTTGTCGGGATGCTCGTAATTGGCCTCGGTGTCGCCCTCCTCGCAGTGCCCACTCCCCCTCAGCGCGCCCACCGCACGGGCACCCCCCCGCCCGCCCCCTCCCTGCCGGTAACCCCGTCGATTGTCGGGGCGCCCCCGGCAAACCTCGCACCTGGTACTGGAGGCCCCCTGCTCGAGCAGGGCTCACCGCTGGTCTCGCCCCCGTCGAAGTCCTCGCTCGGGTCTCTCAACGCTCAGCCCGCGTCGCCCCCCCCCGCCGTCTCGGCCGCCTATCCCCCGCTCCCGGCGGCAGCCGATGCGGACCCGGACGCTTACGCGAAAGCCTGGGCAACCGAGGCCATGACCCAGAATTACTCGACCAGCACCAGGGATGAGCTGCTCTCCTGGGTGCAATCCCAGGATGCTTTGGACGTGGTCGGGGGACTCACCCGGCTCCAGGCAGCCAAGGAACTCGTCGTATCGGTGACCGTCGCCAGCGCATCGGGCGGAACGGCCACGCTCGTCCCGACCCAAGCGACCTGGGATCTCCTCGCCACCGAGAGAGGCCGGACGGTGGTCAGCGACGTACAGGTGAGCGCTTATCCAGCCTGGGAGCAGGCAATCGCAGCAGGGTTCCAGCCGTCCGACCCGTTGATGACGATGCGCCAGGTGACCGCCACGGTCACCCAGACCGCGACCGTGGACGGCCGAGTACAGCGAACAATCGAATCGGTTGCCTTCGACCTGGCCCTCGGTTCGGCGGTTGAGCACCCCGGCTACGGAGCGATGGCGGTCGACTACGTCACAGCGGTGGCGGACTGATGTCAGGCTGCTCCGGCCTTCAGGCGGTCAACCCGCTCTGCCAGGCCGGTCAACTACTCGCCGGTGCAGCATCCACGGTGGCAACCTCGGCATTCGACGGAGTGGCAAGGGAGTTCGGCAGTGTCGCGTCCGGCGCGGTGACCTGGTTGTGGGCCCAGGTATCGGAGGCCACCGCGATCAACCTGACCAGCCAGGGGATCGAGACGATCCTCGTCGCAACCGGGGCGATAGCGACGGTGATCGCGATGCTGCTCTTCTTGATCCAGGTGATCGTCTCGGCGCTGCGACGCGAGCCGGGCGGGCTGGGCAGGGCGGTTCGCGGGCTGGTGGTCGCTTTCATCGGATCGGCGTTTGCCATCTCGGCTACCGGCATCCTGCTCGCCGCGGTGGACCAGCTCTGCTCGGCTGTGGTCAGCTTCGCTTTCAAAACCAATCTGGAGGGGCTCGGCCAAAAGCTCGTGGTGGTCAGCGCCCTGTCGGGAGGCTCTCCGGCCGGGGTGTTGCTCATCAGCCTGGTCTTGTTGGTGGCGGTGGTGATGGTCTGGGCTGCATTGATGATCCGCAAGCTGTTGATCCTCGTTTCGGCGGTGTTTGCCCCCCTCGCCTTCTCCGGTGCGACCGCTGACATCACCAGGGGCTGGGTCCGCAAATGGATCGAGCTCACCGTTGCTCTCATCGCATCCAAGCTGATCCTGGTCATCATCTTCATGCTCGGGCTCTCCGTGCTCGACGGCGCAGGCCAGGCCGCAGGCGCGAGCGGCGGCCTGGGCCAGTCCGTGACCCAGCTGGCCATCGGGATCCTGATCCTGCTGCTGGGCGGCCTTGCCCCCTGGGCGGCAATCAAGCTCGTACATTTCACCGGGGAACACTTTGCCACTGTCGGTTCCCACGGAGCGGTCGCCGTTGCCGGCGCGCAACAAGCGATTGCCGCACCGCAAAAGGCCCATGCGATGGCGCAACGGGTGGCCGGCCTTGCATCGTCTGGAGCCCGCGCGCAAGGTGGAGGGGCCCCTTCCGCGGGGGCTGGGCATGGCAATGGTGCCGGTGCCGGAAATCGCTCTGCTGCGCCTGGCCCGTCAGCGTCGGGTGCGTCCCGCCCCGGCTCCTCGGCTGGTACGGGCCCCGGAACCGGAGGCGGCGCGGGTGGGTCGGGAGCAGGCGCTGCCGCCGGGGCCGGCGGTGCGGGTGCTGCCGCAGCCCCGATAGCGGTGGCGACAGCGACCGTCGGCACCGCAAGGCGCGCGGCAGGACAAACCGCCGATGCGGCAGATGGGGCACGCTCGGCCACTCATCAAGCTGCACAATCGCCGGCTGAGCCAGAGAAGTCCAGCCCACCCCGTCCTCCGTCCCCGCCAGCTACGGGGGATCGCGGTGCCCGCGGTGCCGCGCCCAAACGGCCACCGACGTTGCCCGGGCCACCTCCGGGGACGGGCACGTGAAGTCGACCACAAGAGGAGACGGACAGATGGAAGGAGCCACCTAATGACCACAACGACAGACGCGCCCGCTCGCACGGTGCGATTCGGCCAGCGCCAGAGCCGCGGGCTGTTGCTGGGCTTGTCGGGACTGCGGGCAGCCGCGGTCGGTGTCGGTCTCGCAGTGCTGGTGTCAAGCCTCGCACTCGGCGGAGTCCTCGGCTGCGCCATCACCTCCCCCCTGTGGGGGACGGCCATCGTCTCCGCGTTCGCCCGTTGGAACGGGGCCCCGGCGATCGAGGCGGCCCCGGTGCTCGCCCACTACCTGGGCCGTTGCGCGCTCGGCCAGACGCGTTACCTGCGCCGCATCTCCGCTCCCCGGCCGGCAGGCACCATGGCGCTCCCCGGCGACGCTGCGCCACTGCGCTTCCACCTGGACCCGACCTCAGGGGCGGCGATGATCCACGACCCACACCGCCAGACCCTGTCGGCGGTTGTCCACGTCACCCACCCTGCTTATGTGCTTCTGTCCCCGGACGACTGCAACCAACGGGTGACGGGATGGTCAAGGGCGCTGAGCGGGCTCGCCGCTTCCGGTCACTGCGCGGCCGTGCAGATACTGGAATCCACACTGCCGGACCCGGGTCTGGGAGTTCAGCAATGGTGGGCAACACACCGGGCCAGCAACGCAGGCTGGGCCGGCCGCCAGTACGCCGAGCTTATGGAATCGTCGGTGGGCTCCTCCAAGCACCGCACGACGATCACCCTCAGCGTCGATCTGGCTCGCAGCTCGCACGCGGTCCGCGAGGCAGGGCGCGGGCTGGCGGGAGCCGCCGCCGTGCTGCGCTCGGCAATGACCGCGTTCCAGACCAGTCTGGGGGCCGCGAGCCTGGGTGTGGTCGGCTGGTTGGGACCCCAGGATCTGGCGGTCATCATCCGCCAGGCGTACGACCCGGATGCCGGGTTGTCCACCGACTCGGCGGGGGCGAGCCTGGCGAACGCGGGCCCCGTGGCCGTATCGGAACACTGGGACCACCTTCGCCACGACTCCGGATACTCGGCGGTGCTGTGGATCAGCGAATGGCCCCGCATCGAGGTCGCTCCCCACTTCCTGCATGCCCTGGTCTTCGCCCCTGAGGTCCGCAAGTCGCTCTCGATCGTGGCGAGGCCGTTGCAAACCGCCGAGGCGCTGCGCCAGATACGTAAAGACAAGGTGGAGTACGTCACGGACGCGGCGCAGAAGTCCCGGATCGGCCAGCTTGCGGATCTCGCCGACGAGCAGCAGTACGTGGATGTGTTGGAGCGCGAGCGTGCCCTGATCTCGGGGCACGCCGACCTGGAGTTCTCCGGTTTCCTGGCGATCACCGCCCCGAGCAGGGACGCCCTGGGCGCAGCCGTCTCCGCGGTGGAACTCGCCGCAGTGTCGGCGGGTTGCGAGACGCGCGTCGTGTTCGGACGCCAGTCCCAGGCGTTCAGCGTGGCCGCCCTTCCACTGGGTCGGGGTGTGCGGTGAGGCCGGCCCAGACTCCGTCTGGCAACCCTCCTGCAAGAACGAGGGAGGAAGAGGGGACGGTGATCGCCACTCCGTTGTTCACCCCGCCGGATCTACCCGCCCGACTTCGGCGGCAGCGTCGGCTGGCAGCCCGACAGGTTGAAGCGGAGGCCCGAAGGGAGCTGATGGCTTCTCGCCGGGCGGTGCTCGACGCCGAAAGGGCAGAGCGCCGATCGGCCGGCTACCTGCCCAAGCCAGGCGAGGCTGGTCCTGCGGCGCTTCACTCCTACCTGCGATTCAGGGTTCAGCCCCACCGGGCGACGTCCGACGTGCTGGGCGCGGCTTATCCATTTCTCGCCGAGGCCGGGCTGGGCGCGGCCGGGCTGTTCATCGGACAGGACGCTTGGTCGGGCGCCGGATTCTGCTACGACCCGTGGGTCCTCTACGAGAACGGCGTGCTCACCAACCCCAACGGTCTGCTCGCCGGCGTGATCGGCAGCGGCAAGTCGACGCTCGCCAAGTCACTCGCCACACGCTCCCTCGCCTTCGGTCGGCGCGTGTATGTCCCCGGGGACCCGAAGGGGGAATGGTCGGTCGTCGCCCGGGCAGTCGGTGGGCAGGCGATCAAGCTTGGCGGAGGCCTACCGGCCCGACTGAACCCCCTCGACGACGGGCCACGTCCCTCGGGACTGGACGACGAGGGATGGAGGGTGGTCGTGTCGGACCGTCGACGTGGGCTGCTCGGCTCGCTGGCCCAGTCCGCACTCGGGCGTCCTCTCACGCCAACCGAACACACCGCATTGGACGTGGCGCTCCGCTCAGCGGTCACCGGCACCGTGATCCCGGTCCTACCGAGGGTGGTCGAAGCATTGTTCGCCCCTTCTGACCCGGAGCCTGGAGCCAGCATCAGCCAGCTCGTCTCCGACGGCCGCGAAGTGGGACATGCCCTGCGCCGCCTCGTCCACGGTGATCTCGCCGGTCTCTTCGACGGTCCCTCTACCGTCCACTTCGACCCCGCCCTACCGATGGTGAGCCTGGACCTGTCCTGCATCTCGGGCTCGGACCAGCTGATCGCACTCGTGATGACCTGTGCCTCGGCGTGGATGGAGGCCGCCCTCGCCGATCCCGAAGGAGGGCGGCGTTGGGTCATCTACGACGAGGCGTGGCGCCTGCTCGCCCAGCCGGCCCTCCTCGCGCGAATGCAATCCCAGTGGAAGCTGTCCCGGGCTCTCGGCATCTCCAACCTCATGGTGATCCATCGCCTGAGCGACCTCGACGCAGTGGGCGACGCCGACTCCAAGGCCCGGGCCCTTGCGCTCGGCTTACTGGCCGACTGCTCCACCAAGGTCATCTACGCCCAGGAGGAGGGCGAGTCCGCCAAGACCGCTGCCGCGCTCGGTCTGTCAGTCACCGAGCAACGCGAGCTGCCGGGCCTGTCCCGGGGCGAGGGATTGTGGCGTGTCGGCCAGCGCTCCTTCGTGGTCCGCCACCTCTGCACCCCGGGCGAGCTCGATGTCTTCGATACCAACACGAGGATGATCGCCGGCTGATACCCTCCCATGCGCGATCCTGGCCCAAGCGTGGGCCAACACGTCCAAGTGGTTGATCTAGGCCTAAGTCACTAAGATGACCCCAAATGTTTGCCGTCCTGCATGTGATCCAAAACCGGGACCTGTGGGACATCATTGCTCTCGCAACAGAACTCATCCTCTTTGGCACTGGTATAGTTAGTTTCGTCTACTGGGTAATTTCGATGCGTAGGCGACCAGAGGCGGATATTGGCTGGGCGCATCGCTTGCCAGGAACAACCGAGTGGACTCCCTGGCCTGCGGAGACACCCCTCGCCGTGGTGGAGGGCTCGACGGTATCGATTCGCATTATAGCCACAAACGTGGGAGATTCACCGGCGGATCACGCCGTGTCGAACGTTGTCGTGCCTGCAAGCCTCAATGCCGTGGGTGAGGGTTCAGATCTCACCACAGTGACGACCGGCGTGGGACATCCAATTGTTGGTTCCGATGCCGCATTGCTGGTATGGGAACGACATTGGAGCCTTGGTCTAACCTGGATTCATGTTTTCAAGGTCGACGTGCCGCTGGTTCAACAAGGTGAGGAACCTGACACTCACATTCTAATGTTCGAGGTTAGCCACGCGAGTTTGAACGCGAGCGGGCGTCGTTGGTTACCCGTGCTCCACAGACTGGGCACCGTAAAGTCGCTGCAAGAGCCGAAACGTCCAGAGACGCGTCTCAGAATGATCAGGACCCAAGACCACGTCTATTGCCGAATCGGAAGTCGCTATGACTTTCGAGAAATCCAGACTATCCTTGAGATCTGCGGCGATGGATCTAACCGCTCAGCTTCGCGTACTTGTGGCGAAGTGGGGTTCTAGGTTTAGGAAACCTATCCGACAAATCCCAACCCGAAAGTGTTCTGGCGAAACGCTGCTTTCTCGATACGGTTGTTGGAAGTCATCAGAAGCCGCCCTGTGCCACTAACACCTGTGCCGAACGTTAGACGAGTTCGGATCTAAGGCGACGATCTGTACGGCCAATTAACCTGCGGTTTAGACCAGGCTTGCATGTGGCTCCTGTCTCGGCCATGTAGGGCATGGAAGCCACCTCGGTGCCGAGTCGGGAGCTGACACCCCACAACCTACCGAATCCAGACAGCCGCTGCCCGTGGGTGTGGCTCGATGTCGGATCGGCCACAGGAGGAAGCATGCCGGTGGCTACATCGAACGGGACAAGACCGTCGTGGGAGGAGACCGCTGTACTCCGCGCCGCCAAGGTCGAGGCGGCGCTGGAGGTGCTGGCCGACGCAGTAGGAGCCATCCACTCCGGTGACGACTGGCGGCGGTTCTTGGAGCTGCAGTCGAGGCTTTACGCCTACAGCGCCAACAACGTCATGTTGATTGCCGCTCAACATCTCCAGGCCTTCGAGCAGGGCCGGGTCAGCTCACCGGCCCCCACCTACGTGGCGGGGTTCAACACCTGGAAGTCACTCGGCCGATCCGTCGAGAAGGGCCAGCGAGGCTACGTCGTCCTTGCGCCGCTTCGATCCGCCGTGCGCGTGGCCACCGACGACACCGGCACGACACGGCGGCTCGGGCGCCATGACCAAGCCGCTCCAGGAGAGAGCGTCGAGGCACGCGTAGCACTGAGGGGCTTCCGGGTTGAACACGTCTTCGCCGCGGAGCAGACGGTTGGGCGAAACCTACCCGACCCGCCCACACCGAGGCTTTTGGAGGGTGAGGCGCCACGAGGACTGGGATTGGCGGTGATGGCACTCATCGAGCGCCGAGGCTACGACGTGGACACTGTCGCCAATGCGGCTGTCATCCAGGGCGCCAACGGTCAGACCAGATGGGCAACCAAATCGGTGGTCATACGCCAGGACATGGACGACGCCGCAATGGTCAAGACCCTGCTCCATGAAGCAGCCCACGTGGTGCTGCACGAACCACCGGGGCCAGGCTCGAGCCTTCCTCGGGCCGTCAAGGAGGTCGAGGCCGAATCGGTGGCCTTCGTGGTCGCTCAGGCCCACGGTATGCCGACCGATGGCTACTCCTTCCCCTATGTAGCGGGCTGGGCCGGGGATGCGGGCGTGGAGCTGGTGCGCTCGACCTCGTCCCGGGTCGCCCGGGCGTCCAAGGAGATCATCGCTGTATCGCCGGCCGAACACGGTCTGGGCGGTAGAGCACCAGGGGCAGAGGCTCGGGACCACCAGCTCCGGTCGGTCGCGCCTTCGCCTTCGCCGGCCACGCCCGCTCCCGAGCTCGTCCCCTACGACTCGGTGGGGGTGTAGGCCATGGCCAACACCAGCCACTCGCCCACCCCGGGCGTGGACATCGCACTCGGCGCTCTCGGCGCGCTGTTCGGGTTCGACGTCGTGTTCTGGGCTGCCGGCTGGTGCTCTGCCGTGCTGAGCGGTCATCGTGGCCCCCAAGGGCACCTCATCGCAGGACTTCTGGCCCTTGCGCACGCTGGGAACCCGTCCGTCGCATGGGGAACTCCGGTGGGGCCCGCAGTCCTGTACTGGGGGCTCACCACGGTCTTTCTCCTCGCTTTGGCTGCTCTCGCTCTCGCCGTTTGGCGGGCATGGACAGGTCTGGGACGCAAAGCTGCCGAGGATCCCGCTCGCATTGCCGGCCTCGCAGATCGCCGGCAGGTCCGTGCCGCGGCCGGAGCGGCCGGGTTGCTTGCCAAGGCGGACGCGCTGCGCCCCAGCGTCGTTCGACCGTGCCCCGGAGACGTCGGCTTCCTTCTCGGTGCCTCCTGCGGGGTGAAGTGCTGGGCGTCGGTGGAGGACTCGATGGTGGCCCTGGGACCACCCCGCTCGGGCAAGGGCCTTCACATCGTCATCCCGATGATCCTCGACGCCCCCGGGGCGGTGGTGACAACCTCCACCCGCCCCGACAACCTCACCGCCACGCTCAGCGCACGCTCTACCGGTGGCAGACCCGTCGCCGTGTTCGACCCCCAGGGTCTCGCCCCGGGCGTGCCTTCGGCTACTCGCTGGTCCCCGATCCGCGGCTGCGAGCACCCACAGGTAGCGATGATGCGGGCCCGGGCGCTGTGCGCGGACGCCGGGCAAGGGACTGACAACGCCAGCTTCTGGACCCAACAGACGCTCTCGGCGGTGCGCTGTCTGCTCCACGCGGCAGCCCTTGACAAGCGCACCCCGCTCGATGTCTACCGGTGGTCGCTGTCTCCCGCAGGCGCCTATGACGCCGTGGAGATTCTTGCCGAACACCCAGGTGCTGCCCAGGCCTGGGACCGGGCCCTGGATGCGATCATCTCGGCCGACCGCCGCCAGCGCGATTCCACCTGGGCCATGGTGGCCAACACCTTCGCCGCCCTCGCCGACCCCCAGGTGCTCGACGCGGTCTCCCCCGGCCGCGGGGAATGCTTCGACCCGAGCAGCTTCCTGGCGGCCCGGGGCACTTTGTACCTGCTCGGCACAGCCTCGGGAGCTGCAGCAACCGCCGGGCTGGTCGCGGCGTTCGCAGAGGACCTGGTCGAGGCCGCTCGTCGGGTGGCCGCCGCGTCGCCCGGCTCCCGACTGGACCCGCCGCTGGCTCTGATCCTGGACGAGGCCGCCAACTACGCCCTCCCCTCCCTCCCCTCCCTGATGTCCGAGGGTGGGGGCACCGGGGTGACCACCCTCGCCGTGCTCCAGTCCCTTGCCCAGGCCCGGGACCGCTGGGGCCGTGAGGCGGCCCAGGCAATCTGGGACTCGGCCATCGTCAAGATCATCCTGGGCGGCGGCGGCAACGCCGATGACCTGGCCGATCTGTCCAGACTCATCGGAGACCGAAAGGAACTGGAGCGCTCCGAGTCCTGGGGGGGGCACGACGGACGGCGCTCGGTGTCCACCTCCCTGCGCGACCGTCCCATCCTCGCCCCCGATGCTTTACGCAGGCTCAGCTTCGGCCACGGTCTTGTGTTGTTGCGGGCTGCGCCCCCGATCATGCTCAGCCTGCGTCCGTGGACCGCGCGACCTGATGGGCCCGAGCTTGCGCGGGCAAGGAGCGGCGTTGAGGAGACCATCAGAGTGGCCGCTGCGAGCGGAGTAGTAGGCAGATGAGGCCGTCCCGACCGTGGCCGAGCCCGTTGCGGGACCGCCGGTCGCGCCAAGCCATTGGGCCAAGCCTGCCATGACGGAACGACCCGGGTCCCCGGTAACTGCGTGGGATGACGAAGACAATGGGGCCGACGAAGACGACTTCGATGCCTCGTGCGCCATGGATCCGCCGGTGTTCTGGCCCGGCCTTTGCCCCGAAGAGGCGGCGTCGGAGTGGGAGAGCCTCCGTCGCTGGGTGACGTGTTTGGTCGAGCGGTTCAACCTCGACCAGCATGTGGTTCCGCGCTGTTGGTGGCGGCACAACGCCCATGTCGAGGCGCTTGCGGCGCTGCGTGACCATGAACGGGCCTCCTTCGCAGATACCGCTGCGCCTACTGCCGCCCTCGAATGGCACCGGGCGTTGCGCGACATCGAGACCCGGCTTCGCGACTGGACCAGCCGCCTCGCCTGCGGTACTCGCCACGAACCCACCCGGTCCCGGCCCTCCGATGACGACACCGGCTGGGACGAATGGCTGCGCGCCGACGTCGCCGCACGGCGCGCCCGCCTGGTTACAACAGCCCTCGACATCGCCGAGAGCACCCAAGCGCGATGAATCCCAACCACCGACCCATAGGCAAAGGAGCAGATTGACATGGCCGTCGAGACAATCTGGAACGTCGAGCACGCCTGCGGGCACAGCGTCGATGCTGACCTCTCGGACCGCCGAGCGGACCAGAGGGCCGGCTTCGCCCGGTGGCTCGCATCCAAGGACTGCGGCGACTGCTGGCGGGCCCGGCGCGCCGATGTCGGGTGGTGCTCGAAGGAGGAGTGGCTGGTGACCCGGCGTGCCGAGGAGACGACCGCCATTGACCTCTGCGAGGACCGGTTCGCGATGCCCGCTCTGTGCGGCTCGGACAACGCCGTGCAGTGGGCCCGAAGGTGCCGGGCCGACCTGCTGTCGGCCGCGTATAGCCATCTCGTTCTCGGAAACACGCTGACCGAAGAGGACTGGGAGGACCGCATCGAAGCGCCGGTGCGCCAGCTCAGCCAAGCCGCATGGTGGATTGACCAGCGCGACTCACAACCCTGCGACCTCGAGGAGCTGATCGTCGCCGCACTGTCAGGGCGTGGGGACCCGGTCGAGATGGAGACATGAGTGTGGATGTGGGCGCCCTGCGGGCCGAGCACCCAATCCTTGCGGTGCTCGCCCGTCTCGGAATCGATCCTCCGCCCGGCTGGCACGGTGGGGACTTCATGGTGTCGTGTCCGACACGCGGCCACGACGACTCCACCCCCAGCATGATCGTGCACCCCGACACCAACCGCTACAACTGCTTCGGCTGTGGGAGCCACGGCGACGTGATCCAGCTCGTTGCCGACATCGCCAAGCTCAGCTTCGCCGAAGCGGTCCGGGCGCTCGACTCCGACAGCCCCCTCCGCCGCGACGGGCCCCCCACCAGGACGCCGTCACCAACCCGTTCGAACGCCGTCGTCCTGGCCCGCTCCGAGGCACCCGATATCGCCCGCACCCCCGCCCGCCGTATTCACGCGGCCAACTCCGAGGCCTGGCGATATTGGAGTCTGCCCAAGTTGGCCGACCGGGCTGCCAGCTACCTCGCAGGGCGGGGGATCGACGTGGGGGCCCTCCAAGAAGAATGCGACGGTCCCCTCGTCGGACACACGCCTTGGTCCGAGGCGGGCCTGGTTACACACCTCACACGCCGGGGATTCGGCGAGGAGGAGCTTGTCGACGCCGGCCTGGCACTGCGCTTCACCGACGAGCGCGTCGTTGACCGCTTCCGCCACCGCCTCATCCTCCCGGCCCGCGACCCCCGGGGCGCCCTGATCGGTTTCTACGGGCGCGACACCGCTGCCAAGTCCGACCCCAGGGTTCCCAAGTACCTAAACACCCCCACCACCGCTGTCTTCAACAAGTCCCGGGCGTTGTACCGGCCTTCGAACGGACCCATCGGGCCCTGCGCCACCGTGGTCGTGTGTGAAGGAACCCTCGACGCACTCGCCATCGCCGCTGCAGCCGCCCAGGTCGGCCGATCGAAGCTCTTCGCCCCGGTATCCGCCTCCGGCACGGCACTCAGCAGCGCGCACACCGCGTGCATCCTGGCTCTGCACCCGCGCGTCCCGACTCTTTGTGGCGACGGCGACGGCCCCGGCCAGGAGGCCGCCGCCCGATGGGTGAGCGAGGCCACGGGGCGCTTCGGTCGGGAAGTGTGCGTCACGGTCCTTCCAGCAGGACTGGACCCCGCCGATTGGCTCGCCCACCACGGGCCGGTCGGCCTTTTCGCCTTCACCCGCAAGGGCTGGCCCGAACCCGATGGCCCCCAGCTACGGCCCCTCCATGCTGGGCGCTATCTGGCCGAGCGGTCTGCGGCTGAGCTGTTTGGGGACCCGCTTGAAACCGTGCCTGCCATCGTGGCCAGGTTGGGCCAACTGGGCGCCAATCTGGCCACGGCAGCAGCCCGACAGCGCTTCGCCGAACAGGCCGGCGCCGGGCTCGCAGCCGCCGGGCTGGCTCCAGACGGCTGGGCTACACGCCAGGTGGCCGCCGCCGTCACCGCGGCCCGGGAGGCGGGTCGAGCCGGACGAGGGGGGTCCGGAGCTGACATTCCTGCCCCGGTGACCATATGACCCTCACCACCAGCGTCCCGAAGGGGAGAACGAGACCGCGGCATTCGGTTGACGATCTCGATCAGATCGCGGAGGTTCGCGCCAGGGCGGCAAAACTGGAGCGTCTGTGCGCCGAGTTGGCTTCTCAGGTTGCCGATCTGGTCGACACGGCCACGAACGCCGCCTCTGTCGGTTCCGACCGGCCTCCCGTATTGTTGTCAGTGCAGGAGTGCGCCGACATGCTCGGCCTGTCCAGGACCACCACCTTCAACCTGACGCGTAGTGGGCAGCTCGCCTCGATCAAGGTCGGTGCCCGACGCCTGATCCCCCGGGTGGCGCTCGAGCAGTTCATCGCTCCACCCGGCGAGGGCGTGCCGTTACCGGGCGCTCACGGGCTTCTTGTCGCCCAACGATGACAAGCTCGTCGGACTCTCGCCCATCCCGCTCCGCCAACGGCCGCTCATCGATCTTCCGTGCGAGTGACGGTCGCTGGCACGGCATGGTCTCGATGGGCACCGGACCCAATGGACGCCTGGTGCGTAAACATGTGACCGCCGCTACCAAGCCGGCCGTCACTGCCAAGGTGCGAGAGTTGGAGAAGGCCCGAGCTGATGGCGCGGGTCCGGCTATGTCTGCCCGGATCACGCTGGCTGTCTATCTGGAGGACTGGATCGACACCAGGGTCGCACTCCAACAGGTTCGTCCCAAGACCGTCGAGGGCTATCGCACCGACCTACGCCGGATCGCGGCAACAATCGGAGCGGTACGCCTCGACAAGCTGTCGCCGATCAACATCGAATACCTGTGGTCGGCGATGGTGGCCGAGGGGGTGCTTGCGTCTGTGCAACACGCCAAGCGCACCCTCGACGCCGCCCTATCCGATGCGGTGGACAAGGGCCTGATCCCCCGCAACCCGGTCCGACTCGCGGCCACTCCCCGTTACTCGCCCTCTGCGATCCAGCCCTACAGCCTCGAGGAGATGGCTGCGCTACTTGATGCTGCACGCGGCAAGCGCAACGCGGTGCGTTGGACGTTTGCCCTGGCACTTGGCCTGCGCCGCGGCGAGGCGCTCGGACTTCGTTGGTCGGACATCGACCTCGATACCGGAACTCTCACGGTGCGGCGTCAGCTTCAACGGATTCCATGGGAACACGGCTGTGGCCACGCGGCTACATGCGGCCGGGCTGCCGATTGCGCACTCCGGCTCGGCGGCGGGCTGAGGACCTCCGAACCGAAGTCGGCAGCCGGACATCGCACCCTTGCCATGCCTGGATCCCTGACCGCCGAACTACTGGAGCATCGGAGAACTCAGGCGGCCGAGCGATCCGCCTCTCCCGTCTGGACCGACGGAGACTGGGTGCTTACCAACGTGATCGGATTGCCGTTGGATCCCCGCAACGACGTGCGCTCCTTCAAAAGGCTCTGCCGAACTGCGGGGGTGCCCGAGCGCCGGCTGCACGATCTCCGCCACTCGGCCGCCACCGCCCTGCTGCTCGCCGATGTGGACCTCGCCACGGCTGGCGCAATGCTAGGGCACTCCCGTGTGGAGATGACTGCCCGGTACACCCACGTGCTGGCCGACCGCAAGCGGGTCGCCGCTGACCGCATGGAGGGGGTGCTGTTCGGACGACCGGACCCGGTGCCTGACCTATGAATCCGTCAGCTATTCACGCCATCGGCTGAGGTCCTCGCCGAACCAGAGCCCCGCAGCCAGTCGGCCGCTGCGCGAACTGCGCCATTAGCTGGACTCGAACCAGCGACCTCAGCATTATCAGTGCTGCTCCCGTGACTTTCGCCGCCTAAGCAAGGTGAATCGCCGCAGGTCAAGTGGAGTATTCGACCCTCGACGACCCCCGGGGTCCGGCAGCGCCCGCGGGAAAACCGCGGGATGGGAACTCGGATCCTCGGTGTCGCTCGCCCAACCCGCGCCATCAAGTGGCACGCTCGTGCCCAAAGTGCCTCCAGCGATGCCTTTCAAGACCCTCCCCCGTTGTGGCTCAAGCCGGCTGATGGGCCTGAACTGGGCATTCGCGACCCTGGCTTCGGCGTGATCGGCCGTCGTAGGCCCGGGTCCGCTCGAAATTATGACCGTCTCTATGGCCGTGGGTGCGCTTCCATTGGGACCCCAGGTCCCGTGAGCAAGTCGCCAGCGCCTGACACGACCTCCACACCATTCGAAGGCCGATCGTCCCAATCGGGCAGTATGCTGACGAGACGCGTCCGCAAAGAGGATTGACGATGGACACCAAGGCCCTTACCCCGAGAGAGCTGTTCGACGGCACCGTCTGCTACGAGATCCCTCCGTTTCAACGTCCCTACGTCTGGAACGAGGAGGACCAGTGGCAGCCGCTGTGGACAGATATCGAGCGCGTGGCCGCGGCCTTGGAGGACGCCCGCAAGGGCGATGTCGAGGTTGCGCCGCACTTCCTCGGCGCCGTCGTCATCAAGCAGCTCGCCGCCGCTGCCGGGGACCCTGCGCGTCACTCGGTCATCGATGGTCAGCAGCGGTTGACCACACTTCAGATCCTCCTCGACGCGGTCCAGCTCGTCACCCAGGAGCACGGCGACGAGGATGACGCGGAGACATTGATGGAGTTGGTTGCCAACGGTGCCAAGCGATTTCACAATACGTCGAAGCGATTCAAGCTCTGGCCTTCACGCGTCGACCGCCAGGCATTCGAGCACGTCATGGACAACGACCTGATGGTGACGGACGCGCTCTCTGAATCTCGGATCTGCACCGCTCACGAGTTCTTCTACAATTGCGTTCGAGAGTGGGCGGGACTGGCTGACGGCGCCAATCCTGAGGATGTCGCCGTCAGCCTGAGGCTCCTTGCCGAGGTCGTCCAGCAACAGCTGGTTGTGGTCGCGATCAACCTTGACCAGAAAGATGACGACCAGCTCATCTTCGAGACGCTCAACGACCGTGGAACGCCGCTCCTCGCCGCGGACTTGATCAAGAACATGGTCTTTCAGCGAGGCGATGAGTTGGGCGCCGACGTTGAACTCTGGGGTGAGAAGTACTGGGCCGACTTCGACGAGGACTGGTGGCGGCAAGAAGTCCAGCAGGGTCGACTCTTCCGATCCCGGATCGACTTGTTTCTTCAGTACTGGCTCACCATGCGCGAGCAGGACGAGGTCCCCGCGGAGAAAGTCTTCGCTCACTTCCGCGACCACGCGAAGTCGCAACTGACCACGGCCGCCAGTGCCACGAAATTGCTCGTGGAACTCCGTCGTGACGCCGATACATTCCGCCGCTTCGCGGAGCTGGATCCGGGAAGCACGCCCGGTCGCTTCTATGCCCGGGTCGTCGAGGCCTTGGAGCTAGGAGCGACGATTCCACTGCTTCTGTGGCTGATCAGTGATAACCACGACATCCCCGAGGAAGGGGTGGACTGTTCGCTGGCAGCGGTCGAGAGCTGGTGCGTACGGCGGACGTTATTGAGGGCCACGATGAAGGACGTCAACAGGTTCGTCATCGCGCTGATCAAACACCTGTACGAGTTGCCTGCAGAGAAGGTCGGTCAGGGCACAGTCGCGTTTCTTCTCGACCAGACGGCAGACTCCCGCGTGTGGCCGACCGATGAGCAGGTTATCGACAGTGTTCCAAATAGCAAGTTGTACGGGAACGTCCGGCAGAACCGGCTCTGCATGATGCTCAGCGCCGTCGAGCAAAAGCGTCGCTCGGAGCGCCATGAAGACGTCACGCTTCCCCTCAACCTCCAGATCGAACATGTGATGCCGCAGAAGTGGCGTACGCACTGGTCCGATGGCATCGGCGATAATCCCGTAGCGTCGGGACTTCGCGATCGATTGGTGCAGAGCATCGGCAACCTCACTCTGCTGACCGGAAGTCTGAATGCCTCGCTCTCGAACCGCCCGTGGCTTGACAGTGACGCCGCGAAGGTGGCACCGAGCGGTCAGGAGGCCGGCAAGGGCAAGCGGTCACTGATCGACAAGTACAGCCTCCTGGTGCTCAATAAGGAGATTGTCCAAGAAAACGCCAATTCCTGGACCGACGACGACATCACAGCCCGGGGCGTGGCCATAACGAAGGACCTTGTGGCGATCTGGCCCATATGTGACCGAGTTAGCCCGCTCCGGATCTGCACGTCGGGCGGTTGTCTCGATGTCACCGATCGCATAGATCCGGAGCTTATTCTCAACGGTCCAGCAGTAGAGGCTGCTGCGGTAGATGAATGCATCCTCAATGTGGCCACCTTCGAGTAGGAGAGAGAAGGTACGCACCTAGCAGAATGCTGGTGGTCATTGCGTGCTACGTAGGCAGAGTTCTGACCAGTAGCGGGGAAGGGCACAGAGGAGAGTACTCCTGCAGTCACCCTGATCTCACGGGATCCGATTCGCTCGCTTCTTCGAAGTCGCGGGCGACCACGGTGTCGTAGAGGCCGTAGTGGGTGAGGTTCGGGTGCGAATCGATGCCGGTGTATGCCAGGCTTGCATCTTCGTAGCGGCGGAACGCGAACACAGCCTGATTCATCTGCTCGGTGTTGAAGACTCTGAGGCGCACGAGCAGGTGGAAGTCCTCCACGGTGAGACCGGTGACCGTGAGGAACAGGTCGGGCTCCAGCTTGGTGATTACGTCCTGGAGGGTGTTCTCCCGGAAGTCGGTGAGATACATGAACGCGGGGATACGCGTCGTGAACTTGATCAGCTTCTCCTGGACCAGCTTGCGCTTCGACTTGTACTCCTTCTCTTCTTCCGAGAGCTCCTTCTTCTCCTTCGCCGTGAGGTCGCCGTCCTTGGCCTTGTTCCTAAGCTCCTTGACCTTCTCGCTCTTGTTGATGATCGTCTCGATGATGTTGTCGCCCAGCGCACGCCAGCCTTCGATCCGTTCAACCGCCGCCATAGCCTCGGGATTGTCGAGGATGCGACGCAGCGTGTTGTTGTCGACGTTCACCAGCAGCGCGCTCTCCCACTTGCGAGCCAGCAGCGTCGCTGACGTCCCAGCCATCGCGATGTCGAGGATCCCGCCCGCGTCGATCTGCGTCATGTGCGAGCCGTCGTAGGCGAGCACCGGCAGGAACGAGATGAGATCTTCGACGGCCTTCTCAGGGTTCGGCTCGTTCGGCGACAACCCGATGCCGTAATCGGCCAGCTGGCGAAGTGCGCGCGTAGGGGCGAAGTCGAACACGAAGCAGACCGGCTTGAGGATCTCTTCCTCGTCCGGGTCGTCTCCGTTGGGGTTCGTGATCGACCACGGCGACTGAACCCGGAACGCGGCCTGGAAGTAGGTCTCCGGCGACTTGAGATTGCGCAGCATCAGGATCGACGACCACTGCGGGATGGTCACGCCGGTCGTGAGCTTGCCGCATGACAGCGTGATCGTCTTCGTATCGAAGCCGCTTCCGATCGCTCTGCGAACTGGCGGTAGGGCGTCGAGTCCTACCCCGGCAGACGAGCCGGCAACGGTGAGGACCGTGTAGTGGTGCCAGAACGTGTTCTGCTTCTCGGCGAGCAGGTTCGCCATCGCGTCGCACGAAGCGACCTTCGGCAGGAACCAGAACGAGTGCTGTAGGTACGGCTGCAGCCGAACGTCGGAGTATGGGAACGGCGGGCGCTGGCCGCCGAGCTTGAGGTTGTCGACCTGGGTCGGCGCGTAGGAACCCCGGATGATGTCGAGCCACCTCTGGACGTCGTTTTTGTGCTTGAACTCAGCGCTCGCACCTGTGCCGATGGCAGCAAAGAACTCGTTCAGGTCGAACTCGTCGAACTCCCCGCCGCTCGCGATCGCCAGCAGCTCGTCGGGCATTTGGTAGGTGAGCAGCCGCATCTGCGGCAGCGCGCCGTAGGGGCTCCACTCCTGGGCGCGCTCGGCGGCGAACGCCTCCTTGGCGCGTTGTTCGTCGGTGTAGGTCCAGTTGAAGATCTGCTCTTCGATGAACTCTCCGGTCGCGAGCGCTCTAAACGGCGTGCCAGAGAGGTAGAGGTACGCCCTGGAAGTGATGGGAAGGAACTCGACTTCTCTCGCAGACAGCTCGCTCAGGTCCTCGTTGACTGTCTCGAGGCCAGCGGTGTACTCGAGCTTCGCCTCCTTCTTGGCGACTGCTTCATCCTCGCCCTCGAACAGCTCCTTCGCAGTGTCGCGCCAGGCGCCGAAGTGGTACTCGTCGAACACGACGAGGTCCCAGTTCACCGTGTGAAGCCATTCGTTCTTGGCCTTGATGTTGCCGCCGGTGTCACGACCGAGCAGGTCTTGGAACGAGCTGAAGTAGACCGCGGGCTTATCGGCGTCGATCTGTGTGGGGTCATTGCCGGACGAACGTGAGAGGTACTGCCAGCCGTCGAAGTCGACGTGAGACTCCAGGTCGGTCTGCCAGGCATCCTCCACAGCCGGCTTGAACGTGACGACAAGAACGCGCTTGGCGGCGAGTTTCTTCGCGAGCTGGTACGCCGTGAAGGTCTTTCCGAAGCGCATCTTCGCGTTCCACAGGAAGTGCGGAACAGCGTCCGCGTCCTCCGCCCAGATCGAGTTGAAGTAGGCGAACGACTTGTCGACCGCGTCGGCCTGCTCGCGGCGCATAGGAAACGTCAAGTGGTGCGTGCCGGTGAGCCGCAGGCCCTTCTGGAGCTCGGTCACCGCCGTCTTGACGTCGTCGGAAGTGCAGCGCATCCACTCACGCGATGCGCCGATGACGACGTTCTCGAATCCCTTGTCGATCAGGCGCTGGCGCACGTCGCCGTCTCGGAACAACGATCCGTCTTTACGCTCTGCGCGGACATCGACGTTAAGGGTGTAGGCCTGTTGCATCTGCCCCTGGGACTGCTTGATGCGGACGTTCACGTCCTCCCGCGCAGTCTGCCCCACCTTGATTAGACCTACGTAGGCAGCTGGCGGATCGTTCGGCGTCCAGGCGTAGATCCGAAGGCGCGCCTCGGGTTTGGGTGTGAGGATGTCCTCAATCGACCTAGCCAACCACTGGCTCCATCGGGCGGATGATCGACTCGATAAAAGCGACCTCGTCAGCGGAGATGCCGTATTTCTTGTATAGGTCCGCATCGATCCACTGGTGATCCCACGTCTGCACCGGGACCCAGCGATACACGGATCGAAGGGTGTCTTGGCTGATCTTCCTCAACGACACCAGGAAGCGCAGGAACCTCGTTCGTAGGTATGATTCGGCGCTTCTCGCCTCCTCCTCGGAGGCAAGCGGGCCCGCGACGATGTAGGTCTGGGTACAGACCGAGTTCGGCTCGGCAACAATGGGTGGCCCGAGCACTAAGTCAACGCCTCTGGTCTCTCGCTCCCGTCCAGAGCCGGTCTTGGGGAGGAACAGCTTCCATGCATCGATCAGATGAGCGTTCTTGATGATGGCGCTGCGAGCCATCGCTCCGCGGACCCGAGTCGTCCCGATGTTGGCGTAAAGGCGAACCTGCCTTCGGCCCGGGCGCGCGTCTTGCTGGTAGTCCGAGAAATTTGATGCGAGCCCAAATGGAGTGTCTCCACTCAGTAGCTCTTCGAACGACGTCTCTCCGGTACTGAGCACCTTCTTGAGGATGGAAACCGCGCGGGGATCTCGCACGAAGATGTCGAATTCATCCAACACGCGCTGTTCCGGGCCGATCACCGCTCCGCTGCGGTGATATGCGCACTGACACAAGCCGGGGTTGTCGCGGTCCCAAAGGAAGTAGCAAGCACCACCGTTGATACCAACCGTGGGGAATGGCTCCTTTGCATTCTCGTAGTCAACAAGTGTTCGGACTCGCTGATCCGCCAGGAACTCTGACCGGAACTCGCCGAGGCCCCGACCGCCGGCCATCCACCTTGACGGGAGGACCATGCTTAGGAATCGCGGTTCCAAGTGCATGGCTTGCTGGACGAACAGGTGGTAGATCGACGAATCGTTTGTCCCGCCTCCCCCGCCAGTCATCTGGTATGGAGGATTGCCGATTATGACGTCGAACTGCATATCGCCTCCGAAGAGCTCAGCGATCCGAGCTTTGATGTCGTCAGTGTGGATGAACGCGTACGCGTGCGATTCCAAGGCGCGGTCACGATCGAAAATGAGCTGCGGAGCCGCGCAGAACTTACACTTGCCGTTCTTGAACTTCTTGATCTGGTTCCCGTCCTCGTCGGCCGTCAGCACCCACTCGGTGCCGCCAACCCAGGTGTGCTCCAGCCGCTCGAACCAGATGTTGCCGTCCTCGTTGGCGAACGATGTGGCGATCGAATGCGGGCCGTCCGCCCGCTTCGAGCAATACACACTCCGGCGCGCGAGCAGGCTCGTGAGGTGCGTGATGCCGATGCCGAAGACCTGCTTTGTGAGGATGTGATCGGCGCGCCGTTGTAGGTCTGGGACCTCGTTCTGGAGACCTTCCGTCAGGCGGCTCGTGATTTCACGCAGGAACACGCCCGACTTGGTGAAGGGATCCAGGAACCTCACGGTTGGGTCGGCCCAGATGTTCGCCCCGTCGGTGTCGGCTGCCCAGGCATCGGCAAGGGTGTCGAGCATCTGGTTGGCGAACTCGGGCGGCGTGAAGACCTCGTCGTTCGAAAGGTTCGCGATGCAAGTCAGCACGTCGGGATTCCGCCCGCGCAGCGCGAAGCCTGCCTTTGCTGACGTCACGCGGCCAGTTCTCTCACCGTGAGAGGCGGATACGTCTTTGTCGGGGTGAAGATCTCGTGCCTGCCGAGCTCGGCGAACAGAGTGCCCTCACGGCTGAACGACGAGGACTGGGTGAGCACGTCGAGGCGGAAGTCTCGCCGCTGGAACCTGCCCTTGCCCAGATATCCCCACTCGGCGAAGACGATCGGCTGATCCAGAGTAGTCCGCATGGTGAGAGCGTCACCGTGGATGAGGTTCTGCGAAAGCACGTAGTTGGCCGCCCGGTACAGCTCGTCGGACTGGACGACGTGCACGTACTCGGCGAAAACTTTGAGCAGGTTGTCGTCGCACTCGGCGATGTTGTCGGCCAACAGCTCGATGCCGTATATGCACATGAGGCTGTACAGGGCGTAATGACGCTTCTCGAACTCGGACTTGCCGAACTTGATTTCGACGGCCGCGAGCTTGCGTCGGAGGACCGGAACCAGGAAGTTGCCGCTTCCGCACGCGGGTTCTAGGAAGCGCGAGTCGATTCGCTTAGTCTCCTCCTCGACGAGATCGAGCATCTCCTCGACCAACCATGCCGGGGTGAACACCTCTCCATGGTCTGCCACCCTCTGCTTCGACCTCACGAACGACACGGGGAGAGGCTATCCGCCTATCCAACCCCGATCCGTCCCACGGGCGGCCGCCCTCTCTGTCAGGCTGATTTGAGACCACTGGGTTGTTCCCCATCCCACTGAGGGCGGGAGCGAGGAACAGCACGGACGATCATCGTGCGATCAGTCGACCCTTCCGGCCGCCCCGTCCTGGGGGGCAGGGGGTGGCTGCGCCGGCGAAGCCGGCGCTCTTGACGTAAGTCCACATGGCCGGCGGCCACCCTGCAGGGATGAAATAGGTGCCCAGGGGCAACCCCCAGCCAGTGGCGGCTGAGC
>JAVKSL010000011.1:53987-55285 GCA_039583695.1 Acidimicrobiales bacterium | reverse complement strand
GCCCGGGGCGGCGAGTGCCGGGGGGCCCGGGGCGGCGAGTGCCGGGGGGCCCGGGGCGGCGAGTGCCGGGGGGGCGAGCAGTGCCGGAGGGGCGAGTGCCGGAGGGGCGAGCGGCGGCGGCGACGGGGGGCAGGGGCGCTCGGCTACTGACCTCGGTCACGGAGTCCTCGACGGGGCCCGGGAGATGGCACGAGAGCTGGGCGTGGAGCCCGAGACGGTGGTGCGCCACGGCTTGGCTGCCGGTCCGGAGATCGTCGCCGCGGCCGAAGCCGTGGAAGCCGACCTCCTGGTGCTGGGTACCACGGCCCGCCTCGTAGGGGGACAGCCCTTTCTGGGCCACACGGTGGAGCACGTCCTGGCCAAGAGCGTCGCTACCGTGGTCGTCGTCGTGCGCCCCGACCCGACGCGAGCCAACGGAGCCCGTCCTCCTGCTGGAGGTAGCACTTGAAGCTCTCAAGCCTGCTCGGCTCCGCAAGTGGTAGTGATTCAGGGTCTATGGCAACATGAATCACTACCACTTCACCTGAGTGGCTCTAGGGCGGATCAGGGCGAGGCGTTCCGCAACGACGTGACACCCTTGCAGCAGGTCGTTGCGCGCTCCCAGCCGGAACCCGACAGCACAAGCTACCCTAGAAGCTCCTTTGCTGCGATGATCTCCCGGGCCACCTCGGCCATGCGCTGGTTGCTGTCCCTGGCGCGTCGCTGGATCCGCGCAAAAGCCTCGGCTTCGGTTAGCTGCGTGCGCTCCATGAGGATGCCCTTGGCGCGCTCCACCACCTTGCGTGTCTCCAGGGCGTCGGTGAGGCGGTTCACCTCAGCCCGCATGGCCTCTAGCTGGCCGTGGCGGGACACCGCCAGAAGCAGGGCTGAGCCAACCTGGCTCGGCGTGACCGGCTTTACCAGGTAGGCGGCTACGCCACAATCCACGGCTTGCTCGACGAGCGCTGGGTCGTCATAGGCGGTGACCGCCACGATGGGGACCCTGCGCTCAGCGGACACCCTTTTGGCGACCTCCAACCCGGACATGCCGGGCATCATCAGGTCCAACACCATCACCTCGGGCAGCGTTGCCGCTGCAGCGGCCACCGCGCGCTCTCCGTTGTCCACCCGTGCCACCACCTCGTGGCCGAGCGAGATCAGCGTACGCTCCAGGCTCAGCGCGATGACCGGGTCATCCTCGGCTATCAGCACCCGCACCCGTGAGCTCCTTCTTGGTAGAGCCGGCTTGGCCGGGGGTGGCGGCTTGGCCGGGGGTGGCGGCTTGGCCGGGGGTGGCGGCTTGGCCGGGGGTGGCGGCT
>JAVKSL010000011.1:28432-53887 GCA_039583695.1 Acidimicrobiales bacterium | reverse complement strand
GGGTGGCGGCTTGGCCGGGGGTGGCGGCTTGGCCGGGGGTGGCGGCTTGGCCGGGGGTGGCGGCTTGGCCGGGGGTGACGGCTTGGCCACTAGCCAGGAAGGCCACCTGGACCGCCCAGCCACCCTCGGCTACCCGACTGACGATCCGGCCCTCGAGCCCATCCTCAACGATCCTGGTCACCAGCGCCAGACCCAGACCTTGGGGCGCTGTCCCCGGCCCCCGCCCTTCGTCGCCAACCTGCAGGACGACCTCGTCACCTGCTCCGGTGATGCTGACTGCCACCGTGCCCTTCCCGTGGCGGAGCGCGTTGGTTACCAGTTCGTTGACGACGAGAGCCGTCCAGGTCGCACGCTTGCCCGCGACCTCGGTTCCCTCGCCACCGGTGACCTGCACGCTTCGGTTCCCACCGAGTCGATCCGCCAGAAGGCACACGATCCGGTCGACCACCGGACGCAGCGCCACCCTTCCCTCGCCGGCGGTTGCCAGGGCTTGGTGCACTGCGGCGACACTCTGGATCCTGCTCAGCGTCTCGTCGACCACGGTGCCCAGCTGGCTTCCCTCCTTGGACGCCTCCATGGACAGCAGATCGGCGATGAGCTGAAGGTTGTTCTTGATGCGGTGGTGTGCCTCGCCCGCTAGGAGCCGCTCCATCCGCGCTGCCGCCTCAGCCCTTGCCCGATCCCTGGTCGTCTGGCTGATTGCTTGGGCCAGGAACCCGCTCAGCACGCACGCCCCGACCAGCATCACCACGTGAATTGCCATGTCGCTGCCCGTTGTCGCCACGTTCGAGGTCACCGTGGCTACCAGATAGCCAGCGATGGCCATGACGAACAGGACGGCCTGGCGCCCCAGCGGCTCAGTGGCTGCGATGAAAGGGATCACCAGGAAGTACAGGAGGTAGTAGTTGTCGGCCCAATGCCCACCCAGGTGGACAAAGACGCTAACCAGGACGACCACCGCAGCCGCCCAGACAGCCAGGGCCAGCTCGGCCCGCGCCGTTCCCATCCATCGCTTCCACGGCATCAAGCCGAGTGCCCCGTTCACCGAAGCGGCGCTGGCAACCAGGGCTAGAATGACCACATGGTCGACCGGTGCGGCGTGCCAGGATGCCGAGAGCGCGCCCACCAGCACCACCGCCGCGGACACCCACCCGAGGGTGAGGGCGACCCTGACCATGGTGAGGCGGAGGGGCGCAAGTAGCTCGGTGTCCGCAGTTCGCGCTATGATGCGGCTCGCAAGCCATATTGTGGACCTGCCCACGAAGGTAGGGACACTCGCGGTCACGAGGCCGGCTGCCCATTCGGGTGGTCGGCCCTCATCGTTTTGGGGAAGAAGGGGTGCACGATGGGCATAGCCGCAGAGGACGTCTTTGGGCAGTACCTGCTCGACATCAGACGCCACCGTCTGCTCACCAAGCAGGATGAGATCGACTTGGCCCGTGTCGTCGAGGCCGGGCTGGAGGCCGGCGCCGAGCTGGCAAAGCTCAGTCCCGATGACCGCTCCGAACTCACCCAGCATCGGCGGGCAGCCCTGGCGCGGCTGCGCAAGCAGGGCCAAACCGCCCAGCAAGAGTTCGTGGAAGCCAACCTGCGCCTGGTCATATCTATAGCCAAACGTTACAGGTCTTCGGGCGTCCCCCTCGAGGACCTGGTTCAAGAAGGCAACCTGGGGCTCCTTCGGGCGGTGGAGCGCTTCGACTGGCGCCGGGGCTTCCGCTTCTCCACCTACGCCAGCTGGTGGATCCGCCAGTCGATCGCCCAGGGCATCCGTACCTCGGCACACGTCATCTACAGACCGGCGCACGTATGTGACCGGATTCGCGCAGTGCAGGAGGCGCAGAGGCGATTGGAGATCGCCCTGGGCCGGCGGCCCCGGCCCGCCGAGCTGGCCGACGATACCGGCCTTGCAGAGGCCCAAGTGGTCGAAGTGCTGGCATTGCTCATCGAGCCCCGTTCCCTGTCGGAGCCCTCCAGCCGGGACGGGGGCGATACCGCACTGGCCGATGTGATCCCCGACAGCGCCGCCGACCAACCGTTCGAACGGCTGGCCGCCAACCTGTTGCCTAACGAGCTGGCCCGCCTGTTGACCCCACTGGACGACAGGGAGCGCCTGATCCTGGGTCTGCGTTACGGTCTGCCCGGAGCCGCCGGAGCTTCCGGAGCTTCCGTCCAGCACATGGGTCGGACCGACCCTGTTGGACATCTCGAGGATCCCGAACCCCTCACCCTGGCGGCTGTGGCTCAACGTCTCGAGCTGACCTCCCAACGCATCAGCCAGATCACCGAGGGGGCTCTGGCCAAGCTCCGCCATCCGTCGTGGCGCTCGACCTGGGAAGCCGTAGCCGCCGACTACTGAGTGCTCAGCGGTCGAGATCCGCCGCCACCGCGACACATGCGTCCCTCAGCGTCTCGGGACCCATCGTGCAGATCAAGTCGACCAGTTGGCCGCGCGGCATCAGAGTGACGTTTGCCGAAGCTGAAGACGCAAGGCTGTCAGCCGTGCCATCCGGTCCCCCGATCGGCGAGCACCCGGGCGAGCACCGAGGGACGGTCGGACATGATGCCGTCCACTCCCATGTCGACCAACCATTCCATCTCGACTGGGTCGTCGATGGTCCAGGCGTGTACCGCGACGCCAGCCCGGTGCGCGGCCCGAACCAGCCTCCGATCCAGGACGGTTAGGTCACCCAACTTCAGGGGCACTTGGATGGCGCGGTGACGGGTCGGCAGTGGACGGCAATGAAGGCGACCCGCCAGCCAGATCCGGGCAATCGCCCGGCTCGTGGCGGCAGTGGCAACCTGCGGAGCCAGCGCCGAGAACGCCGCCAGTGCCTTGGGGTTGAACGAAGCCACGATCACGTCGTCCATGCGGCCGTGGTCGGCCAGGACGCGCGCAAGAGTGGCCTCGTAAGGTGGGACAGCTGGAGCGGTCCGCTTGATGTCCAGGTTCAGCAAGACCCCGGGGAACGCCTCTAGGACCTCCTCGAGGGCCGGGATGGCATATGAAGGGTCGTGCGGCGCCCTCCCCCTGAACGGATAGGCCTCCCCCGCAAGCCCGCGGCGAGCCTCCTCGCCAGGCGCGAACCACCAGGCCGCATCCAGCGATCTCACCTGGTCCAGGGTCATCTCCGCGATCACTCCACGACCGTTGGTGGTCCGGTCGACCGTCGGGTCGTGACAGATGACCAGGCATCCGTCACGGGTGGCATGCACGTCCATCTCCAAGGCAGTCGCCCCCGCGTCAAGGGCCGCCCTCATCGCCGCCAGGGTGTTGGAAGGTCCCTCCCTGGCCCCTCCCCGGTGCGCGTACGCCAGCACCCTTCGCTCCAGCCACGGGTTCGGGGCGCGCATCGTCCGGAGGCTACCAAGCGGTAGGGTGCTTGCCATGACGTTGGCTCCCGCCGAGCTCCAAGAGCGCGTTGCCGCGATCCCCTGGTACCACTCCATCGACCTGGGGAACGGCGTCGTGACCCCGGGGGCAGTCGCGCTCGACGCCATCCCCAGGGAGCTCCTACCTGACTGCTCCGGCAAGAGCGTGCTTGATATCGGCGCATGGGATGGGGCCAATGCCTTCCGGGCCGAGCAGGCCGGTGCAGCCCGAGTGGTCGCCCTGGACCACTACGCCTGGGGGGTGGACTTCCACCGCAGGGGGCCGTACTGGGAAGAATGCACCCGTAAAGGAGTGATCCCGGACCCGCAAAAGGACGAGACCGAGTTCTGGGACCCAACGCTTGGTCAAAAGCGGGGCTTCGATCTGGCTCACGAGGTGCTTGACAGCTCGGTGCAAGCGGTGGTGGCAGACTTCATGAAGATGAACCTGACTGATCTGGGGACCTTCGATGTGGTCTTCTACCTCAACGTCCTTTACCACATGCGTGAACCGCTCACCGCCCTTCAGCGTGTGCGCCAGGTCACTCGCGAAGTCGCAGTGATCGAGACGGATGCCATCGCGGTTCGCGGGCACCCGGATGCGAGCCTCCTGGAGTTCTACCCCGCAAACGAGCTCATGGAAGACTATGGCAACTGGTACGTACCGACCGAGAAAGCGCTCCACGGGCTGTGCCGCGCGGCAGGGTTTGGCAAGGTCGTCACCCGCCGGCGTGACGCCAAGCCTGCTCGGCGGGCCAAGCCCGTGCGACATTATCGACTCCTCGTGCATGCGTTTCCCTGAGGCCGGCCGTCCGACCGGCCAAAGTGGTGACCGGGTGCGCAAGCTAGCCTGAGCCGTCGTGTCCGCCATATCCGAGAGTTCCGCGACTGTCGACGAGCACCGGCTGCCTCGGACCGTTTCGCCCCGGCGATACGAGCTTACGATCGCGCCAGACCTGGACACCGCGACCTTCAAAGGCACGGTTGATATCGACCTGCAGGCACACGAGCCCGTGGACAAGATCGTGCTCAACGCCGCCGAGCTGGACGTAAGCGCCGCCCGGCTGGCCCCCGCCGGGTCCACGACCACCAAAGCCCTCGACGGGGCCGTCGCCCTAGACGCCGCCGCCGAGCGACTGACCATCACCTTCCCCGAGGCCGTCCCCCCCGGCACCTGGCGCCTCCACATCGACTTCGAAGGCACCATCAACGACAAGCTGGCCGGCTTCTACCGCAGCCGCTTCGCCGACAGCGAGGGCAATACCCGCACCCTGGCCGCCACCCAGTTCGAGGCCACCGACGCCCGGCGGGCCTTTCCCTGCTGGGACGAGCCCGACCGAAAGGCAGTCTTCTCCCTCACCCTCCTCCTCCCCCGTGGACTCGAGGCGGTCTCCAACACGGCCCTGCTCAGCCAATCCACCGACCCTGACGGCCGCTGGCGCTGGCGTTTCGCCGATACCATCTGCATGTCCACCTACCTGGTTGCCTGGGTGGTCGGCCCACTGGAAGCCACCGAGCCCGTCGACGTCGACGGCGTGGGGCTACGGGTGGTGCACGTCCCCGGCAAGGCGCACCTGACCGGCTTCGCCCTCGAGGTGGGTGCCCACGCGCTGCGGTTCTTCACCGACTGGTTCGGCATCGCCTACCCAGGAGACAAGCTCGACCTCGTGGCCGTGCCCGACTTCGCCTTCGGGGCGATGGAGAACCTGGGTTGCGTGACGTTCCGCGAGACCCTGCTTCTCCTGGACCCGACCTCCGCCGCAAGGGTGGAGATGGAGCGGGCGGCCGACGTGATCTGCCACGAGATCGCCCACATGTGGTTCGGGGACCTGGTCACCATGCGCTGGTGGAATGGGCTCTGGCTCAACGAGGCCTTCGCGACCTACATGGAGATCCTGGCGGTCGATGCCTTCCGCCCCGAGTGGCAGCGCTGGGGCAGCTTCGCCAGCTCCCGGGCGGCTGCGTTCGCCACAGACGGCCTGTCCTCCACCCGGCCCATCGAGTACCCGGTGATCCGCCCGTCCGACGCCGAGGGCATGTTCGACGTCCTCACCTACGAGAAGGGCGCCTCCGTCCTCCGCATGCTCGAGCGCTACCTTGGCACCCCCGGCTTCCAGGCAGGCATCCGGCTCTACCTCGAGACCCACGCCCAGGGCAACGCCGAGACCACCGACCTGTGGGACGCCATCGAGGCGGCCAGCGGGGAGCCTGCCCGGGCAACCATGGACACCTGGATCTTCCAGGGTGGCCACCCGCTCGTGAGCGTCGCCAGAGTGGGCACGGCGGTCCGGCTCACCCAGGCACCATTTCGCTACCGAGCCATCCACCCCGCCGGCCCAGCGCCCGACGACTCTATCGGGGCCGACTGGCGAATCCCGGTGCTGCTCAGAATAGGAGTAATTTGCAATGGTGAGCCGGACCCCCGTGCCCACTCACCCAAGGTGCTCCTGGGTCCGGAGCCCTCGGTGGTCGAGCTGGGTGGTGAGGTGGACTGGGTTGTGGCCAACGCCGGGGGCTCGGGCTTCTACCGGGTGCGCTACGAGGGGGGCCTGCTCGGGCGGCTGTGCTCGGACCTGTCCCGGCTGGACGCGGTGGAGCGCTTCAACCTGGTCTCCGACACCTGGGCGGCCACCCGGGCCGGGCTGTTCCCGCTGGGCGAGCTGGTGGGGCTGCTGCGTACCGTGGCGGCAAGCGGGGAGGCCGACCCCGACGTGTGGGGAGTCGTAGTGGCCGTCGTGGGCGCCTTTGACCTGGCTGTCGCCGGGCCGGACCGGCCAGTGCTGAAGGAATTCGTCCGGGAGCTGCTGGCACCGGCATTTGAGCGCACGGGCTGGACAGCCGAGCCCGGCGAGGACGAAAGGGCTGGGACGTTGCGAGCCACCCTGCTCGCCACGCTCGGCACCATCGGGGAGGATCCCAACGTCCGTGAGCGCTGCGCAACCCTGCACGCCGAGGCCCTGGCTGGAAGGGCAGACATCGACCCCGACCTGGCCGGCGCGGTGGTGGGCGTGGTCGCCTCGATCGGGGGGTCCGAGGCGTATGAGTCCTGCATCCAGCGGTGGCGCCACCCGTCCACGCCACAAGAGGAGATGCGCTACCTCTACGCCCTGGCCGGTTTCGAGGAGCCTTCCCTGGTGAGCCGGACGCTGGATCTGACACTGGGCGACGTGCGGACCCAGGATGCGCCTTACCTGCTGAACCGCCTGTTGAGCAACCGCTCGGGCGGCCCCGCCACCTGGGGATTCATCACTGGGCACTGGGACGAGCTACTCGCCCGGTTCCCCGACAACACGATTCCCCGGATGCTGAGCGGGCTCGCCTCGCTGGTCGACCCGGAGGTGGCGACCCAAGTCCACCAGTGGTTCACCAGCCACTCCCTACGCTCCGGCCAACGAAGCCTCGCGCAGACCCTGGAGCGACTGGACATAAACGTGGCCTTCGCCGAGCGGGAAGGCCCGCACCTGGCCGAGGTGCTGGCACCGCAGTAGGGAGCCACCCGGGACTGCCGGAGCCATACTTGTCGTGATGGTGTGCGTTTTTCGTCGGTCATCACGACAAGTACGCGGATCTGGGTTCCTCAAGCCGGGTCAGGGACCCGCGACCGGGGTTGGATCTGCGGGGAGCGCTGGCGGCGGGGCCCACAAGCCGGGCATGCACGCCCACAACGCTACCCCAACCGATAGGCTCGCCGGGTGAAGGGCCGGCGCCTGCGGGTGGCTGTCGTGGGAGCTGGGCTGGGGGGCCTGTCTGCGGCGTGCCATCTGGTCGGGGCAGGCCACGAGGTGGTGGTGCTGGAACGCTCCGAGCTACCAGGAGGGCGAGCCGGGCTGCTGGAACAGAGCGGCTTCCGGCTGGACACCGGGCCGTCGGTGCTCACCATGCCGGGCATCCTGGCCGATACGTTTGCCGCAGCCGGGGCCTCGATGGCCGACCACCTGAACCTAGTGCGGGTGGACCCGGCTTACCGGGCCTGCTTTGCCGCCGGAAGCGACCCGGTCGGCGGCGGGATCATCCATGTCCGCCACGGGCGCGAGGCCATGTGCGAGGAGATCCGCTCGACTTGCGGCCCGGCAGACGCGGCTGCCTTTGCCCGCTTCTCCGACTGGCTCGGCGCACTGTACCGCCTGGAGATGGGTAACTTCATCGACCGCAACTACGACTCTCCCCTCGACCTGCTCCGGCGGCCCGCCCCCCTGGTGGCGTTGGCCAGGATGGGGGGGCTGAGGCGGCTGTCGGCGGTGGTCGCCGAGCGCTTCCGTGACCCGAGGCTACGCAAGCTGTTCAGCTTCCAGGCGATGTACGCGGGGCTCGCGCCCACCCAGGCACTGGCCCTGTACGCGGTGATCACGTACATGGATTGCGTTGAGGGGGTCTGGTTCCCGCTCGGCGGGATGCACTCAGTGGCCCGAGGGCTGGCCAGGGCGGCGGGGGCGGCGGGGGCCGAGATCCGCTACGAGAGCCCGGCGACAGACATCGCCCGCCGGGACGGCCGGAGGGGGCGAGTGAGCGGCGTCCGCCTGGCCAGCGGGGAGATGGTGAGAGCCGATGTGGTGGTGGCAAACCCAGACCTGCCGGTCGTGTACCGGGAGCTGCTCAAAGGCCTGAGAGCCCCCCTGGTCGCCCGGCGCGGGCGGTACTCGCCGTCGTGTGTGGTGTGGGTGGCTGGGGTCGCTTCGAGCGGCCACCACGGGCCCGGACTGGGCACACCCTCGGGGAGCAGGCTCGCCGAGCACCTCCCAACCCCCACACCGGCGCTGGCGCACCACAATCTACATTTCTCCGAATCCTGGGAGACCGCCTTCGATGAGCTGCTGGTCAGCGGTAGGCGCATGTACGACCCTTCAATCCTGGTGAGCGTGCCCAGCGCGAGCGACCCTTCCCTGGCGCCGCCAGGTGGGCGGGCGCTGTTCGCCCTGGAGCCGGCACCAAACCTGGACGGGCGGGTCGACTGGGGGGCGGAACGCTCGGCATCCAGGAAGGGCCTGGTCGAGCGGGTGCGTGGGCTGGGCTACCTGGGCGGGGGCACCATCACGGTGGAGGCGTTCGCCGACCCGGCCGACTGGCGGGCCGAGGGGATGGAACGGGGGACGCCTTTTGCGCTGGCTCATCGTTTCTTCCAAAGTGGGCCGTTCCGGCCGGACAACGTAGACTCCCGGGTCCCCGGATTGGTCTTGGTCGGATCGGGGACCCGTCCGGGAGTGGGCATACCTATGGTGCTGATCTCAGGGCGCCTGGTCGCCGAGCGAGTGGAGCAGATGGTGGGCGGCTTCGGATGAGCCCGGAGCGGCAGGGGCGGATGCGGTGAGTCTCGGGAACGCCCGCCTGGCGGAGTCCTATCGTGTCTGCAGGCGGCTCCATCGGACCTGCGGGACCACCTACTTTTGGGCTACCTGGATGCTGCCGGCGGGGATGCGACCGCACGTGCACGCCCTTTACGGGTTCTGTCGCCATGTGGACGACATCGTGGACGGCGCTGGCGAGGCGGCCGGGAAGGAGGCTGCGCTGGCAGCGTTCGGGGGTCGACTCTTCGACGACCTGGCGCGGGAGGGATCGGACGACCCGGTGCTGGCGGCGGTGGTCAACACTGTGCTGAAGCTGGGGATCGACCCAGAGTGCTTCCGGCGCTTCTTGCGCTCGATGGCGATGGACCTTCAGGTCAGCTCTTACGAGACCTTCGAGGACCTGGCGGGCTACATGGACGGCTCGGCAGCGGTGATCGGCGAGATGATGCTGAGCGTCCTGCGCCCGACCTCGGAGTCGGCGCTGGGACCGGCACGGGACCTGGGTGTTGCCTTCCAGCTGACCAACTTTTTGAGGGACGTGGGCGAGGACTTGGACCGAGGGCGCATCTACCTGCCCCAATGCGACCTCCGCCGGTTCGGGGCCGCGGAGTCGCTGGTTGCCCGGCGGGTCAGCCCGCAGTGGGTGGCCCTGATGCGCTTCGAGATCGCGCGGACCCGGGAGTACTACGCCTCGGCCGAGCCGGGCCTGGCCCTGCTCCCACCGGTATCGGCACGCTGCATTGGGACGGCACGAGCATTGTATGGGGGGATACTGGAACGCATCGAGGACAACGGCTACGACGTGTTCTCGCAGCGTGTCCGGGTCCCGGCCGTGATCAAGGTGACAGCGCCGGTCCGGGCCCGAACCCGCATCTGACCCGGTCGGACCCGGCTGGCGGCATGGCCAAGAAAAAGTGTCTCAATGATCAGGCTTTGATCTCACCGGGGGCGACGCGGTCACCGTGGTCATCAAGTCCACCGAGGTGATGGTAGGCAAGGATTAGCGATTCCTCCTTGAGCGCCGGCTCTAAGCTGGCGGGATGAGCGCACGGGTGGTCGCGTTGGTGCCCGACCTCATCGACCGCTCCAAAGTCGAGGCGGCTGCGAAGGCGGCAGGAGTCGAGCTTGAGATGGTGACGGGGGCGGCCGGGCTGGGGAGGGCAGCCGGGGAGGCGGACCTGGTGATCGTGGACTTGGGGCGGCCGGGGGTGCTCGATGCGCTGGGTTCCCTCGCTCAGGTGCGCACGGTCGGCTTCGGGAGTCACGTGGAGCGCGACCTGCTGCGCGCCGCCACAGCGGCCGGGTGCAGCCAGGTGATGGCGCGCTCGGCCTTCTTCGGCCGGCTCGGAGACCTGTTCAGCAGGCTGTCTCAGGCCGAGGGAGCTCAGGCCGGCGCTGCTGCGCCCAGCGCCGATATCAGCTCGTCCGAGGTCATTGGCTCGGAGAACATCAAGAAGTCGTAAGCGAGCGCGTTCTCGTGCTCGGCGATCGAGGTGGCCGCCAGGCAGTCGCGCAGGGTGATCACCTTGTATCCGTGCTCGTAACCGGTCCGCATGGTCGACTCGACGCAACAGTTGGTGAGGAATCCGCCGAGGATGATCGTCGTGATCCCCTTGCTCCTCAGAATGAAGTCCAGATTGGTGCTGGCAAAGGTGTCCAAGCCGCGCTTGCCCTCGACGACGATGTCACCTGGCTGAGGGGCCAGCTCGTCGACGATCGCCGCGCCCCAGCTGTCCTTCACGAAGGCGTTGCCGTCGACGACGCCCCTCAGGATGCCGTACGGGTGGGCACTGATCTCGTTGTATCCGGCAGCGAAGGTGATCGGAACGTGCATCACGGTCACACCAGCCTTGCGGGCGGCGGCGATCACCCGGGCCGTGTTGGCCAGCATCCCGGTCTGCTCCATCACCTCGGCGACGGCGCCGTGAAGGACCCCGCCCTCGGAGGTGAAATCATTCTGGAACTCGATGAGCACTATGGCAGTGGTTGCGGGGTCCATCTTGTGAGCTCTCTCCCTGCTGAAGGTCCTGTTCGGGCCGCGGGTCACTTAGGGCCTGGCAGAGAACAACCTGGGCGGCGGGCACAGCTATAGCCCTGATGAGGACCGCATTTGAGCAGCTTCGCCGCCCAGGTTGTTCTCGTACAGGCCCTAACCATACCTGCTGCCCGTATGGTTGCGCATGTGAGCTTTCCCGAACGATTCGCCGACCTTCGGGCCACCTTCGGGCCATTGGTGCTGGGCCTGGACCCCTCCCCCGCGGTGCTCGCCCAGTGGGCCCTACCCGACGGCGTGGGTGGCCTGGAGCGCTTTGTCGACCTGGCCGTGGCAGCGGCTGCGGGATCGGTGGGGATGGTCAAACCCCAGTCGGCGTTCTTCGAACGCCACGGGTGGAAGGGGGTCAGGACCCTGGCCCGCTTGGTGGCATCCGCCCGGGAGGCGGGGTTGCTGGTCATCCTGGACGCCAAGCGCGGGGATGTGGGCTCCACCAACGAAGCCTACGCCTCGGCCTATCTTGGGGAGGGCTCTTCGATGCCGGTCGATGCTCTGACTGTCGCTCCTTACCTCGGTGTCGAGGCACTGGGCCCGTTCTTCGATGCGGCGACGCGCGGCGGGGCCGGCGTCTTCGTCGTGGCCCGGTCAACGAACCCCGAGGGCCGCGCCCTCCAGACGGCCATGCAGGCTGACGGCCAAACCGTCGAGGCGGCGGTCCTGGCAGCCCTGCGTGACCGCAACGCGCGAGTCGCTCCGGGGAGGATCGGACCATTTGGCGCGGTGGTCGGCCCGGCGCCTGGTGGTGAGCTGGATCTGCACCAGATGGGGGGCCTGCTGCTGGCCCCGGGCCTTGGCGCCCAGGGAGCGGGACCTGCCGACGTGGCGAGGTGCTTTGCCTCCTGCCCCGAGCGGGTACTTCCATCAGCCTCGAGGAGCCTGCTAGCCGCCGGCCCGTCGGTCGAGGGCCTTCGCAGTGCGTGCAAGGCGCTCAACGCTGCGCTGATGAGGACGCTCGAGCGGCCTTGAACGAGATGTGTAGGCCAGATCCACAGCCATCTCATGATTCCGAGCTGACCATGTGGCTGAGAGCGCCAGTCGGTGGTCAATTACACCACATGAACGTCAACGAGCTGATCGCCGCCTCAGCCCGCTCGGCGTGAGCGGACTCTTAGCTTAGAGGTCATGCCAGCTTGAGCACCTCGAGAACCAGCAGGGCGGTCACAAAGCCCATCACCAGCAGGTAGATCAGCGACACGCTCCACTTCCAGCGGTGGTCCGCGAGCCAAAACCGACGTATGCCCATCACGTCGAACACCAGGGCAACCACGGCCAGCGGGATACCGATGTAAGGACCCACTCCGGTGGCCGCGCCGAGCAGAGGGCTGAGGATCGGCAGGGCGACGTAGGTGAGCAGGCAGCGCAGGGCGGACAAAAGGATCGAGACGCTGAACAGTCGGTGGGCCGCCTCGTCGCCGACCTTGGCGGGTCCATCGGGTATCCGTAGCAAACGGCGCATCGCGACCTCGGCAGACGGCCGCCCCGCCGGGCACACCGGACACCTGGCTGGCACGACACCGGGCGCGGCGGTCGGGGCGAGGTGACCGGGCGCGGCGGTCGGGGCGAGGTGACCGGGCGCGGCGGTCGGGGCGAGGTGACCGGGCGGGCGCAGTGGGCACTTGCCCGGGGCGACCGCAGGCGGCTGATCTGTGACTTGGCCGGCCAGAGCGGCGTCTCCTGCGGATCCCACGACCCAAAGGCTAGGCCTCGCAGCCCTCGACCGCCAGGCACCGCCTTCCGACTCAGCCCAGGCTGGACGTTCGGGGATACACCACCGCCGGGTCGATGACCACGTTCACCACATAGGCCACACCCGCCGCAAAGGCCCGATCCAGCGCTGGACCGATCCCTGCTGGGTGCCGGACAATCTCGCCGTCACCCCCCAGCGCCCGGGCCACCTCGTCGTAGCGGCACTCGGCCTGCAGGTCGGCCGCCACGTCGTAGCCGTAGATCGCGCGCATGGGGTGCTTCTCCAGGCCCCAGATGCCGTTGTTGCCCACCACGATCACCACCGCCAGACGGTGACGAACCAGGGTGTCGATGTCCATCGCAGAGAACCCCAGCGCCCCATCTCCAGCAAGCAGGACCACCTGGCGGTCAGGGTGCACGACCTTGGCAGCGATCGCGTAACCCAGCCCGGTTCCCAGGCAACCATAGGGTCCGGGGTCCATCCAGCAGCCAGGCTCGTACGAATCCACGAGTCTCCCGGCCCAGGACACAAAATCTCCCCCGTCCCCGATCACCACCGCATCCCGATCCAGCCGCCGCCGTAGCTCCCCGTAAATCCGAGCCGGGTGGATCGCCGCCGCCTCGGAACCCAGGAGCACCTCATCAGCCTCCCGCCGAGCCCGCTCCTCATCCCGGAGACGGGCGATCCAGGGCTCGTGGTCGGCGAGCCGGGCGGCCCCAGCCTCAGCCATCCCCTCCAACACCTTGGACAGCTCTCCTGCGGGCGCCGCAGCCAGCTCCACGTGTGTCGCCCTGACGGCAGGGCTGTCCGTGACATGAACCACCGCGGCCCCCCCGAAGTCCCCGAACGAGAGGCGAAAATCCAACGGTGTTCCGACCACTGCGACCACGTCGGCCTCCCGCAGCAAATCGCGAGCACGGGCAAAAGCCAGCTCGTGGGCCGCGGACAGACAGCCCCTGCCCATGCCGTTAGCCAATGCGGGAACCCTGAGCGTCTCCACGCAGCGCCGCAACGACGACGACGCACCCTCCCACCACACGTCGCTCCCGGCCACCAGCATCGGTCGTCTGGCCGATGCCAATAGTCGCCCAGCCCGGGTTACCTGCTCGGGGTCCGGGTCGGCGCTCTTGGGGAAGGGGCGGGGCGAGGCGAGGGTCGGTCCGCCCGCCATGCCATAGATCACGTCGAGGGGCAGGTCGACAAAGACCGGACCCCGGTGTGAGACAAGCGCCACACGCTGGGCCTCGGCGACAGTTCCCTCGATGGCCGAGGTGGTCCCCACGGTGACGGCCAGCTTGGTGACCGGGGCAATTATGGGAATATGGTCAAGCTCCTGTAGCGATCCTCTCCCCCAGCCAGACCCCGCTGCCCTCCCGGCGAGCACAATGAGTGGCGAGCCGTTGTGCTGCGCCGTGCTCAGCGCACTCACCGTGTTGGTGACCCCCGGGCCAGCAGTCACCACTGCCACCCCCGGGCCTCGGGTGAGCTTCGCCAGGCCTTCGGCTGCAAACGCGGCGGTCTGCTCGTGGCGGACGTCGATGATCTGCACCCCCGCCTTGGTGCAGGCGTCGTAGATGGGGAAGACGTGCCCGCCGGACAAGGTGAAGATGGTCCGTGTCTTCCTACCCAGCCCCGCCAGAGCCAGGTCCCCCCCGTGGCGCTCGGCTCGGCCTGGTGAGACGGGCATCACTGCTTATCCCGTACTTTGGGCAATTGCGACCTGTTTTGTGCCACTATGACCCAGAGCACGTCGCTAGGTGGGCACGGCGCTCCTATGCCACCCGGTATCGGTCTCGAAGCTGGAACGGTCACGTCGGCGCGGGGAGGTCCGCACCCATCGCGCGCAGGCGCGCGGTGACACTTGCCAGGCGTTCGGATGCGGCCGCATGCACCACTCCAGCCCGCTCGTAGAGCCGGGCCGCCTCTTCGATGCCCACCCCGCCAGATGCCATCTGCCGGGTTAGGCCCTCCAATAGCTCGACCAGCTGCTCATAGCGGAGCGATCCCAGATCGGGAGGGTCGGGAGGGTCGGGACCCATCTGGCTCACCTCTGCACCTCAGCCCGCAGCCCGCCGCGGGCCAAGGTGATGTCCACCAGCTCGCCTGCGGTGACCTGGGAAGGGTCCCGCAGGACAGTGCCGTCCAGGCGACGCACCACCGCGTAGCCCCGGTCCAGGACCCCCGCCGGATCCAGCGCATCCAGCGTCCGTCGACGGCCCTCCAGCTCGGTGCCCGCCGCGGCCACCCGGCGCACCAATGGACCCCGCCAGTCCAGACCCCCCAGCGCCCGGGCCGCCTCCGCCACCCGCCCGGCCGGGTCGAAGCGCGCCAGCGCCCCCGCCGCGAGCTCCAGCCGCCGTGAGGCCAGCCCCAGACCCGCCTGCAGTGCCGCGTCCATGTCCATCTGCTCCAGGTCACGCTCGGCCCCCTGGAGGCGGCCGGTCACCACTGCACTCGCTGCCGCGAGCATCGCTGCCAGGCCGGCCTCCAGCGCGGCCCGATCCGGCACCACCGCCATGGCCGCAAGGGAGGGGGTGCCGCAGCGCAGGTCGGCCACCTCGTCACACAACGGGCGATCCCCGTGGTGCCCGATCGCGCTCACCACCGGCACGGGCGACGCCGCTATCGCCCGGCAAAGCTCCTCGTCGCTGAAGGCCAGCAGGGCCGCGGCATCGCCCCCGCCGCGGGCCAGGATGATCACCTCGACCTCCCCCAGCGCACCCAGCGACTCCAGCGCCCCGACCAAACACTCCGCTGCGCCAGGCCCAGACACGGGCACCTCCCGCCACACCACCGGATACCCGGCGTAACGGGCCGCCACCACCGAAGCGATATCTGCCCGTACGGCCGCCTCCGCCCCACAGATCACCCCGATCGCAGCGGGCAGCACCGGGAGCGCCCGGGTAGGCCGCCCGATCAGGCCGTCGCTCTCCAGTCGCCTCCGGCACTCCGCCAGCGCGGCAGCAATAGCCCCTGCGCCAACGGGCACCACCTCCTCGGCCGACAGGCTGAGCTGGCCCCGGTCCACGCTCCAGCACAGCGTCCCGGTCACCCCCACCCGCTCGCCATGCACCACACGGCACCGCCGGGCCCGCGAAGCGGGGCACACCACCGACAGCTGGGCCGAGCGATCCCGAAGCGTGAAGTAGATGACCCCTGAGGGCCGCACCGTCGGACGGACCACCTCGCCCTCGGTGAACAGGCGCCCGAGGGCCGCAACCGACCGGCCGATCTCAGCGCTGAGGCGCACCAGGCTGACCCGGCGCACCATTCCTCCAGCGTCGAACAGGCCGTCCACCAGGGCTAAAGCCCGCGGAGCGCGGCGAGCGCCTCCGCAATCTGGACCGCGTTGAGCGCTGCCCCCTTGCGCAGGTTGTCCCCCACCACGAAAAATGCCAGCCCGTGCTCCGCCCCCGGGTCCCTGCGCACCCGACCCACCAGGCAGGGGTCCCGGCCGGCAGCAGCGAGCGGAGTGGGTAAGTCGATCAGCTGCAGACCCGGAGCGGATGCCAGCACCCGCCGGGCGTCGGCCACGTCGAGCGCCGAGCACAGCTCCACGTTCAGCGAGATCGAGTGCCCGGTCATCACCCCGACGCGCACGCAGGTCGCCGAGACCGCGAGATCGGACAAGCCGAGTATCTTGCGGGCCTCGTTGCGGAACTTGTGCTCCTCGTTGGTCTCGTCGTCCACCAGGGACCCAGCCAGCGGGACCACGTTGAACGCAACCGGCGCGGGGAACACCGAGCGCTCCGGCCAGTCCACCGCTCCCCCGTCAAAGGCCAGCGCAGCCACTTGATCCCCCGCCTTGGCCACCTGCTCGGCCAGCTCAGCCACCCCGGCCCCCCCCGCCCCGGACACGCACTGGTAGGTCGACGCCACCACCCGGCGCAACCCGGCGGCGTCACGCAGCGCGGCCAGGGCCGGCATCGCCACCATTGTCGTGCAGTTGGGGTTGGCCACGATCCCCTTGCCGATCCGCTCGAGCTCGGCCCCGTTGACCTCCGGCACCACCAAGGGCACCTCGGGGTCCATGCGCCAGGCCGGCGAGTTGTCGATGACCACGGCTCCAGCCTCGGCCGCCCGCGGCGCCAGCTCCCGGGACGCCGGCGCTCCGCAGGCGAACAGCGCCACGTCGACGCCCCGCCAGTCCGCCGTCCAGGCGTCAGTGACCTCCAGCTCCCCCCCGGCCCAGCCGAGCCGCCGCCCCGCCGAGCGCGCCGAGGCCATAAAGCGCATCTCGCTCACAGGAAAGCCCCGCTCCACCAGCACCGACCGCATCACCCCGCCGACCTGGCCAGTCGCCCCCACCACCGCAATGCGCATACTTTCAAGGAATATAGACCGCCGCGCCGCACCGCCGCGCCCGGGGGGTTGGGCGGCGCCCGCGGAGCTTGCCCCAGAGGGTAGCTGTTCACCAACGCTTCGCGCGGTGTCCACTATCGCTTCGCGCCCGGTTTGGCGAGCCTGGATACGTTCGGTGGCGGTCAACACGAAAGGATGTGCTCGTGATATCGCGCCTCCCGATAGCCAGATTTCGTCTCGTGATGGCCGCTGGCGCGCTCGCCTGCGCCGGAGCGCTCGTCCCCCCCACGGGTGCCGAGGCGCAGGCGAGCTCGCCAGGAACCGCTCTGCACGTGAACGTCTTCGCCCGGGGAACCGCCACCATGACCCGACCGGACGACATCACCACACTCGGCGGGAATATCTTCGCGGCGTACCAGAACGGCATCGGCCCCAAGGGCCAGGCCGGCCCGACGGGAGCCACCGACAGCGTGATAGTGGAGTACTCGCCCAGCGGAGATCAGCTGGCGTCGTGGAGGGTGGTTGGCCACTGTGACGGGCTCACCGCGGACCCGCCCAACAACCGCCTCGTCGCCACGACTAACGAGGACGGCAACTCGAGCCTTTACGTGATTCACCCGAGCACCGACCAGCTCGCCCACTACACCTACGACATCTCCGTGCTGCCCCACGGTGGCGGCACCGACGCCATCTCTTTCTATCAGGGCCACATGCTGATCAGCGCCTCGGCTCCCACAGCTGGGGCTGGTCCCGCGGTCTACAAGGTCTCCCTGTTCGGGAGCATCGCTTACGTGACCCCGCTCTTCGGGGACGAGTCCCTGGCCAGCGTCGCCAACACCGGGACCGCTGCCTCCGGGAAGTTGGTGCGCCTGCACCTCACCGACCCCGACTCCAATGAGGTCGTGCCCTTGGCGAGCCCCCGCTTCGCCGGAGACTTCGTGCTCGACAGCCAGGGTGACCAAGAGCAAGTCTACGTGCAGCGCACAGACTTGCACCGCCCATTCTGGAACCCGAGCCTGTCGGTGCTCAGGCTGCCAGTGTCGATCAACGACACCGCATGGGCCACATCGACCCACGGCACGCTCTACGCCACCGACAACAAGGCCAACACAATCTACGCGGTCAGCGGACGCTGGCGACTTGGCGAAGCGTTGGTCGCGGTCACTCCGGCGGCCGCCAACGTCCCGAGCAGCGCCCCGGGCTACCTCGGAACGCTGAACATGTTCACCGCTGCGATCACCCCGCTGATCACCAGCTTGCAGCCCGGTGGGCTCTTGTTCGTCCCTTCCGCCAGGCCCTAAGTGGGCGCGGCGGCTTGGCGCCGCTGTACATGTTCCTCAAAGGCCCTAGTCGCCCTCAAAGCTTGAAGGCGTCGTGAAGGGCCTGGACCGCCCGCTCCATGGCATCCGCGGCAACCATGCATGAGATGCGGATGGCCGAGGTGGAGATCATCTCGATATTGATGTCGTTGGCAGCGAGGGTCTCGAACATCGTGGCGCTGACGCCAGGGTGAGAGCGCATCCCGGCACCCACCAGGGAGACGCGGGCCACGTTCTCGTCGGCCAGGACGTCGGTGGCTCCGATGTGGGGCGCCAGGGCGCGGGCCACCTCCAGGCTGACCGCGAGGTCATCGCGCGGCACGGTGAAAGATATATCGGTGAGGCCATGGATCGACGTGTTCTGCTCGATCATGTCCACGTTCACCGCCCGGTCGGCCAGCGCCCTGAACAGCCGGGCCGCGATGCCGGGACGATCCGGGACACCGGTGACGGTGACCTTGGCCTCCGAGGCGTCGTGGGTGACTGCGGAGACGATTGGCTGTTCCATCGAAGGGTCCTCCTCTTTGACCCACGTTCCTGGCTCCCAGGTGAAGCTGGAGCGGACGTGGAGGTCCACATGGTGGGTGCGGGCAAACTCGACCGAGCGCAGGGCCAGCACCCGGGCACCGCTGGCCGCGATCTCCAGCATCTCGTCGAAGCTGACCCGGGGGATGCGATGCGCGCTGGGCACGATTCGGGGGTCGGCGCTGAACACGCCCGACACATCGGTATAGACCTCGCATGCCGTGGCGTTGAGCGCTGCCGCCAGGGCCACCGCCGTGGTATCGGAGCCGCCCCGGCCGAGGGTGGTCACGTCACTTTCCGCCGACACGCCCTGGAAGCCGGCCACGACCGGGACCTGGCCTTTGGCCAGGGCGTGGCGCAGGCGGTCGCCGCGAACCTCCACGATCTTGGCCCGGGTGTGGGTGGCGTCGGTGATGATCCCCGCCTGGCTGCCGGTGAAGGACACAGCCGGCACGCCCAGCTCGGCCAAGGCCATGCACAGCAGGGCCATCGAGACCCGCTCGCCCGCGGTGAGCAGCATGTCCATCTCCCGACCTGGGTGCGTCCGGCTGACGTCGTGAGCCAGGCGGATGAGGCCGTCGGTGGTCTTGCCCATGGCGCTGACGACGACTGCCACCTCGTGCCCGTGGCGCCGGGTGCGGGCGATGTGGTCGGCTACGGCGCGGATCCGGTCGGCGTCAGCTACCGAGGTCCCCCCGAACTTTTGCACTATTAGGGCCATCCCCATGACGCTACTGTTGTGGGGCCGTGCCGACATCCAAACGCCACCGACAGCGAGCACTCCGCGCGGCCAAGCGCGCCCAGCTCGAGGCGATGAGGCGCCGGCGGGCACGCCGGCGCCTCGCTGGGGCGGCGGTAGTGGTCCTGGTCGCCGCGGCAGGGATCACCTACGGGGTCGTGGGGGGCACAGGCGGCGGCGCCAAGGTGGCTCGGCCCGGCCGACAGGCCACGACTACAGCGACCACCGCGGCCGCCGCCGCGCCCTGCCCGCCGGTCTCGGGCTCCGTGGCCCGCCGGGCCAGCTTCGCCAAGCCCCCTCCGAGCTGTCTCGAGCCAAAAAAGACCTACGACGCCAGCGTGGTGACCGATCTCGGCACCTTCACCGTCGCCCTCGCCACATCGGACCCGGTCGTGGTGAACGACTTCGTCTACCTGGCTCGCTACCAGTTCTACAAGGGCCTCATCTTCCAGCGGGTGATCCCCGGCTTCGTGGTCCAAGGGGGCGACCCCAACCCGTTGGTGAGCACTTCGCCGCAGGGTCCCGGTTACACGGTCCAGGGGCCCGTGCCCAAGGCGGGGGCCTACAAGCTGGGGACCGTCGCGATGGCGAAGACCGCCTCGCAACCGGCGGGCACGGCGGGAAGCCAGTTCTTCGTCGTGGTGGGCAAGGCGGGAGAGGCCCTGCCGCCGGACTACGCCGTGCTCGGCCAGGTGACCTCGGGCATGGCCGTGGTCGACAGGATCGAGGCGTCCGGCACACCGAGCGGCCGTCCCAAGCTCGACCACTACATCCTCTCGGTGACCATCTTCTCCTCCTAGCCGCCTTCTCGTCCTGACCCCGGGGGATGGCTCCGCTGCCCAAGGCGCGCACTGGAGGTCCTAACCTGGAGGTCGATCAGCCGGGCCCGAGTGATTGTGGGTCAGGATGGTCGAGCTAGGCTGGGGCCATGCCCACCGAGTGCCCAGCCGCCGACGGCTCCAGCCCCAAGCTCCAACGTTTCGACGCCGCGCCGCCGATGTGCATCGACCCGACGAAGACCTACGAGGCGGAGATGGTCACCACCAAGGGGACGATGACGCTGTTCCTTGACGCCTCTTCGGCGCCGAAGACCGTCAACAACTTCGTGTTCCTGGCGCGCTATCACTACTACGAGGGGATTGTGTTCCACCGGATCATCCCCGGCTTCATGCTCCAGGGGGGTTGTCCTCTGGGCAACGGCACCGGCGGACCGGGCTACAAGTTCGCCGACGAGCTCCCCGCGCCGGGTCGCTATGAGATAGGCTCACTGGCCATGGCGAACGCGGGACCGAATACGAACGGGAGCCAGTTCTTCGTGGTGAGCGGACCCGACGGGGTGGGGCTACCACCGAAGTACTCCCTGTTCGGCAAGGTGGTCAAGGGCCTGAACGTGGTGACGGCCATCGAGGCCGTAGGGACCAGCTCGGGCCGGCCCACGGTGTCGGTGCGGATCGAGTCGGTGACCATCACCGAGAAGGACTAAGCGCCTGTACGAGAGCAACCTGGGCCGGTAGCCACCTGTCGCACCTCACCCGCCTCAGGTAGCTGCCACCACCTCTACGGTGACCCGAAACTCCACCTCGGCGTGCAACTTGACCGGAACCTCGTGAACCCCCAACGTCCTGATCGGCTCGTCGATCAGGAGCCGGCGCCGGTCGAGCTCGACCCCGGTCTGGGCCAACACGGCATCGGTGACGTCTGCGGCGGTGACCGACCCGAAGAGCTTGCCGCCAGTCCCGGCTCGCGCCTTGATGCGGATCACGGCAGGCACGAGCTGGCGTGCGACAATCTCGGCACCCTCCCTTGCCCTGGTGTCGCGAACATCCCTGGATCGCCGCATGGCAGCTGCCTGGGAAGCGATACCAGGGGTGGCAGGCATCGCAAACGACTTGGGAATCAGATAGTTGCGCGCATGGCCGTCGGCCACCTCCACGATGTCGCCGCGCTTTCCCAGCCCAGACAGGTCGGCTCGAAGAACAACTCGCACCCTAGCTCAGCTCCTCGTCAAGCGCGATGTCCTCATAGACTGGCCCGGAACCGATCAAGCGCTCGGCCATCTCGGGGTCGGGAACCGCCCCACCGGTTGGCACGCCGCTATGGGCGGATTGTCCGCCGTAGCCAGCGCCGGGGCCAGAAGGGAGGCGGCCCCGACTGCCTGTGCGCTCATTGCTGGTGCGCTGGGTGTAGGGCAGGAGTGCCAGCTCCCGCCCCAACTTGATAGCAACTGCCACATCCCTCTGGTGCTGGGCGCAGTTGCCGCTGACCCTGCGAGCACGGATCTTGCCGCGATCGCTCATGAACTTGCGCAGCAAGCTCACGTCTTTGTAGTCGACCCACTCCACGTGGTCGGCGCAGAAGATGCAAACCTTCTTCTTGCCTCTGCGGACGGCCTCCTTGGGCACCCGCTTGGTGCCCCGGTCCCTGTCGTTGTTGCGGGCCATGCTTAGAACGGCTCCTCTTCTTCTCCGTAGCCAGGGGGTGGCGCCGCAGGCAGAGGCGCCGATGCCGCGCCCCCTGAAGTCCCGCCATCCCCGGCAGCGCGACGTTCGTTCTTCTTGATCTCGGCGGTCGCCCAGCGAAGGCTGGGGCCCACCTCGTCGGCAACCACCTCGATCTTGTAGCGACGCTCGCCGTCACCGACCTCCCAGCTGCGCTGCTCGAGTCGGCCGGTCACTATGACCCGGGCGCCCTTGTTGAGGCTATCGCTGGCGTTCTCGGCCATCTCGCGCCAGCAGACCACGTCGAAGAAGGACGTGGCCTCCTCCCACTCCTGGGTCTGGCGGTTCTGCCAACGCCGGTTGACCGCCAAACCGAAGGTGGTCGTCGCTTGACCGCTCGGCGTGAACCGAAGCTCGGGGTCGCGGGTGATGTTGCCAACCAGTGTGATGTGGTTTCCATTTGCCATTATGCTCAGCTCCCTGTAGGTGATCAGTCCGTCCGGGCCATCATCGGGCGCCCAGTCGGGGGGCCGGGACGGCGAAGTCCCGCTGCCCGCTCGGGCAGCCGGATGACCTTGTGACGAAGCACTTCGTCGGCAAGGAAGAGCATCCGGTTGAGCTCGGCCACGCATTCCACCTCAGCCGACACCTCCAAGAGGACGTAGTAGCCCTCCCAGCGGTGCGCCAGCTCGTAGGCGAAGCGCCGCCTCCCCCATCGGTCGACCTTGCCTGAGCTACCCCCACGCGTGCGGGTAGCCTCACTTATTCGGTCGATGACGGCCCGGATGGCATCCTCCTCCAGGCTGGCGTCGAAGATGATCACGATCTCGTATGGCCGCATGAGACGGCTCACCTCCCTCTGGACCCGGGCTTGAAAGCGCCGGGGCCCCGGTCGATCCGGGGCAGGGCTGGTTGGGACTTGATCATCGTAGTCGACGTCAGCGATCGATCCATCCCACAAGTATGACAGAGGGGTGTATCAAGCTTCTCACCTCGGTGTCCCGGCGTAGCCCGGCACGTCGATCCGGTCGGGAATCGCCGGGCGGTCCTCGAGGGCCGCCAGCGCCGGACGGAAGAACAAACCCAGGTAGAAGCGCTGGGCAACGATCCACAACAGCGTGACCCCGACTATGTGGATCTCGACGATACCGGCGGGAACCCGGAGAAAATATTGGGTGTAGCCGATCACGCCTTGAGCAGCCATGATGGCAATGAGCGCTCTCGCTCGCCGCTGCAGCGCCAGTGGGGTACCCACTTGGTGAGCGGCGATGACGATTCCGACCGTAAGGCCGATCAGGCCGACAGCGAGGGTTGCATGGAGCTCAGCCACGGACTTGAAGGCGATCGGCAGCCGCTTGGCGCCAGCGTTGCCTGCATGGGGTCCGCTACCTGTGGTAGCAGTGCCAGCAAGGATAACCAGGCCCAGCAGGGCAACCATGAGCCGCGTCGCAACGATGAGCGGGCTGCCGACCATCGCCCGGGACGGTACCCGCTGCTCAGCGGCGCGGCGATGCAGCACCACGGCGTCGGCCAAGACAACAATGGAAAGAGCGAAGTGAGCCATCACCAGCCCGGGCGCAAGCTTGAACAGCACCACCATCCCGCCCAGGACGGCCTGTGCGACAACCCCGGCCACGAGGCCGAACGCCAGCCAGCACAGATCCGACCGGAAGGGCTTGCGCAGGAGCGATGCCAGAGCCATGCCAATGACCATGACGGTTACGAGGATCACAACCAGCCGGTTGCCAAACTCGACCAGCGGGTGAAAGGACCAGGTGGCGGTGAGCCGTTGCTGAAAGCAGCTGGGCCAGTCCGGGCATCCGAGCCCGGAGCCGGTGAGCCGGACAGCAGCCCCAGTAACGATGATGAGCCCCAAAGCCACAACCGAGACCAGGGCAGCTCGTCGGAATGCCCGAGGGCTAACAGACAAGCCAGACAACCGATTCAGCATGTCCCAGATGCTAGGACAGTCCAGCAAGTCCGAGCGCATCAGGCCGGGCCTGCCCCGCCTCCCGGTCAATCCAGCTCCACATCCTGCCTGGAGTTTGGCCCCCCGGAGCCATAGTGTCGTGGGCGATGGCCACTCCCGCCGTCGTAGCTCCGTGTGGCCTCCAGTCCCGGCTGCGTGCCTACGTCGCACTCACCAAACCTCGCATCATCGAGCTGTTGCTCGTGACCACCGTCCCCACGATGTTCGTGGCGGCACGTGGGTTCCCCTCCGGTTGGCTTATCGGCTGGACACTGCTCGGGGGTGCGATGGCAGCTGGCGGAGCAAACGCCATCAACATGTTCGTGGACCGCGACATCGACGCCGTGATGCACCGGACCCGCCGCCGGCCCCTGGTTACCGGTGCCGTCACCCCACGAGCTGCGCTGACCTTTGCCCTGACCCTCGAAGTGGGGGCGTTTGTGGAGCTGTGGTTGGCGGTCAACCTCCTGTCGGCCATCCTGGCCGCCAGCGCCACAGCCTTCTACGTCTTTGTATACACGCTCTGGCTCAAGCGCACCTCGTCGCAGAACATAGTCATCGGCGGAGCAGCTGGGGCTGTACCGGTCCTGGTCGGCTGGTCGGCGGTTACCGGGCACCTGGGTCTGGCGCCGTTGGTGCTGTTCGCCATCATCTTCGTGTGGACTCCACCCCATTTCTGGTCCCTGGCAGTCAAATACCGCGACGACTACCAATCTGTCGATGTTCCCATGCTCCCCGCGGTGACCAGCTTGGCCAAGACGGGGCGCCAGATCATCTTCTACTCCGTTGCGCTTTGGGCGGCGTCTCTGGCCTTTGCCCCAGTCGCGCAGATGGGCCTCATCTACATCGGATCAGCGGTCATTCTCGGCGCGGTATTTTTGCTCTACGCGATCCGCTTGCAGCGCGAGGCCACAGCTCGCTCAGCGATGCGCCTGTTTGGCTGGTCGATCACCTACCTGACCCTGCTGTTCTCGTCGATGGCGGTGGACACGCTGGTCCGGGTCCACTAGGACCAAGACGCTCCATGTGGTCATCCGGCCTCCGTGCCCGACTAGGTGTGAGGCACCTTGTCGTCGGAGCTCTGGCCCTGATTGTCGTGGCTGTCGCGACGCTTGCCCTGCTTTCGGGCCGCTCGCCCAGCGGTCCGGCCCCAGAAGGCCGGAGCCTGGGGGCGCAGGCCCCTGGCTTCTCGCTCGCCAGCCTCCAGAGCCCGGGCTCGACCGTTGCGCTGGGGAGCCCGGACGGTCGGGTCACCGTGATCACCTTCTTCGCGTCATGGTGCACGGACTGCCGTAAGGACATCGGCGTTCTCGCCGACACCAGCCGTCACCTGGGAAGGACAGTCCGCTTCGTCGGAGTAGACGTCGCCGACACCCGCTCGGCCGCGCTGACCCTGGTCCGCTCGGCACACCTCGACTACCCGGTTGGCGTCGACCCCGAACGAAAGGTGTCGATCCTCTACCAGATCCCCGGCCTCCCTTCGGCGGTGTTCGTCAACGGCACGGGACACGTGGTCGGTGACGTGGTCGGGGCGATCACCAAGCAGGAGCTGATGAGCTGGGTTCAGCGCGCCGAGGCCTGAGCAAATCCGGTTGGCAAGCTGGCCCCCAATGGCAGGCTGGCGCTCGACGGCGAGAGTCGCTCCCGACGGCAAGAGTCGCTCCCGACGGCAAGATTCGCTCCCGACGGCGAGAGTCGCTCCCGACGGCGAGAGTCGCTCCCGACGGCGAGAGTCGCTCCCGACGGCGAGAGTCGCTCCCGACGGCGAGAGT
>JAVKSL010000011.1:0-28332 GCA_039583695.1 Acidimicrobiales bacterium | reverse complement strand
CGCTCCCGACGGCGAGAGTCGCTCCCGACGGCGAGAGTCGCTCCCGACGGCGAGAGTCGCTCCCGACGGCGAGAGTCACTCCCAACGGAAGCTGAGCGAGGCCGCGACGGGGGTCGCCACCCCCCAGGCGCCGAGCACGATCCAGGACTCTGTGGGCACGCCACCGCCGACACCCAGTGTGTGAAGCAAGGCCCCGGAAAGTGCCGCCGCCGGTAGAGCGTCCGCCACCTGACGAAGCCCGCCGGGCAAGACCGACAGGGAAAAGACCATCCCCCCCAAGAGCAGCAAGATGACGTAGAGCCCATTCGCCACCCCAAGGATGAGCTCGGCGCGAAGGGTGCCCGCCATCAACAGGCCCAGGCCCGTAAATGCCACAGTGGCCAGCAGGTAGGCCGCGACTGCGGCCGCCGGATCGCCATGAGGTTGCCAGCCCAGCGCCAACGCCACACCGCATATGCCCAGCACCTGGACGACCTCCACCGCAAGGACGCTGCACGTCTTGGCCGCCACTAGCGCCGGGCGGCCGAGCGGGGTGCTCCCCAGTCTCTTCAAGACCCCGTAGCTGCGCTCGAAGCCGGTAGCGATGGACAGCGCAACCATCGCCGTGGACATGACCGCCAGCGACAGGATCCCCGGTGTCACGAACTGGACCCGCCGGACACCACCGACCGGGGTGATGGGCGCCAGCGTGAACGCGACCAACAGGATCAGTGGCAAGCCCAGGCTCACCAATAAGTTCTCACCCTGGGTGAGGGTCAGGACCACCTCAGCCCGGGCTTGCGCAAGGAACGGCCGCAGACGCAAGTGGTAGTGATCTGGGTTGCTATGGACCCTCAATCACGACCACTTCCCGGAGGCCCAGCACCTCCCGCAGGGCTACCGCCACCAGAACCGGTCAGGCGCAGGAACACGTCCTCCAGGCTCTGGCGGCCCGCCCGCAGGTCGGCCAGTGGAACATCATTTTCGGCCAGCCACGCAGTAAGCGCAGCGACCGCCGCTGGCGTGGCCGCGCAATCCACCCGGTACTCCCCAGGGCTCTCCTCCACCACACCCACCGACACCACACCCGCCGACACGACACCCGCCGACACGACACCCGCCGACACGACACCCGCCGACACCACACCCGCCGACACCACACCTGCCGACACCACACCTGCCGACACCACACCCGCCGACACGGCCGCAGCCAGGTCGTCCACCGGCAGTCCCGGTGGCGCCCCAAAGCGGATCCCTCCGCTCGCCCCGCCCGCCATCAGCTCCGCAGGCGTGCCCGCCCCTACCACCCGACCGTGGTCGATGACCACCACCGAGTCGGCCAGACGCTCGGCTTCGTCGAGCTCGTGGGTCGTCAGCAAAACGCACACACCGTCGGTGCGCAATCCCCGGACCACCGCCCGGATCGCTCTCCTCCCGGCCGGGTCCACCCCTGCCGTCGGCTCATCCAAGAACGCCACCCGCGGCCGCCCCACCAGCGCCAGCGCCAGCGAGACCCGCCGCTGCTCCCCACCCGACAGCCGGCGGAACGCCACGTCCGCCACGCCTTCCAAGCCCACCTGCGACACCAGCTCCTCGGTATCCACCGGATCGCGGTAATAAGATGCATACAGCCGCAATGCCCTCCGTGCGCTCAAACGGGGGTACGGCCCGCCTTGCTGGAGCATCACCCCAACCTGGGCGACCAGGGAATGGTGATCCGCCCGCGGGTCGAGACCCAGGACCCGCACACGACCCGCACAAGACCGCCGGTAGCCCTCACAAACCTCCACCGTCGTTGTCTTGCCGGCTCCGTTGGGTCCCAGCAGGGCCACCACCTGACCTTCCTCGGCACAGAAGCTGACCCCCTCGACCGCGGAGCGCTCCCCATAGCGCACGACCAGATCCGAGACCTCAATCGCCAGCACGGCGGGCGACCCTCTCGAAACCACAGAACGGCCGCAGCACCGGCGGCACCACCAACGCAGCGCCATCGGGCTCCTGCCAGTGCTCGAAGATGAACAACAAGGTCCGCCCCACCGCGCAAGCCGTACCGTTCAGCGTGTGCACCAGCCGGGTCCCATCGCCAGCGCTGGGACGATAACGCGTTCGGGCCCGTCGGGCCGCGAAGTCCGTGTAGTTGGAGCACGAGGTCGCCTCCCGAAAGCGCCCCTCCGACGGCAGCCACACCTCCAGGTCGTACTTTCGGGCAGCGGGGGCCGCCAGATCCCCTGCAGCCATCGCCACCACCCGATATGGCAGGCCCAGGTCGGTCAGGATTGACTCCTCCAGCGCCAGCAACGCCTCGTGCTCCGCATCAGAGCGCTCCGGGTGGGCGTAGGAGAACATCTCCACCTTGTCGAACTGGTGTACCCTGAAAAGGCCCCGCGTGTCCTTACCGTAGGTCCCAGCCTCCCTCCGAAAGCAGGTCGAGAACCCGCCGTAGCGCAGCGGCAGATCCCCCTCGGCGAGGATCTCCTCGACGTGCAGTCCCGCCAGTGGCACCTCCGCCGTCCCCACCAGGTACAGCTCCGCCAGGGCCCCCTCGGTAGCAGAGCCCACACCGTAGACCTGCGCCCGCTCGGTGGGAAAGAATCCCGCTGCCTCCATCGTCTCCTCCCTCACCAGCACCGGAGGGATCACCGGCACGAAGCCCTCGTCCACCAGGCGCCCCATCACCCAGCTGACCAGGGCCAGCTCCAGCATCACCGCCTCGCGCATCAGGTAGGCGAAGCGGGACCCACTCAGCCGGACCGCCCGCTCCACGTCCACCAGGCCCAGCGCCTCCCCCAGCTCGGCGTGATCGAGCGGCCGCGGTGCCCCAGCCACGCCAACCACCCGGATCACCTCCCCGTCGTCCTCTCCCCCCGATCGCACCGAAGGATGGGCGGGGTTGGGGATGCGCTGGGCGGCGTTGGCCAACCGAGCCTCCGCGGCCGCGAGCGCCACCCCCAGGGTCGCCAGCTGGTCACGCAACCCGCCGGCCGCGGCGATCAGCGCCGGGCGCTCGCGCGGATCGGCTGCCCCGATCTCGCGGGAGGCGGCATTCTGGCGAGCCCGCAGCTCCTCCACCTGGGCCCGCAGGGCCCGGCACTCGGCATCCGCGGCGACCGCCGCATCCACCATCTCAGGCGGGCAGCCCTTCTTGGCTATGCCCTGGCGGTACCCCGGCTCCGCCAGTCGCTTGAGGTCGATCACCGCGCCAGGTTAACAACGCTTGGAGAAATTGAGCTCAACTGGGCGTCAAGACAAGTGTCCAGTTACCTCGGAGCGTCGCTCGCCGAGCACTGCGCACACCTTCCGAGGACAGCGAAGTGGCTGGGCCGGATGGTGAAGCCATAGCTGGCGTGAAGCTCGCTTGCCAGCCCGGCGAAGATGGTGTCAGGGACCTCCAGCACGGTCTCGCAGACCTCGCATACCAGGTGCTGGTGCGCCTCGTCGGCCAGGTGGTAGACAGCTCGCCCATGGCCCAGGTGCGTGTGATCCACCACGCCCAGGCGCTCCAGGGCCTCGAGGGTGCGGTAGACAGTGGAGAGGTGCACATCGGGGTAGGTGGCCTGCACATGGGTGGCCAGGTCGTCAGCCGTGACGTGACCGGGGGCGTCCACTAGGGCGCTGATCACCCCGCGCCGGGCACTGGTCACCCGGCCGCCCCGGCGACGCAGGATGCCAAGGATACGATCAACTCGGGACTCGCTCACCTCCGGGTTGTTGCCTCGAAGCGATATCCGAGCCCCCGGATCGTGGTGATCAGCGCAGGCCTGGACGGATCCTCCTCGATCCTGGCGCGCAGGCGCTTGACGTGCACGTCGAGGGTCCGGGTGTCGCCGACGTAGTGGGGTCCCCAGACTCTGTCGATAAGGGTATCCCTGGTCAGGACCCGGCCAGCGTTTTCCAGCAACAGCTCGAGGAGCTCGAACTCCTTGAGGGGCAGCTTGACCTCCTCCCCCCTCACCGTGACCTCGTGACGCTCGGGGTCCAGGCTCACCCCGCCGATCTCGATGGTGTCGGCGCTCTGCGCCCCTGCCTCCAGCGGTGGAACCCGACGCATGACCGCCCTCATGCGCGCCACCAGCTCACGCAGCTTGTATGGCTTGGTTACATAGTCGTCCGCGCCAACTTCGAGACCGACCACCGTGTCAATCTCCTCGGTCTTGGCGGTCACCATGATGATCGGCACCGAGGAGCGCGAGCGGATCTCCCGACAAACGTCGATGCCGGACATCTTGGGCAACATGACGTCGAGAAGGACCAGATCGGGCTTCATCGCGTCGAAGCGCTCCAGGGCGGAGGGCCCGTCGCGAGCGACAACCACGACGAATCCCTCTCTCTTGAGCCCGATCACCAGGGCGTCGACAAAGGAGTCCTCGTCCTCGGCCAGCAAGATGGTGGTCTCAGGCGTGCTCACGTCTCGCCGACCTCAGCTGGTTGGGCAGTGCTGGCGCCAGCAAGTGGGAGCCGGAGCGTGAACGACGACCCCTCACCCTCCCGAGATTTGACCCAGACCCTCCCGCCATGATTGTTGGCCACGTGGCGCACGATAGCCAGTCCCAGGCCAGTCCCGCCGGTGTCCCGGCTCCGACCGTGGTCGACCCGGTAGAAACGCTCGAAGACGCGCTCCATGTCTGCAGCGGGTATGCCCATGCCGTGGTCGGTCACCACGATGTCGACTGCGTCCGGGGTGGCATTGATTGACAGGGTCACGGAGGTTCCTGGGTCGGTGAACTTCACTGCGTTGGCCAGAAGGTTGTGCAGGGCCGAGACAAGCTGTCGTCGGTCGCCAAGAACGACGAGGGAACCGTGGGAGTCGGTGGACATCAGGCTGACGCGGCGGGCCTGCGCCATCGTCCGGACCCCGTCGAGGGCCTCGCTCATCAGCGGATTTAGTTCCAGGGGCACCATTGGAGACATCTCGGATGCCTCGATGCGAGACAGGTCGAGAAGGTCGTCGATGATCCGGGTGAGGCGAAAGGCCTCGGCTTGGATCCGATCGGCCAGGTGACGAGATACCGCCGGGTCCTCCTCGTCGACAAGGGTCTCGGCCAGCAGGCCCAGGGCTCCCGCCGGGGTCTTGAGCTCGTGGCTCATGTTGGCCACGAAGTCACTGCGTACCGCCTCCAGCCGGCGCAGCTCCGACACGTCCTCGATCACCGCGAGCACGCTCAGTAAGCCGCCGGGATCCGGGATGGGCACAGTGCGGACCGTGAGGGTACGCCGCGGGGGTCCGTATAGCTCGATGGTGCGCTCTGCGGGAACGCCATGAGCGGAACGATCCAGCAGCTCATCGACGACCCGGGCCGCCAGCACCTCGGCCTGCCCGTCGAGGAGGCTGCGCGCCCGCGCATTACGGATGATCGGCGCCCCGCCCGGAGCCCTGAGCACCACCCCTTGGGGCAGTGCGTCGAGGACCTGGCGAAGCGTTGGGTGCTCCTCGGGGGCGGCGGCCAGGCGGTCGGGAGCCTGGGCGTCCTGCTCGATCAGGGAAGGACGCTTCGTAAGCCCCTCGACAGCACGCTGGAGTCGCCGCACGAGGTCCTCGAGCGAGCCGCTGTCCTTCTCGCCGAGCACCTCAGCCATGCCCGTCAAATGTCGGCGCAGGGCGCGCCGGGAGAGGGCCAGACCGGCTGCCAACGAGATCCCGGCGGCAGACACGGTGGCCAGGGCGGTCACTAGCACGACGAGATCACGTTGGCTCACGTGGAGGTCTCCTGACTCAGCACCGAGCCGTTGGGCACGTGGAAAAGTTTAGCTCAACTCATGCAGATTGGCCGGATGTTGATGCGTACTCGTTGGCAAGCCCGAGCACCTCGTTCACGTACCACCGTGCGTGGTTGTAGGCAAACACAGCGCCAGGTAGGCCGCCCGGGGTCCCGCCCCCGTTTGCGCACAGGTCACGCGCTGCTGCGTAGACGGCATCGGTCGGGTCGTAGGGGCTGGGGGGACTTACCCCGCCCGGCGGAACCGGGTACGCGTAGGCGGCGAAGGTTGCCGGCTCGAACTGCATGGGACCCTCTGCTCCTGCAAAGTTTGACCCCGAGTGCACCCCGGGCAGGTTCGAGGTCCCATTCGACGACTCCACTGTACCGATGCCAGCCAGGACCGACCACGCCAGGCCAGGGCAGGTCCTGGCCGCTGCGCGGTAGGCAGCGAGCATCGCGGGGGGTACGGCGGCCAGGGCGCCAGCGCTCGGTAGGGCGCCCGGCGCTGGCGACAAGCCGTGGCGTGGGGGGGTGCTCGGGCGGCGGCCTTGGGCCGTGACCGATACCTGAGTCCACCCGTCGGCCACGCTGGCAAGCACCACGATCGGGAAGAGGACCAGAAACGGAAGTGCCAGGACCAGGATCGCCAACCGACGCACGACTTGAGTTTACATGATGTTTCATGTATCGTTGTAGTCAAGAACTAGACGTCAGGACGGAGGAGAGCCATGGTTGTCGAGTCGGTGGTGAATCAGGTAGTGGGGAGCTTGCGCGGCGTGCCGACGAGGATCCTCCTCGTGGCTGCGTCCAGCTCCAACAGCAGCCCTGGCGGCGGCGGTGCACCGGTCGTCACGTTCTTTACCCCCAGCAGCTCAGGCATGCCCGGGATCAGCACCATTCAGAAGCTGGTCGACGCCATCGGGTACTGGGCGATGATCCTGGCGCTGGTGGGCCTGGTGATCGGGGCCGCAGTGTGGGCCCTGGGCGCGCACTCGCAAAACTACAACCAGTCGGTCGCCGGTCGGCGAGCAGTCCTGGTATCTGGCGCCGCCGCCCTCCTGGTCGGGGCGGCACCCGGGATCATCGAGTTCTTCTTCAACGCGGGAAGGTCCATCTGATGAGGCCGGCGCTGCTCGCTGGCCTCGGTAGCTCCGTCGCCCGCCTCATCGTCGGCCAGGTCCTCAACGGGATAAACCGATCCGTGACACAGGGCGCAATCTGGCTGCTGAGCCAGATTGGACATGCGCTGATGACCACGGGCCCGAAGCTCGATGCCCTGTGGTTCTCTCTCAACTACCAGGGGATGGTGGACCTGACCGCCGGGCTTATGCTGCCACTCCTGCTCGGGGCGATAGTCCAGGCCCTGATCAACCAACGGGTGGGCCAGATGCTGCGCTCGGCGCTGGTGTTCGTTCCGTTGGCGATCATCCTCACCGGTGCCGGAGTGGAGCTGGTGCGGCTCGGGTCATCGGCTGTCGACGCGATGTCCGCCCAGATCGCGTCGGGGAGCAGCGCCGACCTGGCGATGTTGATGCGAGACGTCACCCTCGCAGACAGTTCGGGCTTTGCCCCAATCTTCGTGGTGTCCGGCGTGCTGATCATCCTGACGTTCGGGGCTTTCCTCCTGTGGTTGGAGCTGGTCGTGCGAGCGGCGGCCATAGAAGTGACGGTCCTATTCCTTCCCTTGGTGCTGGCTGGGCTCATCTGGCCCGCCACGGCTCGGCTCTCGAGGCGTCTGGCCGAGACCATTGCTGCCCTGGTGCTGTCCAAGCTGGTGATGGTGGCGGTGATCAGGTTGGCGACCGACGCCATCGTTACGCCCAGCACTCATCCTGGGATGGGAAGCCTGTTGCAGGGCACTGCCATGCTGTTCCTCGCGACCCTGAGTCCTTTTGCTGTGCTGCGCTTGCTGCCGATGATCGAGGCCGGCGCAGTTGGGCACCTCGAAGGCGCTGGCCGGAGGCTTGCCTCCACGATCAGTCGACCTGTGGTCCGGGCGGGCTCGATGATCGTCGGCCTGGGAGGAGGGGAGGGTGCCATGTACCCCGAGATGCTTGTTGCCGGCGATGGCCCGAGGGACAGCATCTATCCGAGCGGCTCCGGAAAATTCGCAGTCAGGGAGGGAGGTGACACGCCTCCCTTTGTGCCAGACGAACCGCCCCGTGCTGGCGGTGGGCCGGTCGGTGGCGGTGGACCGGTCGGTGGCGGTGGGCCGGTCGGTGGCGGTGGGCCGGTCGGTGGCGGTGGGCCGGTCGGTGGCGACTCGCCCGGCGACGGGTCCTGGCCGACGGGAGCTGGCGGCCATTCTGGTGGCGGGGAAAGGGGTAGCGCTGGAATGGCAGCAATTCTGACCGAAGGGCCCGATCCCTTGGGAGCGCAGGTCGGAGCTGGGACACAGGACACGCCATGACAGGGACTCAATTCCTCGCGATCAGGCCGTTCGAGAACGGAGGCCAATGTGGCGCCACGTCCTGAGCAGCCTCGATACCGGTTTGGTCCGCTGGAGAAGCGGGGCCTGATCGCCGGTTGGCGCGGTGGCCAGGTCGCCGTGGTCACGACCGGGACGGTGATTGCCGTCGGGTTGCTCCGCGCCCTGCGCCCTCCGCTCAATCTGTTCGCAGCGCTGGCAGTCATCGGGCTCGGGCTTGGCGCGGCGACTTGGCCGATCGGCGGCAGGACCTGCGATCAATGGTGCCCCGTGGTCACCGCGTGGGTGCTCCGCCTGATCGCAGGCGGCTCACGGCATGTCAGCTCGGTGCCTTCCCTGGGACAGCGAATCCCAGGGGTGCCAGCCCCTGGGATCAATCGTCGGGCGATGCCCCCCGCCTTGAGCGGTTGCCGGCTGCTGGCACCGCTCACCGCGGCGGGGGGCCTGTGCATGGGGGTCGTCCACGATGCTCGTGCCCGGACATATACCGGGGTGATCGCCGTGTCGGGCACTTCCTTTGCGCTCCTCGAAGCCGACGAGCGACATCGCCGGGTGGCCGCGTGGTCGGCGCTTCTGGCCTCGCTCGCCCGGGAGGGCAGCCCGGTGCACCGACTCCAGTGGGTGGAGCGAGACCTTCCGGGCGAACCGTCCCGGCTCACCCAGCACATGCGCTCCGTCATGGTGCTCTCTCCAGATTCCCCGGCAGCCCGCTCCTACGAGGAGGTGGTCGGCAGAGCAGGACGGCTGGCTCGAGCGCACCAAGCTCTGCTGGCACTCTCGGTCCGGGCAGACCGCTCGAGCCGCGACATCCGGGCCTTTGGCGGCGGCGACGGGGGCGCTTGTGCGCTGCTGGCCCGCGAGCTTCGGAACCTGCAGACCGCATTGTTTGGCGCGGAGGTCCTGGTTCAGGGCGCGCTGTCCCCGAGGGTGTTGGCGAGCACGATGCGCCAGGCAATCGAGGAGTGGCCCAAGGCGCCAAGCGGCCATGGGCCAGCGAAGGGCGGCGAGGAGACGTCGGGCACGGGTCCAACCTGGCCCTGGCCCATCGCCAGCGAGACAACCTGGACAGCTCATCGTACCGAGGCGACCTGGCACGCGACCTACTGGATTGCCGAGTGGCCGCGCTTCGATGTGGGACCGGACTTCCTGTCACCAGTGCTGCTGCATTCGGGGGTCCGTCACACCATGTCGGTCACGATGGAACCGATCAGCCCACTCAAGGCGGCCCGAGACGTGCGCCAGGCCAGGACAGCCGACCTGGCGGATGCCGAGATCCGACGCCGAGGGGGATTCTTGACCAGCGCGAGACGGGGCCGAGAGGCCCAAGCCGTCACCCAGCGCGAGGTGGAGTTGGCCGACGGGCACGCCGAGTACCGTTTCTCGGGGTATGTGACAGTGACCTCCAGGTCCACCGAGGCCCTGGACGCTGACTGCGTCAGGATGGAGCAGGCCGCTGGTCAGGCCCGTCTGGAGCTGCGCCGGCTCTACGGGCAACAGGACGAAGCCTTCACCTGGACACTGCCATTGGGCCGGGGGCTGTCATGATGCCCAGCGCGCACCGCGCGACCACCGCACACCTGGGAGCTGCCTATCCGTTCGTGGTGGGTGCAGACCTCGGCACCAGCGGGATCGTGGTCGGGCGGAACCTGCTCGGAGGTGCCTTCACCTACGACCCGTTCGACCTCTACAAGCGGGGGGTTCTGAGCAATCCGAACATGGTGGTGATCGGCCAGATTGGTCGGGGCAAGAGCTCGTTCGTGAAGAGCTACTTGTGGCGTCAGTCGGTGCTCGGGCGCCAAGCCTGGGTGATCGACCCGAAAGGTGAGTACGGCCCGTTGGCTCGAGCTTGGGGCGTCGAGTCGATCAAGCTTCGACCGCGAGGCGAGGTTCGGCTCAATCCGCTGGACCTGGGTGGCACCGGCAGCAGGGTCGACTTGCTGGCATCCCTGGCAGAAGCCAGCTTGTGCAGGGCTCTGACGCCTCGGGAACGCACTGCACTGGAGCTCGGCCTGACCGCCGTGTCGTGCGGGTTGGGGGCCGGTGCCCGGGTCGGTGCCGTCCCGACCCTGCCCGTGGTCGTGGACGCGATGCTCAATCCATCGGCGAGCTCGGCCAGGACTGTCTATACGGACGTGGCGACCCTCCTCGCCGATGGGCGGGACGTGGCCCTGGAGCTGCGCAGGATGGTTCACGGTGACCTTGCAGGCATGTTCGATGGACCCACCACAGCGGGTATCGACCTCGACAGCCCACTCGTGGTCCTCGATCTGTCCGCGGTCTATGGGTCGGCTGCCCTGGGCATCTTGATGACCTGCGCCACTGCTTGGTTGAGCGCCCGGTTGTCGGCCCATGACGGTCAGCTTCGCCTGTTCGTGGTCGACGAGGCCTGGGCGATTCTGGCCAATGTGGGGATTGCCAGGTGGCTCCAAGCCACCTGGAAGCTGTCACGTGCGTACGGGGTGGCCAACATGGCGGTCCTGCACCACTTGTCTGACCTGGCGGCCACAGGGGCGAATGGTTCAGAGACGGTCAAGCTCGCCCAAGGCCTGCTCGCAGACTCCGAGACCGTGGTCAGCTATGCCCAACCACAGGCGGAGGTCGCGCGCTCGACCGAGCTGCTGGGCTTGTCGGGTGCCGAAGCCGAGCTTCTTCCGCAGCTCGGCAGGGGCATATCGCTTTGGAAGGTCGGACGTCAATCATTTCTGGTCGAACATCAGCTGAGCGACATCGAGCGACGGCTGATCGACACCGACGCCGGCATGACCGGGCTGCGGGCGGTCCCCGATTGAGGCCTGGCCGCCCCTTTGGTGGGGATACCACTCGTCCCTCCCTGCCGTGGGGCCCAGCTCTCGGAGTTGGCGTCGGTGTGGCCTTGACTGTCTGGGCCGCTGGCGAACTGGCCGGGTTGGTGACCCATGGGCGCTGGCCACCGACAGGGCCGGCGGGCGCTGGCCGGATCCTCGTCATGTTGCTGGCCCATCCCGCTCGGCCTGGACTGGCCTGGCCTCCAGCCGCCCGTACAGCTATTCCCAACGCCTACATCTACTACCCGGTGCTGGCGGCCACGGCCGTGCTGGCCGCGGGGATCATCTGGGCTGTCGTGGCGGCGCTGCGTCGCTTGACCTTCGGTTGGCAACCGAGCCCGATCGGCGCCCCTCGAGGCCGGCGGGTGCTGGGCTCACGGGTGCTGGGCCGGCGGGTGCTGGGCTCACGGGTGCTGGGCTCACGGGGCTCGCTGGCGTGGGCAGGGGGTTGCCCTGGCTCGCGAGGACGGAGCTTGTCCTCCTGGATCGGTCGGTTGCCCACCTGGAGCCGCTGCCTACCGGCTCGCGGCTCCAGGTGGGCGCGTAGCGGGGATCTTCGAACCCTGGAAGTGGCTGCGCCCTGCCCGGGCCGCCTCACCCTCGGACGCTCCGGCCGTCGCTACCTGGCAACTGAAGCACGCCACAGTGCAATCATCGTGGGGCCGACTCAGACTTTGAAGACCTCCGGATTTGCCGTGCCCGCCCTCTTGGAATGGGAGGGTCCGGTGCTCGCCACCAGCGTGAAGGCTGACCTGGTCCGAGACACCTTGGAATGGCGAGAGTCGATGGGCCGGGTCTGGCTTTACGACCCCACGGCCAGCACTGGACTGCCTGGCGCTGGGTGGTCACCGCTCGCCAGCTCGCTCAGCTGGGCCGGAGCCCGCCGAATGTCAGCGGCATTGTGCGGCGCAGCCAGGACCAACGGCGAAGGTTTGGGCGAGGCGGACTTCTGGTATGCCACTGCGTCAAAGCTCCTCGCTCCCCTGCTGTTCGCTGCAGCCTGCTCAGGACGCACCATGGTCGATGTCGTGCGATGGGTCGATGAGCAGGAAGTGGACGAGGTCGACGCCGTCCTCCACGCACTCGGCGCGACCCAGGCGATTCAGGCGGCCCATGCAAGTTGGCGGCGCGAGGATCGCCAGCGAAGCTCGGTGTACACGACAGCGGAGACGATTCTGGAGGCATTCGCCGATCCGTGCGTGGCTTGGTCCTCCGCCCGATCGGACATCGACCCGGTACTGCTGCTCGACGGGGGCGCGCATACCCTGTTTGTTTGCGCGCCAGCCCATGAGCAGCAACGCCTGCGCCCAGTGTTCAGCGCCTTGGTCAGCCAAGTCCTGCTGGCAGCCTATGAGCGAGCAACCGTGCGCGGCGCGCCTCTGGACCCCCCACTGTTGGTGGTCTTGGACGAGGCAGCCAACGTCGCGCCACTGACCGAGCTGGATACGATCGCCGCCACCGCAGCTAGCCACGGGATTCAGCTGGTCACCATCTGGCAGGACATGGCCCAGGTCGCGGCCCGATACGGAGCCAGAGCGGCCACCGTGGTCAACAACCACCGGGCCAAGGTGGTGCTCTCGGGGATCTCCGACCCTGCCACCCTCGAGCACGTGAGCCTCCTGATCGGCGACGAAGAGGCACGCCATTCGTCAACGACCACCGACCCCGACGGTCGGCGCTCGACCACTGCGTCTGTGGGACCGCAGCGCCTCGCTCCCGCAGACGCCCTACGACGAATACAGCCCGGCGAGGGGGTCCTCATCTACGGGCACTTGCCGCCCGCCCGGCTCAGCCTCCGGCCCTGGTTCGCCGATCGCCGCCTCACACTGCGCTCGCAGGGCAGCCGGACTGGTGCGGCTGGTGGGGCTGGTGGGCGACCCCCGGCCCGACATTCTGGGGACGGTTAGCGCGCCTATAGCAACGATCATCCTTCCCAGAATGGAAACCGGTCCGCCAAAGCATCGAGCTCAGGTCGAACGGTGCTCGACCAGGCTCCGCAAAAGAATCGGGAGCTCAGCCAGGTTTGTGGCCTTGTCCAGATAGGTGTCGGCGCCCCTGACGAGAGCATCTGTGAGCGTGTAGGGGTCAGGGAATGCCGAAAGGACCGCAATCTTGGTGTCGGGCGCCTGCCGACGAATCTCGGGGATCGCCAGAATCCCGTCCATACCCGGCATCTCCAGGTCGAGCAGGACCACGTCCGGATGTAGGACCCCAGCCGCAGACACCGCCTCAACGCCGTCGGCTGCCTCGCCAACCACCTCGTAGTCATCCTCCAGGCTGAGCATGATCGCGATAATCCGCCGGACCCTCTCGTCGTCGTCGACGATCAGCACCCGGATCGGATCACTCACACAACCGCCTCCCACAATCGCCGCTCCTCGGCATCGGGGTCTACGACCACCGAGCAGGTGATGTCCAAGGACATGGTTGCCCTGTACGGCACGTCGCTGGTGCCAGACTGGCTCGGACCCGGCGCCAGCGCCACAAGGCTCGGCGCCACCAAGTACGGTGGCCATGGGTCACATCCGTCCACCACCGGCCGACCCGTGCGCGCAAAAGCCACCCAGGCGCCCCGCATCCTGGCTGCCAGGCCGGTCAGCTCGTCCTGCAAATGCGAGGCTGGACCGCCCCACCCATCCGCCCCACCGGCCAGCTGACTCCGGGACAGCCTGGGACCTGCCGGGCCAGCCTTGCTGGTCAGCATGCTCATACCCGGCTGGTCGAGGTTGTCGAACACGAAGGGAATCTCGAGACTGTGACAGGCGCCAAAGACGCCATCAAACACGGAGGCTTTCCACTTGAACAGGTAAGCAAATGTAGCCGCCCGAGCAGTGTCGTGCGAGTCGAAGCCCCAGGCACCCGGCCCCGGCGCCCCGGTACCCGGCCCCGCGGACACCCTTGCTCTCGCCTGGGCCTCAGCAAGCCGAACCGCCGGGATCCGAAATGTCTTGTCTGTGGTTATCGCCGCCCAGACATCCCGGGCCAGCCCATCGGGACGAGCTCGCCGGTAGATGTCGATGGCTCGGCGTGCCTCATCGAGATCGCCCCATATCTCGGAAGAGAGCGCCAGCAATCCATCTTCGCTAAGCGCACTGAGCGCGGGATCGCTGAGGGTGAAGATGCGCGCCTCGTCGGCATTGGTCCCAACTAGGATATCCAAGCCTGAGACCGAGCCCTCCCTCACCGCGTGAAGCGGTTCACGGGACAGCGTTGCTCCGTCCACGACGGGCAGGAAGGACATACCGTCCACTTGCACCGGCAACTGCGCGGCCTGGGCGTCCAAGAACGCAGCAGTAGGCAGGGCGCGCAACGATTCGAGAAGGTCCGGTACGCCAGGCGCCAAGCCCAGGCGATCCAGAAGGGCCGCTGAATTGCTAGCCGCCAATTGGGGCGACAAGGTGTGCGAGCAGGCCCCACTCTGTAAGATGGCTCGCCGCACAAGACCAGGCAACACGGTCGTACCGAACATCGCGCCAATGCTCATGGCGCCGGCGGACTGCCCGAACACAGTGATCATCTCAGGGTCCCCCCCGAAAGCTGGCGCGTTCTCACGAACCCACTCGAGCACTGCCAGCTGGTCCAACAGTCCAAAGTTGCACGACACGTCTGGACCACCCAGATATATGTATCCAAGCGCGCCAAGACGGTAGTTGAATGTGACGACCACGACATCGCCCGCCCCGGCAAGCGACGATCCGTCATACCAGGGAGCCGACCCCGACCCGGTCAAGAACGCTCCCCCATGAACCCACACCATCACCGGACGCCGGGCGTCATCCAGGCCCGGTGTCCACACATTGAGCGTCAGGCACCTGGATTCGCTCTGGGGCGCGTTCCCCCCACCCAGCAGCACCTCCAAGGGCGCCACCGGCTGGGGCGCGACGGGACCAAAATCCAGCGCATCCAGCGTTTCCGACCAAGGCACAGGCGGTTGCGGTGGAGCAAAGCGCAATAGCCCAACGGGGTCTCGAGCATAGGGGATTCCCTTGAACGTCAGGTTCGAGCCACTTACCCGTCCGCGAACCCTACCGCTCGTTGTCTCGACGATGGTCGTTCGCGACATGACTTAGGTCTAGCCTCCCCACAACAACAGTGATGCGCCCAACAACAGTGATGCGCCCAACAACAGTGATGCGCCCAACAACAGTGATGCGCTTGACAACGAACAAGACGTGCTAGCATGCACGTCGACAAGGAGGCTCCAGCAATGGCGCATAAGATAGTGCTGACGTGTGACGTCGATGGCGACGACACTCAGGCTGAGGAGACCGTCAAGTTCGGCTTGGACGGTCGTGAATACGAGATAGAGCTCTGCTCCCGACACCACAAAGAGCTCAACGGCTCGTTGCGACCTTTTGTGGAGAAGGCTCGTAAGGTTGATGGGCCACGGCCCCGCCGGCGGACCCAGCGTGCCGCAAGCACTGCAAATGCCGCAAGCGCTGCCCCGGCTACACCATCAGCTCCAACCGGTCGTTCGGCGAGCTCCACTCCCGCCCCAGCCCGTCGGACGGCCTCGGCCCGCAGGGATGACATGCGCTTGGTCCGCGAATGGGCCCGGGCGCAAGGTATGACAGTGAGCGATCGGGGGCGTATCTCCGGCCAGATCTCTGAGGCGTACGCCGCAGCTCACAGCTGAGGGCAGCCCACCGACGCCAGGCTACGTTACAGGGTCGCTGCCCCGCTGTTCACGGCCAGCGGACCTGGCCCAGGCGATACCCCACCGAACGAACGGTGTGGATCAGTCCAGCGTGCTCCTCGCCCAGCTTGGCCCGCAGGCGCCGGATGTGCACGTCGACGGTGCGAGCCCCGCCATAGTACTCGTATCCCCAAACCCGGCTCAACAAGGTCTCGCGGGTAAAGACCTTTCCCGGGTGCGTGGCCAAGAATCTCAACAGCTCGTACTCCATATAAGTGAGGTCGAGGGGCCGCCCGTCGAGGGCTGCCTGGTATGTCTCGAGGTTGAGCACCAAGGGGCCGTGCTCGACCAGCTCTGGCCGGGTGCCTCGCCCGGTTCGCCAGAACAGGTGCTTGAGTCGCGCCTCCAGCTCCGCGGGGCGCAACGGCACCAGGCAGAGGTCGTCGAAGAGGTCCTCGCGCAGCTCCAGCGCGGGGATCTGGTCCAGGGTTATCAAGATGAGCAGGGGGGCCAGGGGCAGGTCTCGCTTGCGCAGGCTCCGGCACAGGGCGAACGCCCCGTCGGGTCCCGACCAGGACCGATCCGTCCCGCCGGGGATCTCCGCGCAGGCCTCCGCGCATACCACTGCCCCAGCCCATCCGTCGTCAGGCTCGTCAGACACCGCCCGCTCCGGGCTGGTGACCGCCTTCCATGACCAGCCGCCCAGATCGAGGGCCTGAGCCAGGACGGGGGGCGCCGGGTCGGGGTAGACCAACAGGGGTTCCATAGCTGACCGCCCGCTAGAGCTGCGGTAGGTAGTGGTCCAGCTCGAACTGGCTCACGTGGGTCTTGTAGTCGTTCCACTCGTCACGCTTGTTGCGGATGAACCACTCGAAAACGTGCTCCCCCAGCGTCTCGGCGACCAGCTCGGAGCGCTCCATGCAAGTGATCGCCTCGTGAAGGCTGCCTGGCAGGTCTGCGATCCCTTCGGCAGCCAGCTCCTCCGGGGTCATCGACCAAAGGTTCGCAGCGGCCTCGGCAGGTAGCGCGTAGCCCTCCTCGATGCCCTTGATCCCTGCTGCCAGGACCACGGCGAACGCCAGGTACGGGTTGCACGCTGCATCGGGTGCGCGGTACTCGATGCGGGTGGACTCGGGACGGCCCTTCTTGGTCGGAGGAACCCGCACCAACGCCGAACGATTGTTGCGCGCCCAGGACACATGGACGGGCGCCTCGTATCCGCGAACCAGGCGCTTGTAGGAGTTCACCCACTGGTTGGTGACCGCGGTGATCTCCGGGGCGTGGCGCAAGAGGCCGGCGATGAATGCCTTGGCCACCTTGGACAACCCGTAGGGATCGCCCGGGTCGTAGAACGCATTGGTATCCCCCTCGAACAACGAGAAATGCGTGTGCATCCCAGATCCCTGCACTCCCGACAGTGGCTTGGGCATGAAGGTGGCGTACACGCCCCGCTCCTGGGCTATCTCCTTGACGACTAGGCGTACGGTCATGGCGGTGTCGGCCATTGTGAGGGCGTCGGTGTAGCGCAGGTCGATCTCGTGCTGGGAGGGAGCATCCTCGTGCTGGGCGTACTCGACTGGGATGCCCATGTCCTCCAGCGTGAGCACGGTGCGCTTGCGCAGGTCACTGGCCAGGTCCGCCACCGTCAGCTCGAAATAGGAACCGGTGTCTATCGGCCTCGGCGCCCTCTTGGGATCCGCGTCTGCGAAGTAGAAGAACTCCATCTCCGGGGCGGCAAAGAAGGAGAAGCCTCGCTCTGAGGCCCGATCCAACGACCGGCGCAGGACGTGACGGGGGCAGCCTTCGAACGGCGATCCGTCCAGGTTCAACACGTCACAGAACACCCGGGCAACCGGTGTATCGTCGCTCCGCCAGGGCAGGAGCTGGAAGGTCTTGGGGTCGGGCCGGGCCAACACGTCAGACTCGTGGACCCGCGAGAAGCCGTCGATGGCCGAGCCGTCGAAGGTCATCCCCTCCTCCAGGGCGTTCTGCATCTCGGCTGGCGTGACGCTGACTGCCTTGGGCACACCGAGCACGTCGGTGAACCAGAGCTGGACGAAGCGCACGCCCCGTTCCTCGACGGTGCGGAGCACGTAGTCCTGTTGAGTCTGCATGTGGGCTAGTCTCGCACATCGCGGCCCGCCGTCGGCCCGGTTCACACGCTGTTCACGGAGGCGCAACAGCCCCGAAACTGTGTTGGGCCAGTCTCTTGGCGGCCCGTGGCACCATCGCTGGCTCATTATTCGGCCCACCTGAACAAGCGGAGGAACCCAAAGTGCAGCAACGTACGCCGGCCGAGGTGCTGCGCCTCGCCAAGGACGAAGGTGTCGAGATCGTGGACCTGCGGTTTTGTGACCTTCCTGGCCTCACCCAGCACTTTTCCGTGCCCACCCATCAGCTGACCGAGGATGTGTTCGAGGAGGGGTTCGGCTTCGACGGCTCCTCGATCCGGGGGTTCCAGGAGATCCAGGAGTCGGACATGATCCTGCTGCCTGACCCCAACACCGTCGTGCTGGACCCGTTCCGGGACCACCCCACGATGAACCTGAACTGCTTCGTTCACGACCCGGTCACCGGTGAGCCATACTCCCGGGACCCGCGCTACGTGGCCCGCAAGGCGGAGGACTACCTGGCCACGACGGGGATCGCCGACACGGCCTACTTCGGGCCGGAGGCGGAGTTCTTCATCTTCGACGATGTGCGCTACGGCCAGGACAGCCACTCGGCGAGCTACTCGGTGGACTCGGTGGAAGGCCAGTGGAACTCCGACAAGGCGGAGGGTCCCAACCTCGGCTACAAGCCCCGGCACAAGGAGGGCTACTTCCCGGTCCCGCCCACCGACCACTTCCAAGACCTGCGCTCGGAGATGATCCTCACGATGGAGCGCCTGGGGATCGAGATCGAGGTGCAGCACCACGAGGTGGCTACTGCGGGACAAGCGGAGATCGACATGCGCTTCGACACCTTGCTCGTGATGGCGGACAAGCTCATGCTGTACAAGTACGTGGTCAAAAGCGTTGCGCGCCAGGCCGGGCGCACGGCCACGTTCATGCCCAAGCCCCTGTTCCAGGACAACGGCTCGGGGATGCACTGCCACCAGTCCCTGTGGCGCGGTGGTGAGCCGCTTTTCTACGACGAGACCGGATATGCAGGGGTCTCGGATCTGGGACGGTGGTACATCGGGGGCCTGCTCACCCACGCCCCGGCAATTCTGGCGTTCGCCGCGCCCACTACCAACTCCTACAAGCGCCTGGTGCCCGGGTACGAAGCACCGGTGAACCTGGTCTACTCCCAGCGCAACCGCTCCGCAGCGTGCCGGATACCCCTCTACTCTAAGAGCCCGCGCGCCAAGCGGGTTGAGTTCCGCTGCCCTGACCCCTCATGCAACCCGTACCTGGCGTTCTCCGCCATGCTGATGGCCGGCCTGGACGGGGTGCAGCGCCGGATCGAGCCCCCCGCGCCTGTGGACAAGGACCTGTACGATCTGCCCCCCGAGGAGCTGGCCAACGTGCCTCAGGTGCCCGGCTCGCTGGAGGATGCGCTCAGTGCGCTGGAGGCAGACCAGGACTTCTTGAAGGTGGGCGGGGTGTTCACCGACGACCTGATCGACACCTGGGTGGGCTACAAGCGCCTGCACGAGATCGACGAGGTCCGCCTGCGCCCGCACCCCTGGGAGTTCATGCTCTACTACGACATCTGATCTTTGCAGGCCTGTGACCTGCGACTATGCGGGTCATGAGGTCCTCCGGGCCGTGGTGGGGCCGTCCGACTCGGTCTCTTCGATTGAAAAGAGATGGTCGATGGCCCCCCGTGAGCGGGCCGCGCTGGCTGGCATGAGGTGGGTGTAGGTGCGAAGCGTGAAGCCTGGGTCCGCGTGGCCCAGGTACTCACTGAGCGCCTTTATCGACTCGCCCGCGTCGAGCAGGACCGAGGCGGCCAAGTGCCTCAGCGCGTGCATGCCGTTGCCGCCCCCGACGCCAGTGCCGTCGGCAACGGGTGGGCCCATGACGACGCCGGCGGGGCGGGGCGTCGTGACGCCAGCCGGTGCGGCGCCGACGCCGGGGGCGATGATCCCGACGGCCACCAGCGCCGGGCGCCAGACGACGTGCCTCACGGTAGAGGACCATAGTGTCCCTGTCAAGGACTCATCCGTCCGCTACATGGAGAGAGCATGGAACTCGGTCAGGTCATCCGTCAGAGGCGCGCCGAGCTGGGGTTGTCCCAGGTCGAGCTGGCGGCCGCCGTCGGTGTCGACAAGCGTCAGATCAGGCGCTACGAGGCCGGCGAGCAGCAACCGGTCCTGAGCGTGGCGCTGGCCATCGCCGACGCGCTTCACATCTCGATCAGTGCCCTGGCCGGCCTGCCCGCACAGCAGCGGGTGGACCTGAGCGGGCGGTGGTGGGCGGGCGGTGGTGGGCGGCGTGGCAGACCTTCAAGGACGGAGAGGAGTTCGTCCGGGTTCAGGAGGTTGAGCTCCGCCAGCGGGATCTGACCATCCAGCTCCACGCCATCACCAGGGGTGTCGAGGCGGTCGAGGGGGGCTACCTGTGGCGCGCTGAGCTGCAGCTGTCCGACAACCAGATCCTCATGGGCACATACATCGCGGACGACGATGCCACCCGGTCCAAGGGCACCATGTTCTTCGTCCTGCACCCGCATGGGATCAACATGACCGGCAGCTGGACGGGCCTGAGCTACGACGGCCCGACCCATCCGGTCGATCTACCGCTGGAAGGGCGAGGTGTTCGACGAGACCGAGGCCCGGGTGGCCCTGCACACCCGCACGGCCTTGTGGCCGAGATCGTACGCCGGACCCGGGAGGAACACCCCTACGAGGAGCCGGGGATCTGCTGCCTACCCATCACGGACGGCAGCCCCACCTACCTGCAGTGGATACGAGACGAGACACAGGGAGGGTAGGCCGGTGTGACGACCTGCGAGGACACCCTGTACGAGGTGCTCGGGCTCACGCCGACGGCCACAACTGCGGAGATCAAGGCGGCGTACCTCCGGCTGGCCCGTCTAACCCATCCCGACGTCGGCGGCACCGCGTCCCTGTTCCGCCGGGTCGAGGAGGCGCATGCGACCTTGTCCAAGCCGCGCGTCGCCGGGCCTACGACGAGTCCCTGGGCCATAAGCGGGAGTACGTCGGGGACGGGCAAGAGACGTCGGAGGATCGACGGGCGCGGGCTGGTAGCGCGCGTGCGGGCGCCAGCGGCCTTCGTTGGCGGGCGCGGCTCCGCATGAGTCGGCGGCCGCGGCCCTACTTGAGCCGGGGTCCGCCTGGAGCACCGCCCGGCCTCGACTCCTGGCGGCGCGCAGGGCGCTCGCTTCATTCTTGGCCCAACATCCCTGGGCTGGACTCGCCCTCTCGGGTCTAGTCGTCTCCTGGCTTGCCCCGGATATCGGCACGTCGATGCTGTTCGCCGGCCTTGTCGCCGGCATCGGTTCCAGGCGGCTCGCAGGGACGCCGGTTGGACACATCAGGGTTCGCCGCCGTCCGCCATCTCTCTGCTGTTCGCCAAGCTGGCCAATAGTAATCTCTTCGGGCTCAGGTTCATCCTTGAACCGTCATCCTGGCTGGGTGCGAGCGGCTGTGACGCACGGCTTTCGTACCAGCACGACCGACTCTCTGGCTGGCTGGCGGCCATACACACCCATCTGTTGTGCGCTGTTCCCCCGAACGCGTGCGACCCGTACCTCGTCGCAGGACAGTCCCGCTTGACCTGCGATTTCACACAGCAGCTCATCGACCTCTAGGCCGATACCGCAGTATTGAACGTTCCCGACGACATACGCCGCCCGGGCTCCGGGCTTCAGTACGCGCTTGACCTCCATGAGCGAGCAGTAGAGGTCAACGAAGTAGCCGGCGAGCATGTTGGGGATGCGCTGCTTCGCCCGCGGATCGTCGATGAGGTCCCCGAGCCTCAGAAGGATTTCACTGAGTGAGGGTGGCTCGCGATATGAAGACGCTGACTTCGGCCGTTGGGGCTTAGCCTCGGGATGAGACGAGAAGCTCTGATATCGGAGCGCCTTCGTGGCGCTGGCATCAAGGAACGCGAATGCCAGCTCGACCCCGAATACTCTCGTGTAGTCGTGACGGTTTGCGTACGGCGGTGAAGTGATCACGGCGCTGATTGCATTGTCAGCGACAGGAAGCCGCCGTGCATCCGCCAGGCCACAGACAGCCGGAGCTCCCATCTCGGGTCGGTGGGCGAGATCCCCAGCCATCATGCGGATCCGCTCTTCTAGGGTTTCCAGGAACGAGCCGATCTCCAGTTCAGGGCTCGTTTCCGTCAGCCACCCACCTTTGCTAATCAAGCGACTGTAACGAGGCATGATACCGATGAAACCTAACTGGATCAGAGTGCGGACAGACGGGTCGAGCACCCGAGACCGGACGGCCCTCCAGTAGGTGGCGAGCGTCGAAAAAGTCTTGTCGTCAAATGCTCGACAAAGAAGATCCTCCTCCCGACCCACGGGCAAGTCGGTTGTGGTGGCGAGCAAGTGTTTCTTGAGAGCTCTCCATGAATCGAGAAGCTGGCGGTCCTCAACGTGCGCGGTCTTGGCCGTCGACGAGAAGACGGAGAGCGGTGACAGATCGAATCCGAGAGTCGGGACTTGGAGTCGTTGACCTGCTACGAGGGTGGTTCCCGCGCCGACGAAGGGATCGAGAAGCCAGTCTTCGGGTCCGAGACACCATTCGGACATGAGTGCTTCTACCAGCGCTTCGCTGAAGCTATGTGGAAAGACGAACCAGCGGTGTACCGGCGCACGACGTAAAGACTTGGGCGTGACAAAAGTGCGCCACTCGGGGCGCTCGACGCGGGGGGGACCAACGACCGCTTTCTCGTCTGTCATTTGTTGGGATGTCGCCTGCGCCTGAGACGCGGCTCGAAATGCAAGGGCAGCGTCATCAGCGTACCCGCGGTCCGTGGCCGATCGCTTGGTAGGCGGGCCGAGGGAACTCCACCTTGACCGGTTGTCGGTAGATCGGATGCGAGAGGATGAGTTCGCCCTTGTCGAGTCTGGTTAGGTGGCTCTTCACGTCCTGGGCGATGAAGCGGTATACGGAGTCACTGAGCTCGGCTCCGTCGCTCCGCCCGATCACCTTCGTTGCGCAGTTCCCGGTGACCTGGGAGTGCACCTCGCTCATAAACTGGGACGCTGAGACGAGTACCACGCCGAGAGAGCGCCCGCGGGCGGCCACGTCGAGGACGTACTGCACGATTGACGAGTCTCCCTCGCCCCGCTTCGCCGGAGCGTACTTGTTCAGTTCATCGACGAAAATGATCGTCTTGTCCGGGAGCTTGTGGCGCTCGTCGACGGTTGCCTCCGCGTACATCCCGTAGACCTCTTGGATCACCTGCCCGAAGACGAGCGACCGCTCCTCGTCGGTGAGCTGAGCGATGTCGACCACATAGGTGTTGCCCCCTTCGATGTTCCGGATCTCCTCGCCCAGGTTGCTCGCCTTTCGTTCCGAGCGTTGCTCGACGAAGATTCCCGATTGGCGGTTCTTGACCACCCTGCGAAGAACGCGCACGAAACGGCCAACCGAAGACGCCTGAAGCTGGCCATGGCGTTGCGGGACGCCGTTGTCCATGAGCGGAGGGCCGTTCAGGAGATCGCTCCACGTCCTGACGCGGCGCCACTGCGGCTCGCTGTTGACGATTCCTTGCTGAACCTCACCGATCAGGGCGCCCATCGTGTCGTAGGGGTCAGGGACCCGCACCAGGAGGCCCAGACCTGGCCCGGCCTCGCCTTTCGAGCCGACAACGTCCTCAAGCGAGTACGAGTAGGTCATGAACGCCTCGGGTGGTTCGCCGAAGCAGTTGGGCAGGCCGGTCGTGGCGGTGGCCTTTCCCCAGGGCAGCAAATAACGCACGTTCTCGAAGGGCCGCGGCTCAAGACCGATCTTCTCCCACAGAGCCAGATCGGCGGCTGACATGTTCGTATCTGGCTTGTCGATAACGAGAAGGTCGTTCTGTTTGACGTTGAGCAGGATGACTGCGACATTCTCAGTGCCCACCGTTTGCAGAATCGACTGGATCAGAAACAGGGCGTACGAGGTCTTGGTTGCGAGACCTGAGATTCCCGAGATGTTGACATGAGCACCTTCGGGCCCCAGCAGGAAGCGCTTGTCAAGGTAGACGCGGGCAGCGGTTCCGTCTGACATCCTCATTAAGCCAGCGGGGATTGCGATCTTCTCTTTCGTCTCTTGCTCGGCGTCGAGCATGCGGTCGATGCCGAGCGCGACGTGGATCCCCGGCTCGTCTGCGAAACGGACGGCCGCGTCACTCTGTACGGGCATGTAGATGCCCGTCGGAAACTGTCGAAGCTCGGATGGGTCGTAGTTGGCGAGGACGCTTGCTTCCGCGACGTTTGCCCCCTGTCGGGGCGTCTGCGGCACCTCACCCACGCTCCCGAAGTCGCTCGATATGAAGTTCGACAGGTGGGAGGGGGCGTCGGTCACCTGACGGATGTTCGTGACGAGCCCGTACGTCCGCGTTCCGGCCATGTGGTCGGCTTCCACGATGTCGAAGGGGTTCACGATCTCGTCTGGGGCCAGCCAAAACCAGAACTTCTCCGAGCTGCTCGGCTCTCGTTCCGTTGCCGACGCCTTGCCGATGAGCCGCCGCGGCGCCCCGTTGTCACTGTTGGTCACTGGTAACCTCCTTGCGCCAGCTCCGGCCATCTGAGTCCCGCCTTTAATACCTCGCCAGATACGAACCCGTTCTTCACGGCCTGTTCGGCAAGGAAGATCGCATAGAGGTGGGCGTGCCAGCGAACATCCCGCCCGTGGGGGGTGGACTGCCGCTCGGCAACAATGGCCGACGCGATGCGATCAACGAGGTCCGATGGGGCAGGTGACTGGTCGGGTCTGGGCAGCTCCACCTTGACAACGCCCATGAGCGGGTAGTCAAGGTGGCGCTGGTCGCGCAAGCGCACGTACCAGACCGCCACGGCACCCGATCGAGCGGAAAATACGGCAGTCCGTCCCGACGCGGGCAGGCTGGCAAGGAGATTGAACAGGTTGATCGTGGAGCTGCGGCGAGCGCCCGGGAGCTTGAACATCGGGTCCCTACTGAAGGACTTGGTGACGCCCAGAAACTCCTCCACGTCGTGCCAGGAGTGGAGATCCTTGCCCAGGCTGCCGTCCAGCACCAGCCATTCCCCGTGCTCGCGCTGGACTTCTCGACCGAGCTCCTCTTCAAGCGCGGCCATCTGGTGGTGCGCCTTGTGCGCAGCTCGGGATCGCGGCTCCCTCCCGGAGGTGGCGTCGGTGTCGGGGTCGCGCTCCATCAGGTCCACGAATCCGAACCTGTCGCCGGCCTCCTTGACGAGCCGCTCGATTTCGTCAGCGAAGGACAGCCCGCTCTTGTCGAGCATGAGAAGGATCTTGTGGCGAGATCGGACGACCTGCACCCGCCCATCGTTTGCGCGACGTACCACGGCGGAGCCGATCTGGCTCACGTGGATAGGGCTCCTGCGGTTGCCTTCCACGACGTCACCGAGGAAGAAAGTGCGTGCCGAACCGTCGAGGAAAAAACGCAATGGGTGGTCGATCCTGCGGTAAAGCGGCTCCAGCTCCACGTACGGCTCCGTGTTGCCGAGTTCGTACATGGTGTCGAGCACACGGTCGTCGCCCAGTCGCAAGGTGTCGAGCACCTCTTCGTGATCGGGCCGCATCAGCTCCTCCATCGCTTGGCCCGTCGCTGGCAGCACGCGGCCCTCGGTTGCGAGCGTTTGGAGAGCGGGACGGAGGCCAGCAAACGGGTTGGAGCTGACGGTCATCTGCTAAGAGCCTGCTGGATCTCTGCCAGCTCGTCGTCTGAGATGCCAAACAGCGACGCAGCCAGCTTGTCGAGCTCCGCCTCAAGCTCGGCTCTTCGACTCGCGTCCTCGGCGCCAACTGCCTCATGGAGGTTGCGCGACACCTGAGACAGTCTCTTGTGCAGCGAATCTCGCGGGAGGAATCGAGGGACAGCCACGTGTTTAAGGACGTGAGTGCTTACCTGTATTGAGACCGCGTAGGAGGAGACCACGAAGCGGGCCGGCGAGGATCCCAAAGCAGCGCAGAGGTAGTGGGCCTCGTCCTCAGAGTTGACCTCGACGAGCATCAGCTTGTGGTCAGGGACAACGGGTCGACCGTCGCGCGGGCCGACGACGGCGACAGTCAAGTTGGCCGCCTGCTCGCGCCAGACTACCTTCCAGTCGGCCAAAGTGTACGGACCGACAGAGAACATTGACCAATATGGCGCACCTTGATCAATCAAGTTTCTGGTACCACGATCGCGACGAGCCCGCAGCTCCCGTTCGAATCTCGCCAGGTATGCATGTGCACGGGGGAAGTCCCGCTCCATGCGTTCGACGGAGATCCCTCGTCGCTCCGCCGGATCTTGTGCCATCAGGATGGAAGCGGACGGGGTCGCGGACCAGGGCTGGACATCACGCCCCCGGAGTAAGGGGTAGACAAGTGACTCTTCGACCGCGGCCTGCGTGCGCCGAACCTGCCTACGGGCGCCCTCGGTGATGTTTGTCACCATCACGAGCCCACCAGGCCGGCTGCCCACGATCTCCAGCCAGTAGACGGCGTTCGCGCCACCGGTGAAGGATCCGGCCCTTGCGTGGTAGTGTGAAGCACCAAGAACCCGCTTTACGGCCCGGAGAGCCTTGGGTGGGCCAGTGATCCACGCGGACGTCGGGTCGTCGTCGGCGACCGGAGTAGCGACCCACTGGCGGTAGCTCGCTCGACCGGCGACGATCTCGTCGAGCGGCGTGTCGAAGCCGAGTGAGCTGCCCCGGCCGCGTCCGGTTCTATACCATCGCTGGTAGGTTACGGGGTAACGCACGGGCCTCCCCTTGGCGAGGACGATGACGGCGGTTCTGTTAGTCGCTCCCTCGAATGGCTGCAAAGAGCTCATGTCGTCCACAGATAGCGGCCCGACGCCCGTCCCGTCGGGAAGGCGGAAACGTCTGAAGCCTTGACCAGCGCCAGCGGACTTGAAGACGCTCTGCGTGATCACAAACCCCAGCTTGCCGCCGCGGCGGAGGTAGCGGTCGGCCGAGACGTAAGTCATGAGCATGGCGATGTCCTTCTTGCCACCGCCGAGGATCGTGTCCATGCCTCTCTGGGCGAACAGCCCGTAGTGCTGCCAAAGCCGGATGGAGCGCTGTCTGTAGGCATCCGGCAGGTGTTCCCAATTCACCCAGGGTGGATTGCCGATGACGAAGTGGCATGGCTCCAAGAATAGCGGGGCGAAGGCGTTCTTGATGATGCGAGCCCATACGCCGTTCAGGCCTTGATCGTGGAATCCCCGGAGCTGCAGGTACAGAGCCACGGTCACGTCCCTGGCGGCTTCCGCCTCCCCGTCGGAGAGGCCGCAGCGCCTCTTGACGCGGTTATAGAACGTAATGTCGGACACCGCGGACGACACCGCCTCATCGAGTTCATCCGTGAGTCCGTCAATCCGTTCGCGCGTGGCGAACGATTCGTGGACCTTGAGTTCTCCGACGGTCGTCGGGAGGAGGTACGTCGATCCTTCCCAGAGGCCCTCACCTTGGGCGGGCGTCATGACGGAGTCCGCCTGGTAAACGGGAATATCAATTTCGCCGTCGGCGTGCCGAAGGAGATCACCGATCGCCAAGACGTAATTGGTGCGGGCTGCGATGACGGCGAGGGGATTCAAATCGAAGCCCACGATGTTCTCGAGGATTAGGCGGAGCGTCGCAGCCAGGTCGTCGCCCCGTCGCTCAGCGGCCGTCTTGACCTCTCGGATAACGAGCACGAGGAACGTGCCCGATCCGCACGCAGGATCAAGAACACGCTTCGTCGCGTCGCCGAGCGCCGCGTCGCCGAGCGTCTGCTGCAAGAGGCGTTCGGCGAGCCAATCGGGCGTGTAGTACTCACCGAGGTCGTGCCGTATCTCGCGAGGAAGCAGGTAGTGGTAGAGCTTCTTCAGAAGGTCACGAGCGTGCTCAGGAGCGAGTTCGATGGTGGCAGGGTCATACTGCGAAAGTCTCGCGATGAGGCTGGCAACGGCACCGGCCACCTCCGGAGTCCAGGCGTGGAGGTACCAGCCGAAGAAGTCGCCTTCCAAGAAGTTGCGGAGGCCGTACTGCCGAAACATCCCGCCGTCCTCCACGTCCTTCATTGCGTCGTGTAGCTCCTGTCCGGTTGCACCGGTGAGCGACGAGAGAGGCTTTGCGCCGCGACCCGCGAACCGGGCTGAGGCGATCGAGGCGACGAGCTTTATCAGGAGGGCGTAATAGGTGTGGATAGCGAAGAAGACTCGAGGAGCCAAGGCGTATCGAGGATCGAGTCCTATCCCGGTTACGAACCGCTGGAACTCAGGCTTTCCTTCGATTCGCTCGTGCCATTCAGTGAAGTCGGTCGCTTCGCTGAAGAACTCCGCCCACTGCTCGAAGAGCTTCTGGACCAGGGGGTCCTTGCTGGACGAGAGCGCTGCATAAAGGGATCGGACCGCGCGCTGCGCCGTGAGGGTGGCGGGGCCGAAGTCTTCGACCAGGTTCTCGGGCACCAGGGCTACGCCTGACGACAGGGAGAAGAGTAGCCGCAGCAACAGCTCGACCGATGCCGCAGTCAGCGGCCGAGGGTCATCGACGTTCCAGCCGTTGCCGACACGACGGACGAAGACCAGGTAGTGCCCATCGATCGCCACGCCCGCGAGGCGGCTCACGTCCCGGTGTTCCCTCGCGGCGACGTCCAGGATGTAACCCTTCAACTGGGCGATGACCGCGCGGTTGGCTGAGTGCGAGTTGGACTTG
>JAVKSL010000010.1:16763-61005 GCA_039583695.1 Acidimicrobiales bacterium | reverse complement strand
GCTGAGCACCTACGCCCACTGGATGCCTGCACGGGCCAAGGACCAAGCGGAGTTTCTGGGCCAGCTCCTCGACGGTGACCCGGCGTCGTAGGGCCGATTGGGGCTGCGCACTCACAGCCCCATCGGCGCCCGCGGGCCAGCCGTGCCGGATGTCGCCGCGCGGGTCGTGGAGGTGGTGCCGAGACCAGCCGCATCCTTCACCGCGACGATGTTGGGAACTCGATGCGCCAAGCCCAGGAGCGTCGAGCTGTCTACCTTTGCGGCCCGTCCGGATTGGGATGTCGTAGATCATCACGGGCAGACCGCCTCAAGCACTGCGTGCCACAGGTCCGCCTTCTCCTCGTCCCATAGCACCGGGGACTCTCCCGTGGTCCCCCGCCAGGACCAACCCGTCGCTGCCGTGGTCGGCCAGCTATCGAGCGAGGGTGGCGTCGCCATCGCGGTGAGCACCGCGCCGAAGCGGTCGGGCGCTCCCATCAGCTCCCCGTCATCAGGTTGCGCCTGGCTCGGCGCCCACTGTGCGCTCCCACGCAGTCGCGCTCCACGCAGCCGGACCCTACCGGGAGCCCTTCCCCCTCGACCGCACCCCTCGACTACACCAGCGAATGGGTGACCACCCAGTAGCGGATCTCGAACGCAGGCCCGAGCTCCACCCCCTGCGACTGGTAGAACGCCTCGCGGGCAAGCACCTCGGTCGGGTCACCGGGGCCTATGCCCCCGGTGGCGCAGTCCAGGGCGTATTGCTCTGTGTTGAGGGATACCTGCGGTACGACGCCGAGACCCTCAAGGAACCGGGCCCAACCCACTGCGTCGGCGGGCGTCACCTGGTTGTCCACGGGCTGGCAGCCCGAGCCGGCGACATAGTCCTGCAGGTCCACCACGTCGATACCGCTACCTACCCTAGCAAGGGTGGTGAAGAGCTGAGTCAGGTTCTGGCGCAGGGTAGTCATGCCCAGCGTGTTCTGGCTGTAAACCGAGTAGGGATACCAAAATGCAGGCGACCACAGGACCTTGGCCCTCGGGCGTATCCCTGCAAACGTGCTCAGCGCTGAGCTGAGCATGCTCGTGTAGCTGGCCAGCACCTGAGGATAGTAGAGGTCATTCATGCTGGCCTCGTAGCTGATGTACCAATCCGTTACCACCTTCGGATAGCGGGCCACGAACTCTGCGGCAACGTTCGCAGAGCGCGCCAGGTACTGGCTGACAAAGGCCGGGTCCTCGATGCCCTGCACGTACGCATTGCCCGGTCCGGACCAGTACGGCTCGACTGTCCCCACGAACACCCGCTTGAAGCACGGGTGTGCCGAGGCGCCCGGGAGGAAGCCGACGATCGGGTCCAGGTAGCTCGTGAGCAGGGGCCCGTCCCCCACAGCAATGTCCTGCAGCACGAGATCGCCTCCGTGGCTGGTCTGGCAGATCCTTTGCAGCCAGCTCACCAGGTCTGCGGGGGTGTAGGACGGAGCCAACGTCGAGACCTGGATCATGATCGAGGGCCCGGCGGGCTGCAGTTGGCGCGGGGCCGCTGCAGCGGGGCGAGGTGCAAGCATTGTCATGCCCAACAGAGCTGTTGCGACCAGAGCAAGAGCAGCCTTGACGAGACTCGGTTGAATGACTGATCGTTGCCGTTGGCGTACCATCTTCCTCTACTCGGCAGATGATGAGCGCCAGTTGACCCAGCTAAACCCTCGGTTCCGGGCGAAATGTCAGGGAATATACCTTTTTGGGACTCACAATGACTAATATGGGTCATTGATGACCAGGTAGCGCCGCCGTCTTTAGCACGTTCGACCTCGGGCTGAGGCGATCGGAACCTCCTAGGGAATGAACCCGTCAGGTGGCGGCCCGTTCCCGAACGAATGATCCAGGGCACCCAAGGTGCGCCATGCCGCGTGTCCGTCCACATAGGGGTTGATCGCAGCTGACATCGCCTCGTAGGCATCCGGGCCGTCCTGCAGGCCCTCGGACCGACGCCACGATCCGTTCTGGGTCAGTACCCACGAGGCTCACTGTCCCAGCGGCTACAGCCTCCGGGCGCTCGGTGTTCTCGTGCATCACCCGGACCGGCTTGCCCAAGCTGGGTGCCTCCTCCTGAATGCCACCGCTGTCGGTGAGGACGAGGTAGCAGCGCTCCAGCAGGCGTGCGAAGCTGGAATGGTCGAGTGGCTCGATGACCTGGACGTTGGAAAGACCTGCCACCGACGGCTGTGTCGCTCTGCGGAGGTCCGGGTTGCGATGGATCGGGAAGACGACACCGCTGCGGGGTCGAAGGCGCCCCGGGCGCTACGGAGCTCGGCCAGCACCTCCACCCCCGCGAGGGCCCTGAGGCACACGGGACGGCCCCGGGGGGCTGGCGGCGTCGTGCACCCGCGCGCGCCGGGGGGGCAGATCGTCTGCCACCACGCTCAGGGCGATGGCGACCGGCACCGGGGGATAGAGGTTCTCGGTGTAGCGCAGCGCCCTGCCCCGGACGAACCCAACCGAGGTGTATGTGTCCACGCCGTTGGCCAGGCGGGGCCAGTAGCCCACCGCGGTGGGGTCGTGGTGGTGCCAGGTGGCCCACTCAGCCATGACCCGCATCTTCGGCCTCAGCAGACTCAACCTTCTGGATCATCGACAGTCCAGGTGAACGGGGGCTCGGGTCGTCTCCTTCAACGACCGCCAGCGCCCCTACCTCAGCGACTCGCTGGGGCTCTACGACGAGGACGCCCCTCGTCCACTATCTGGCCGCAGAGGTCGGCCCTGCCTGGTGAGCGGGCGCCCGTGGCGCCGCCGCCCGTTGGCCCACCCGCTAGGTTGGCGACGGCCATGCAGCCAGCCAGCTCCCGCGGCCGCTCGCGCCCGTTCCGTTCTCGTTCGGGTTGGGGGTAGTCGCCTGCAGACCATCGACGGAGGTGAGCGATTGCCAACTCCACCCGGGCGGGGCCCGCTCCTGAGCGTGAAGCCGTCCATTCGGACGACGAGGCCATCCTCGTCCTTCGCGGCGAGCTCGACCTGGCCGGCGCCGCCGAGCTGGAGGCGCTCCTGACCGAGACCCTGGGCCGGCGCCCCACCAGGATGGTCCTGGACCTGGTCGGCCTGGACTTCACAGACTGCGCGGGGGCTAGGGCCCTCCTTCGCGCCCAGCGCGCCCTGCCCGAGGTCCAGTGCCAGATCATCTGCGCCGTCCCGGGCGGTTTGGCCCGCATCGTCCTCGAGGTCACCGGCTGGACGGGACCTGCCTGGTGGAGGATCGGGGTGCCCCCCCGACAGCGCGAGGAGCCCTGCAAGGGCCACGGACAGCGCGACCAGGCTGACAACCGGACCCACCTGGCCCTCCGGCGCGTCCCGCGTGCTGCGCCGAGCCTGAGCGGCCAAGCCGGCCCAGCGACGGGGACGAGCCGGGCAGTGAGGGCCCTGGTCGGGACGGTGCGCGCAGCGCGGGTCATGTGGGCGCTGCGAGAGGTGCTGGCGTTGCGGGCGCTGCGGGCCACCTTGGCCAAGGCTACGTTGTCCTCCAACAGCCGGCGGGGACGCTGCGAGGCTCGCAGGCGGTTGCGCATAGCGACCAACACGCTGGGATGAAAGGCCTGCGCTCCGGTTGCAAGCCAGCTGCTGCCTACCATCGCAGGTTCACCCCCAGGGTCGGTGTCCTCTCGGTCGGACAGGCCCTTGAAGGACTGCACCAACATGGTGGTGGGTGGCCAGCACCCGTTGCTGCTTGTCGTCCCGCCCGCGTGAGTCATATCTTGACCCTCGCCACAATGGGGACCCGACTTGAGGACGTTTGGCTCGACTGCGTTGGGCCGAAGGTTGTGTGCCCGAGCCGCGGCCCTGGCTCTCGCGTTATGTCAAGTCGTCTTCCGGCCAGTCGTCTTCCGGGGACATATGCGACATATGCAGTGGACTTTGCGGGATGGGAAGGCCTGTACGATTGACGGCTGTGGAGCCCCGGCAAGCCAGTCGGTGGCCGCTTCTGGGTCACCAGCTGCCGGCCCTCGAATCGGGGGTTCCTCAGGGGTACGGGTCGACCTCACGGCGCCACCGCGAGACGGGAGGGGGCCGACTGGGCGAAGCTTCACCTGGGGCTTCCTGAAGTCCTCCAGGTGAGCGCCGGGTGTCCGCCAAGCCACAGACAAGGCCATCCAGCGTGGCCAGGGGCCGAAAGCTTTCAGCCGGTGTAGCCCATCCCAGCTCCTTGTAGAGGTCGTCGTGGCCTAGCAGCAATGCCATGGACACCTAGGCCGTGTAGTCTACCCGGCTCCCATTGCTGTGATCTGTTGCGATCCCCCAGCTCAGGGGGATGAAACGGGCCCGGGCACCAAAGACATTCCACGCCGTGTACTGAAGCTCATGCCGTATACTTTCCTTGGCGCCCTGTGGGCCAGTTCCATGTCCAGGACAACAAAACTCCCTGCTCGGAACCTGTTGGCGCATGATAGTCCCATGTCTTTGCACGAAAACAGGGAAACACGGCCCAGGAGGGCGTGAGCGTGGAGCCCCTCGCCGTTCCGGTCACCGAGGCCGCTCGTCTCCTCGGCCTGCGCCGAGAGGCCGTGTATCGATGCATCACAGCCGGGCAGCTTCGGGCAGTGGTGTATCACATCGAACGACGACCAACGCGCCGTCTTGGTGTTGGACATTGACCACCGCAGAGTCGCATACGGCCATCTGGCGGCTTGAGCCCCAGATTCCCACGCCTTCAGGCCTGGGAGCAGTCAATTTGTCGGCGATAGCCGACCATCACGATCTAGCGTCGTGCAAACAGCCCTCTCATCGGTTTGCGGCTCAACCATTGGGTGGACCAGGTGGAAACACACCTTTCCCGGGGTGCCAGCCCTCAGCTGTGCGGGCTGGGGGAACGGGCACGAACCAGTCGAGCCCGTCGAAGCGGGCGAAACCCCGATCTGCGGTGGCCAGCCGGCAGCCGTGCGATAAGGCGAGCGACGCTAGCCAAGCGTCGGGCACGAGGGAGCCGCGCACCTGCGGGTCCCGTTCAGCGATTGCCCGCAGGTGCTGCCAGGTGGCCGCGGTCGGAATCAATGGCCGAGCCCGGGGAGCGGCGCGCAACGCCTCGACGAAGCGCAGGGCGACCGGCGTCGGCGCGGGGTCCGCCATGATCCTGGGGCTGGTGACGATGCGTACCACCCCGGTGAGGACTGTCTCGGACAGCGCCAGCTCCGAGCCCGCGACCGTCTCGGACAGCCAGGCGGCGTAGCGGCGGTGGTCGATCGCCTCCCTCCGGAAGGCGTAGACCAAGACATTGACGTCGGGAAGGATCACCGGCCGTCGCCAGCGTCCAGCGCCTCCCACACCGCGATTCGGTCCGACAGGTCCACAAGAAAGCGGCCGGAAGGATCGCCATAAGCCGGCAGTTCGGGCGGTTCGTCGGTCCTGAGCGGTGCGGCTAGCACCGTGCGCAAGCCCTCCTCGACCAGGTTGGTGAAGGTGCGTCCTTCGTCGGCGGCCCGCCGCTTAGCGGCTTCCCCGAGCGCATCAGGCAGATTGATGGTTGTCCTCATGCATACAAGCATATCAGCGCTCTCGCTTCTCGTTCCAAGTGAACGGGAGGCGTCTCGCGGGCGCTGACGAAGGCCTTCCGGCCACGAGTGCTTTCGCGGCCGCCGTCCGCCACATCGCGACCGCGCTCTCGTCCCATCAGCTCGCCAGCCTGGCCCGGTCCGCAGCAACAGGCCACCCGCCCAGCATTGCCGGCGCCGCAGTGCTGGTGCTGTGGACCCTCGTCGCGGCCGGCGCCGCCCTTGAGCTCCGGGACGCACCGCAGCATGGTCCTGGTGCTCGGATGGCTCGTCGTTTGCGACCCGGCCGAGCAGACCGCCCAGGAGCTGAAGGCCGCCCGGGGAGCTCTCCGCCGGATCCGTCAGCACCGGGGTGCGCGCCTTGCTCGAGCTCGGGATGGTGGAGTGGCGCGCCCGGACAGGTGACCGGCGAACCTACTGCAGGCTGCGACTGGGGGCGTGGGACCGGGCCCTGAGAGCGCGCCTCGCGACAGTCACAAGGCTGCGCGAGGCGGCCGACGCCGCCTTGTCCGAGGCCGGCGACCAAGCCGACGATCGACTGATCGACGTGCCCGACCTCTATGCGTGATTCGAGGAGCAGACGGCAAGGCTCTTGGCGGAGCGGCGCTGAACTTGGCAGACCGCAACGTCATTTGCCACGACTGCCCACCCTGGGTGGTGTAGAGCATCAGGTGGCAAGACCACGCGTACTCGACAAGACCACGCGTACTCGAGCTGACGGCGCACGCCGACGGCTCATGCATAGCCTCACGCCCCGCGCCGCATTGGCTCTCGCAGGAGGAACCCTGCGGCACACGGCCAGGACCCTGGGTCAACCTGCTATGACGACCCCAACGCCGACCCTTTCATAGGTGTCCCTGGCCCGTGCATCGCGGGTGGCGAGATCAACCTTGTGCTCGACCGCGGCCAACGCCACCAGCGCGTCGTAGACCGCACCACCGGCGATCTCCAACCGACTCAGCACGTCGGGCAAGCGACGGGCCGTCTCTGGGTCGAGCAGGAGCGGCGGGGAGAACCGGTCCTCCATGAGCCGGACAGCGTCTGCCGGCGCCATGCGCAGGTCACCGGGCAGACGAGTCAGCACCGAGTACGTCTCGGCCCAGGCGTGACCGCTCAGCGCGACCTCCCGGCCAGCCCACCAGCGGACCACGGCTGCGTGGGCAGCGTGGGTCTGGACCAGCAGCGGTACGGCGACGCTGGTATCGAGCGCCAGGGAGACGCTCACCGCCGCCCGGCATCGAGGAGACCGAAGACGATCTCGTCATCGATCCTCGTATCGCCGGTGACGACCGGGACGCCTCCCTCGAGGACCACCTGCGCGGTACGACCTGCCGGGACCAGTTGGAGACCCGCGCCGTAGCGCGAGATCTCGACCTCGGACCCCGGCTGGAGGCCGAGGGCGTCACGCAGAGGCTTGGGCACCACGACACGGCCGACCGAGTCGATAGCAGCTTTCATGGGAATAGGTTACCAGTTCGTTCCCAGCTCCCAGTAAGCCGCAAGGTGATCCTCCTGCGGCCCAGCGAAGGAGCCCGGATGACCCGCCTGGTTCCACCACCAGGCAGCGATCCGGCTCGCTGGCGGCGAGTTGAGCATCGTGCGCAGTTCCGAGGAAGGTGGCGACGCGTTGGGCCGAGGCGTACAGCGCCCGGTACATCCCTAGCGAAGCAGGCAGGCCGGCGAGCGGTCCTCGAGGTTCGGGTTCAGTCCCTGGAACCACGCCTGCACGACCCGCGGCGCGTCATGCTCGCTCAGCAGCAGCCCGAGCTCTCAGAGTATGCCAGAATGTCCCAGACGGTCCGGCGGACGGCGGACAGCAGAGCTGGCTCAGATGCGTTCCCGAGCACCTAGCCTCACGGCGGTGAGGATCCTGGTGGTCGAGGACCAGCGGCGACTGGCAGCCGCTCTCCAGCGCGGGCTCAGGGCCGAGGGATTCTCGGTGGACCTGGCCGCGGACGGCGCTGAGGGACTCGCCTATGCCCGGGAGCGCAGCTACGACGCGATCGTTCTCGACATCTTGTTGCCCAAGCTGAACGGCTACCGGGTCTGTGCCAACCTGCGCGACGACGGAGACTGGACCCCGATCCTCATGCTCAGCGCCAAGGCAGGCGAGTGGGACGAGGCCGAGGCACTCGACACGGGCGCCGACGACTTTCTGGCCAAGCCGTTCTCTTACGTCGTGCTGTTGGCCCACCTGCGGGCCCTGGTCCGTCGGGGCGCCCGGGTGCGCCCGGTCGTGCTCAGAGCCGGCGACCTGCTCCTGGACCCGGCGGCGCACACGTGCCATCGCGGCGAGACCGCGCTGAGCCTGAGCCCCCGGGAGTTCTCTCTGCTCGAGTTCTTGATGCGCCGGGCAGGCGAGGTGTCCTCCAAGGTCGAGATCCTCGACTGTGTGTGGGACTTCGATTTTGACGGGGACGACAACATCGTCGAGGTCTACATCCGTTACCTTCGCAAGAAGATCGACATCCCTTTCACCAGGCATGCCATCGAGACAGTTCGGGGCGCTGGCTACCGCTTGGCTGCTGATGGCGGCTGAGGGCTCGAGTCGCCGCCCTCGCCAGCCACCGGGAGCACGTCGCCCCTTGCGCATCCTCCTGGCCTCGGTGCGTTCGAGGGCGACCCTCGCCGCGGTGGTCGTTGTCGGCTGCGCCCTCGTTCTCGGAGCGATCGGGCTTCTCGGGCTTCTAGGGGCGTCCCTGCGCAACAGCGTGGAGCTGGCGGCCCGTTCCCAGCTCAACAACGTGGTCGCGCTAGCCAGCGAAGGTGAGATCCCCGACCCTCTGCCTGTGTCCCGAGACGATACCTTCACCCAGATAGTCAGTGCCCACGGCCAGGTCCTGGCTTCAAGTCCGGGCATGGTGCTGAACAAGCCGTTGGTCGATCTGCGCCCCCTGACAGGATCGACGGTCGTCAACCAGGTGGCCAGTGTGCCCGACCCTGACACGGGAACCGATCCCGAGCACCTGGACAATGATGGTCCCTATCTGGTTGTCGCCACGACGGTAGCTGCCCCGCCCCGTGTCCACAAAGGCGAGTCGGACCTTGGCCCGGCCGGCCCGCTGACCGTGATCGTTGCAGCCTCCCTCAACTCTGTCACAACGGCCAGCACCACGGTTGCCCTCGCCCTGGCAGCGGGACTACCCGTGTTGACCGCGCTCGTGGGCGCACTGGTCTGGGTTTTTTGCGGGAGGGCGCTGCTGCCCGTGGAAGCCATCCGGGTCGAGGTGGCAGACATCTCCGAGCGCGACCTGCACCGGCGTGTTCCCGAGCCAGCGACCACCGACGAGATCGGTCGGCTTGCGAGAACCATGAACGCGATGCTGAAGCGCCTGGAGGACGGGGCTACCCGCCAGCGCCGGTTCGTGGCCGACGCGTCCCACGAGCTGCGTAGCCCCCTCACCACAATTCAAGCGATGCTGGAGGTGGGCCTCGCCCATCCCAGGCGGGCCGATTGGCCAGCCATCGCCACTGAGGCCCTGGACGAGTCGCGCCGGCTCCAGCGCCTCGTCGAGGATCTCCTGGTCCTCGCGAGCGCAGACGAGCGAGCAATGGTCTTGCGCCTGGACCTGGTGGACCTGGACCAGGTCGTGGTCACCGAGGTTGGCCGGGCCCGCCTCAGGTCCGAGGGGATCCGCTTCGACCTGCACCGCGTCTCGGCCGGACAAGTCCTTGGGGACCGGGCCCAGCTCGCCAGGGCGGTTCAGAACCTCCTCGACAACGCCCAGCGTCACGCCAGGAGCGTCGTCGGCGTCGAGCTGAGCGCCAACCAAGGAACAGTCACCCTCGTGGTGGCCGATGACGGTCACGGTCTGGCTCTCGACGACAGGGAGCGGGTGTTCGAGCGTTTCACTCGCCTTGACGAGGCCCGCAGCGCCGATGAGGGAGGTTCGGGCCTGGGGTTGGCCATCGTCAGGGAGATCATCAGCCTTCACTCCGGGACCGTCGAGATGGGAGACGCGATGGTAGGCGCCCGCTGCGTGATCACTCTGCCCGCTGCGTGCGACGACGGACCGGCTTGCCCACCTTAGAGCTAGCTGAGCAGTGACGTAAGCACAGGTTAGGGATTTGATAGGTTGGTGGTCGTGCTCGAGCAGCTGGCATCACGGTTCAAGGTGGACTTTGCCCCCCGCCATCGCCAGCCGCTCCGGGGTCGCGTCGTGGTGGCCATCATCGCGTCGATCCTGGGGTCGCTTGTGGCGGACGCCGTCCTGATCGCCGTTGGCGAGGCGATGTTCCCCGGGATCCAGGGCTACGTGCACTTCCGGTTCTCCGACTACGCCAAGCTGACGGTGATTGGTGTGATCGTTGCTGGCGTAGCATGGCCAGTTGTCACGTGGATCACCTCAGCGCCTCGGTGGCTGTTCTTCCGCCTCGCCGTCATGATCACACTTTTGCTCTGGCTCCCCGACCTCTACCTCCTCTACCTGGGCCAGTCGGGACACGCAGTCGCCGTGCTGATGGTCATGCACGTGGCCATCGCCCTGATCGCCTACAATGTGCTCGTCCACGTCGCCCCGGTGCGAGCGCCCCGGCGAGCCCTGCGAGGCCAGCACGTCCGGACAGGAGCACCGTGAAGCGTTCAGCATCCTCTAAGCTCGACCAGGGCACACTTACCAGCGTGTGCCGACCCCAGAGCGAGCCATGCTGAGATTCGGATGGGCAAAGGTTGGGTCCTGAACGATGGTATACGACCCGCCGAGACCGCTAGCCCTCAAGGCTCGCCCAACGGAGCAACCTAAAGTCGTCGACAGGCTCGCTTACCGCGGCTATCGTGGCGGGCCGGGCGACCAGGGCCCTACTCGGGCCAGGTTGTGGCTCCGGCGCATGGCGTTTGTGATGATCATTGCGCTCGTCCCGATCGGATGGTCCTACGGCGCCGCTCTGAGCACCCCGGGTGGGGGTGGGATCGGCCTGCGAAGCGTCGAGTGGATCCGAGGCCATGGCGGCGCCGGCTTGGTGGTCGCAGCCGAGAACTTCTGGTACTCGCATCATGCTCCCCCGAAGGGTGGCAAGCCACCTCCCGGCTATATCCCGGCGCCGACCAGCCAGGCGGGCGGAGGCACTGGTACGGGCAGCAACCACACCCTGCTCACCAGTACCGGAATGCCATACCTCCCTCCCCCTGCCCCCATCGTGCCCATCGTGAGCCCGGCGCTGCCCGGTGAAGGGGATTGGACGCCCATCGGGCGTGATGTCGGTGGCGTCCCCGCGGCCTACAAAGCCAGCATCCGCCCCGACCCAGCGGCTACCAGCGTCGTCGCCGGGATAGCGTGGATGGACCCCAAGCTGCTCAGCGCCAAGCTCTTCGCGGGCCCCCAGGATCCGGGGGGCACCGGGTGGAAATACATGGCCCCCATCCCCACCGATCTCCAGCCCAGCCTGGTGACCGCGTTCAACTCCGGCTTCCGGATGCAGGACGCCAACGGTGGCTTCTATGCCTACGGGCGCACGGGGGTGCCCCTGGTGAATGGGGCGGCCTCCTTCGTCATCTACAACAACGGCACGGTAAACGTGGGTACCTGGGGAACCGGTTCGTTTCGGCTCGGCCCCACGGTGGCTGCGGTGCGCCAGAACCTCACCTTGATCGTGAACAGCGGGGCACCGCTCCCCGGATTGGCCTCGGACACCTATACCCAGTGGGGCACGACGCTCGGCAACAAGGTTCTCGTATGGCGCTCGGGCATCGGGGTGACGGCCAACGGAGCGCTCGTTTACGTTGCCGGTGACTATCTGTCGGTCGCGTCGCTCGCCAACGTGCTGGCCCACGCCGGGGCGGTGCGGGCGATGGAGATGGACATCAACAGCGACTGGACCAGCTTCTTCAGCTTTGACCCAGCCTCCGGCCAGCCGGCTCAGCCATCCAATGCCACCAAGCTCCTACCGGACATGGTGCAGGCCACGACACTTTACTTCCAGCCCTGGCAGAGGGACTTCATTGCTATGTTCGCGCGTTGAACCTAACTTTGGAGGGAGCTACCAGTCTGGCCTGTAACACCCATGTGACTTTTGACCCTTACTGTCCCGCCTGTCGTGGCGGGCCGAGGGTGCTCGGGGCAAGCCGGCCGCTGGGCCTCCGGGGCTTGGCCCTGGCCGCATTTGCTGCCTTCGGCATCGGGATCCTGGTGGGACTCGTCTCCACCTGGATAGACACCCTCCGCTATCTGGCTGTGGCCATCCTTGGGCTGGCGCTTGTGAGCTGGGTGATCTACTGGGCGAGCTCCCTGGTCGGAGCACGGGGGCCGCAGAGGGCGCTTGGCCGTCCCATCTCGGGTACAGCACCGTTGACGGGAGCCGTGCTCGCGACCGCTTTGGGCCTTGCGGCCGTCGGCGATGTCACTGCAGGCCTTGTCCTGGTTGCGTTGCTCTCTCTATTGATACTCACCAGGGCAAGGAGGCAGCGACGTCCGAGGCCAGGGATCGCTGACCCTGGGCATCCGCGAGGCGCCTGACGCCATCATCGCAAGCACGAGGAGGCGGGCGGCTCACGCCGCCGGGACCCGTGGGCCCGGCTTCTCCCCCGGGACCAGCGGGACTCGCGGGACCCGCGGGCCGATGGCGCACAGGACCTCGTAGCTGATCGTCCCCAGGGCGTTGGCCCAGTCCTGCGAGGTGATGCGCTGGGAGCCCTGGCTGCCAATCAGCACCACCTCGTCGCCCTGCCTCACGTCGGAATCCGGTCCGCAATCCACAAGGATCTGATCCATGGTCACCGACCCGGCCAGACGGCGGCGGCTCCCCCGGATCAAGACCTCCATCCCGGCGTCGAACAGCCTTCGAGGAACCCCGTCGGCATACCCGATTGGCACCGTCGCCACCCACGAAGGCCCAGGCAGCCGGTATCGCTGCCCGTAAGAGACGCCCTCGCCAGCTTGGCGCTCCCGGAGCAATGCCACCCGAGAGCGAAGGGACAGCACGGGCCGGAGATCCGGCAGCCCTGAGCCCGTCCCTGAGGCCGCCCCTGAGGCACAGCCATAGATCGCCCCACCACAGCGGACCAGATCGTAGCGAGATCTGGGAAAGAATATCGCTCCAGCCGAGTTGGCCGCATGCACGATGTCCGGCACCACCCCCTTGCCCGCCAGAGCGGCCCGCACCGCCTCGAACCGGCCGAGCTGCACATCGGTGAGGGGGTCCCCCGGCTCGTCAGCCACGGCCAGATGGGTCCACAAGCCTTTCAAGAACAGCCAGCCGCTTCTCTGAAGCGCCTCCCCCAGCTCGACTGCCTCGCCAGGCGGCGCCCCCACCCGGTGCATACCCGTGTCCACCTTCAGATGCACCGCCACTCCCCTCCGGCGCAGGGTCTTCGCTGCCGCCACCGCCGACGCCACACCCTGTGACGAGTACACGGTCGGGGTCAGCCCGGCCCCCAGCACGTCGGCCATCGCCTCGGTGGGTGGCTCGAAAAGCAACAAGATCGGCGCACCTATGCCGGCGTCCCGCAGCTCGATGCCCTCCTCTGGAAGGGCCACGGCCAGGCAGCCAGCGCCAGCCTCAACCGCAGCTCGGGCCACGGCGCACGACCCGTGGCCGTACCCGTCGGCCTTGACCACCGCGCAGAGCCGAGCAGGTGCCACGAGCGCCGACATCACCCGGACATTGTGAGCCAGCGCCGTGAGATCGACCTCGGCCCAGGCAGGCCGGCGCCGCCCCTCAGCCACCCTGCGACTCGCCACCCTGCGACTCGCCACCCTGCGACTCGCCACCCTGCGACTCACCCGAAAGATACCTCGCCACCAGCTCAACCAGGTCCCCCGCAACCAGGCCCCTCGCCAGGCCGATCCCGGCGGCCCTGCCGTGCACATGGGCAGCCAGTGCAGCCGCGCCGAGCGGCTCGACCCCCTGGGCCACGAATGCGCCGATCACACCCGCAAGCACGTCTCCCGTCCCAGCCGTGGCCAGCCGGGCCGAGCCCGACGTGGACACCAGCGCCCTGCCTTCCGGTGCCGCGACCACCGTGGTGCTGCCTTTCAGCAAGACCATGGCGCCCGAGTGCTCGGCCAGCCAGCGGGCAGCCATGAAGCGGTCTGGCCCCGGTGGATGCCCCGCCAGGTGAGAGTACTCCCCGTCGTGGGGCGTGACCAGCACCGGGTCGGTGATCCCCGCTGCTGTCCGCGCGGCGATCAGCCCGCTCAGCTCCTCTCCGACCACGTTCAAGGCGTCTGCATCGGCCAGGACGGGAAGGGCGGCCTTGGCGATCAGCTGGCGGACCGCCCGGGCGGTCGCCTCCGAGGACCCCAGCCCGGGACCGAGGACCAACGCCCGGCAGCGAGGCAACACGTCGAGCACCTCCACCTCCCAGCCCAGCTCGCCAAGAGCGCTCGCCACCACCTCGCTCACCGGCAGGTCAGAGGGCCGTGCCCCCGGCACCCCCAGGCGCACCATCCCCGCGCCGGCACGCATCGCCGCCCGGGAACAAAGCGATGCGGCCCCCAGCATCCCGGGGGACCCCGCCGCCACGTACACGGCAGACTGCCACTTGTGGCCGCCGGCTGGCCGGGGGGCCAACCACGCCAGATCGGCGTCCTCCACCAGATGCGCCCTGGCCCGGCTCGGGTCGAGACCAATATCGGCAACCTCCACGGCGCCGGACCGCCACGGGCCATCGCCAATCAGCAATCCCGGCTTCAGGGCGCAAAATGTGACCGTCGCGTCTGCAACCACCGCGCCCACGCACCCCCCTCCGGTATCCCCGTCCAGCCCGGTGGGAATATCGACGGCTAGGACCCGTGCCCCTTTCGGCACCGCAGGAGCTACGTAGGAGCCCCGAAATCCTGTCCCGTAGGCTGCGTCCACCACGACATCGCAGGCCGGAAGCTCCTCACCGCCAGCCGCTGGGAGCACGCTCACCCGGACTCCCCAGCGTTCCAGCCAACCTGCCGCCACCCGCCCGTCGTCCCCGTTGTGCCCAGGTCCGGCCACAACCACGACCCGGCGCCCGTAGGTCCCTCCCATCTGGTTACGGACCGCCCTGGCGAGCACCCAGCCCGCTCGTTGGATGAGGGTCTGTATGCCAACCTGAGCCTGGGCAGCTGCGTCCACCTCGCGCATCTCGGCAACCGTGAGGATCGGCCTCATCGTTCCAAGCCCACAACGACGGCAGCGGCAAGAACGCTGGTGTGGGTGAGCGACAGCGCCCAGGCGCCCATACCTCGGTCGTTGGCCAGCTCGGCGGCCCGACCGAACAGCTCCAGGCGGGGCTCTCCAGTCTCGGCCCGATGGACACAGACGTCGTGGAACGTCACCGCACCAATGCCCACGCCGAGCGCCTTCATGGCTGCTTCCTTGGCCGCGAACCTCACCGCAAGCCGGGGAACGGGGTCGGCAAAGCGCGCGGCGTAGGCCAGCTCGTCGGCTGTGAAGAGCCGGGCAGTCACTCGTGCCCGTCGGGCCAGCAGATCCCGGAAGCGACCCACGTCCACCACGTCCACGCCCACCGAGATCGGGCTGGCAGTCGCTGCGTCGGCCCACATCCACCCTCACGTTAGTGCCCAGCGCCTGCCCCGTCTAGGGTCAAACAGCATGGAAGCTGTGCCGCTGTTCCGGGGAGTTGGGGTCGCCCTGATCACGCAGTTCGACGGGGCGGGCGAGCTGCTGGCACGAGCCAGCGCCGAGCACGCCGCTCGTCTGGCGGACGCCGGCATAGCGGCGGTGCTGGTGGCTGGGAGCACCGGCGAGGCCGCCGCGCTGGAGCCAGACGAACGCCTCGCGCTCCTCGACGCAGTTCGCGCCGCAGTGCCAGGTGTACTGGTGATCGCCGGGACCGGTGCCCCGTCTGCACACCAGGCAACGGCGCTCACTGCAGCGGCGTGCGATCACGGGGCCGACGCGGTCCTTGCGCTCTCGCCACCGGGATGCGCAGATCCCCGGCCCTACTACGACGAGGTAGCCAAGGCCGCGGGGTCCACACCGGCTTTGGCGTATCATTTCCCGTCGGTGTCCGCGCCAGGGATATCCCTGGCCCACCTGGCCGAGTTGCCGGTGTCGGGCTGCAAGGACTCCAGCGGGGACGCCACCCGATTGGAGCTCACGGCCGAGGCGTTCGGCGGGGCGGTGTGGGTGGGCAGCCCGTCACTCACCCTCCTGGCTGGCGCGCTGGGAGCAGCCGGGGCCATCCTGGCAGTGGCCAACTTGGACCCAGCATCCTGCCTGGCCGCTTACGCCGGCGACCCGGCTGCCCAACGACGGCTGGCGCAGATCCACGCAGCCACCTCCACCCGCTACCCGGGCGAGCTCAAGGAGCTGGTCGCGAAGCGCTGGGGAACATCCCCCACGGCCCGGCTGGCATGAAAATCGCCCAAAGCGCGCCCGCTCCAGCCAGCGTTCACTCCTGGTTCAGGCCGAACCTGGTGCCCTGGTTGTCGGTGCAGTCGGCTGATAGGCCGTACGGCTGGCGCTCAACTGGCGAGGAGGTCCCGCCTGCGGCGATGACCCGCTCGACGGCCGCGGCGATGTCGTCCACCCGCCACATCGGCACGGCCGTGGCAGTCTCGTGACCCCCGCTGACCCCCGTCATGGGCATCGGGTCCGAGACGTTCCAGCCGTCCTCGCTGCGGCCGGGGGCAAAGGTCCAGCCGAGCAGCGCGCCAAAGAGCTCGCGTAAACGCTCCGAGTCGACAACCTCCAAGGTGAGGTAGGTGAGGTCGCCGTGGCGGGTCCCGTTGAGGGGGGGACGCTCGGTGACTGCCCTGCCGGATGCCAGCTCAGCCTCCGTGGGCTGCCAAAGGTAAAAACGCATGCCCTGGTCGTCGGTACAGTGCGACAGCAGGCCATAATCCCGGGCGTCGGGCTCAGACGCGCTGCCCCCGAGGCGGCGTACCGCCTCGATCGCGGCCGTCAGGTCGTCCACTCGCCAGCAGATCACCAGCGCGCCCCGGGGCTGGCCCCCCCACAGGCCGGTGTCCGGCATCGAGTCGAGCACCGAACGCCCCTTGCCTGAGCTGGCTGGGCCGAAGGTCCAGCTGAGCACGTGGCCGTAGAAGGCCTCGGCCTGCTCGACGTCGGGGACCTCGAAGGAGATGTAGCCGACGTCGCCATGCCTGGTCCCGCCCGGATAGCGCGCCGGGCGCGGGCTCATCAGCATCCAACGATGTCCGAAAGGATCACGGATCACCGCGCTGCGCCCGTAGGGGTTGGCGGCTGGTGAGCGGTCCAGGACCGCACCCTCCGACACAGCCCGGGCTGCCAGGGAGTCCACGTCAGGGACCTGGAGATGGATGGTCACAGCAGTTCCCTCGCCGAGGCGGGGGGCCACGAAGCCGGTCTCGGCGTCCTGCTCGGCCAGCATGATCCTTGCACCCCCGAGGTCCAGCTCGGCATGATGAACCTCGTCGTCGGGCATCTCGATCAGCTCGCCCGTGGGGATTGCCCCGAACACCTCGCGATACCAGGCCAGGGCCTCCCGGGCACCAGCCACCGCAAGATATGGGGTCACCTCCATGCGAGCCAACCGCTCAGAGGAGGCAGGTGTGGTGCTGGTCACGTCGACTCCTTTCGGGAGGGTGAGGGCGCGCCCCAGACGGGCGCGCAGGCGGGCGGCGAATCGGGCCTGCGGGTCGATGGCGGCCGCTGGGGTGCGCAGGGCCTCGGTCAGGCGGACCTCGAAGCTGTTGTCAGGCATCGCCGTCCACCTCGTCTCGCAGGTATGCGCGGCGAAAGGCCGCACGGGCTCGTACCAGCAACGCCTCTGTGGCGTGGACGCTGCGATCCAGGACCTCGGCCACCTGGGCGACCGGCAGGTCGTCGACGTAGCGCAGTGTCAACGCGGCTCGGTGGTGCGCGCCAAGCAAAGCAAGGGTCTCCCTCGCCCGCATGGCGTCGAGGTAGCCGTCCCAGGGATCCTCAGCGGCTTCCTCGTCCGGCAAGAGGGCCAGACCGCGCTCGGCCGCGGCCTCGCGACGCCAGTGGTCGACCAGCTTGTTGCGCGCCACCGCCACCAGCCACGCCGTGGTCAACGCCACCTGGTCGCCCCTTCGAATGGTGCGGACCGCCGCCAAGAAGGTCTGCGAGGTGAGATCCTCGGCCAGGCTCACCTGAGCGCAACGGCTGAGCAGGTAACCGTACACACTCGGCAGGGCCTGGTCGTACAGGGCGAGCAACGCGGGACCTGGGTCCCGCTCTGCGCCCGCCTCTGTCCCCATGTCCTACTATCGTTCGGGGCAACCAGGATCCAACGGGTCTCCGCCCGGCCGCCGAGGCACGCGCGGCTCCTTCTCGGGGCGCTGGTCCAGCCCGGGGCGCTCCCGGCTGGCGAGCTCGAGAAGCTCGGCCGCGTGCTCCCGTGCCGTGGCGCTGTCGGGCTGGCCCGACAGCATGCGCGACAATTCCACCACCCGGCCCGCATCGTCCAACGCCGACAGCTCCGCCACCGTGCGACCGTCTCGGACAAGCTTCTCCACCTTCACCTGGTGATCGGCGTAAGCAGCCACCTGGGCCAGATGCGTCACCACCAGGACCTGATGAGTGGCGCCAAGGGCAGCCAGCGCGCGCCCCACCGACAGGGCCGCTTCCCCGCCAACTCCAGCATCCACCTCGTCGAAGACCAAGGTGGGTCTCGCGGCGCCCGAATCCTGGTCCCACCCCCCGAGAACCAGGCGAACCGCCAGCATGGTCCGAGCCAGCTCGCCACCACTGGCGACCTTGGCCAGGGGGAGCGGCGCCTCGCCCTGGTTGGCGCAGAGCAAAAAGCTCACCTCGTCCCCTGCGCCCCCTCCCACTTGGACCTCGAAGCGCGCGGCGCCCATGCCCAGGGTACGTAGGTGGGCTTCCACGGCTCGGGCGAGCTCCGGCCCTCCGGCGCGGCGAGCCGCGCCGATGGCCGCTTCGGCTGCGGCCAGCTCATCCTGGCGACGCGCCAGCCGGGCCTCCAGCTCGCTCACCCGGGCCTCGTGGGACTCCAGCTCCGCCAGCGATCGGCGGGCGCCCTCCCCGAAGGCCATGACCTCGGCCAAGCTCTCGCCGTACTTGCGCTCCAGGTCTCGCAGGAGCTGGCGTCTGGCTCGGACCTGGCCCAGGCGCTCAGGGTTGTCCTCGAGGCAGTCAACCAGGCGCCGGGTCTCCCTGCCCAGATCCTCCAGCTCTGCTTGCATTCCTCGAAGGCGCTCGGCCACCTCAGCCAGGGGGGGATGCCCGGTGAGCGCCGCCAGGGCGGCGCTCAAGGCTTCGCTTGCGCCACCTTCTTGATGCCCTCCCGTGAGAGACACCAGCACTGCCTGGGCCGCCTCGCGATGCGAGGTAGCCCTGGCAAGCCGGTCCTCCTCGAGAGCCAGGTTGTCGTCCTCCAAAGGGTCCGACAGTGCCGCCCGGCTCAGCTCCTCGATCTGGTAGCGCAGCAGGTCCACCTGGCGCGAGCGCGCCCGGGCATCACCCCCGAGCTTCGCAAGGGCCTCGGTGGTCTGACGCACCGCCGAGCGGGCAGCGTTCCTCGGTCCATCGTCGACACCGCAGAATGCATCCAGGGCCGCTCGCTGAGCCGTTGCGCTCAACAGAGATTGGTGAGCGTGCTGGCCGTGCAGCTCCACGAGGTCGCCACCGATCTCGGCCAGGCTCGAGACCGGCGCCATCCTGCCGTTCAACCAGGCCCGAGACCTCCCAGCAGCCGGTACAGCTCGAGCCAGGACCACCTCGTCCAGCTCGATTCCTCCCGCTTTCGAAGGGCCCTCGAAACGGCCCTCGACCACCGCCTCGGCGGCCCCCGGACGCACCAACGCCGGATCCGCCCTCCCCCCCACCAGCAGCTCCAGGGCTTCGACCACGAGAGTCTTGCCCGCCCCGGTCTCGCCAGTCAGAGCGGTCGTGCCCGACTCGAGCACCAGTGTCGCGCCAGCTATGACGCCCAGATCCCTGACGCGAAGCTCAACCAGCATCTGGCTCAGCGGGTGGTTTGGGCCGGTAGGCCGAACTTGACTCGCAAGATGTCGTGGAAGTCGTGCTCGCCAGCCCCTACCAGGCGCACCGCATTGGCGCTGGCCGTACATACCACCACGTCTCCGGGCGCCATGTTTGCGACTGGCAACCCGTCCACCACCAGCACCGCAGACCTGCCGTCCACCAGCTCTATGCGGACCTGCTCGTCCGGCTCGAGCACCAGGCTGCGGTCGAAGAGCATGTGAGGCGACACCGGAGTCACGATCATCGCCCGCAGGCTGGGTGATGCAATGGGGCCACGTGACGACAGGTTGTAGGCCGTCGACCCGGTGGGGGTGGCCACGATCAGGCCATCGGCGGTGTAGGTGATGAAAGGCCGCCCGCCGATGCTCAGTGTGAGGCGAACGGTGTGCCCAGAGGAGAGCTTCTCCACCAGCGCCTCGTTGAGCGCCACGATGCTGGCCGCCGCGCTCCCCTGCCTTTCGAGCCTCACATCGAGGGTCATGCGCTCCTGCACGCTATGGCGACCCACGAAGAACTGCTCCAGGGCGCCTCTGAGCCCCCCGGTCTCCACTGAGGTCAGATAGCCCAGGTGCCCCAGGTTCACACCCATGAGAGGGGTCCCCGAGCCGTGGACCATCGACGCTGCCCGCAGCATCGTCCCGTCCCCCCCGATGCTGACCACCAGGTCGGCACCGTCGATGTCGCACCCTGGAGCAGCCAGCACTGCCTCGTGGCCGCGCTGGCGGATCCACTCGGCGGCATCGCGGGCCAGCGCCTTGGCATCCTCGCGCCCGTCGTGGACGACGAAGGCAACGGTCACCATCTCTTCTTCATTCCCTGGGAGGGTTCCCTGGAGGCCAGGGCGAGCCCGCAGTCGAGCGCCGCGCAGGTGTCCAGCGCCCGGCCGGTGCCGGCGTGGGCGCGGCAGTGAAGGAGGAACTCGACGTTGCCGTCCGCTCCGGTCAGCGGGGAGGCCATCACGGTCATCATCGCGGCACCGCACCCCATGAAAGCGCCGATCACCCCTTCGAGGGCGGCCAGCCACAGCCCTCGATCCCTCACCACCCCCCGACCACGGAGCAGCACCGCCCGGTCTCCCGTCTCGAACTGCGGCTTTACCAGGGCCACCACCTCCGCGCCGGGGGCCGCCAGCTCTCCCAGCAGGACCGGCGCGACCGTGCGCAGGGAGATGAAGGACAGGTCGGCGACCAACACCTCGAATGGCTCGCCGCCCAGGTCGGCCAATCGCACCAAGCGCAGGTTGGTGCGCTCGACACAGGTTACCCGCTCGTCGCGCCGGAGCCGGTCGTGGAGCTGGCCCCTTCCTACGTCCAGGGCCAGCACCGATGCTGCTCCACGCTGCAAGAGGCAATCCGTGAACCCGCCCGTCGAAGCGCCGGCGTCCAGGGCCCGGAGCCCGCTCACATCTATGCTGAAGGTCGCCAGGGCAGCGTCCAGCTTGACCCCTCCCCGGCTCACGAAGCGCGGGCGCGGGCCCGAGACGACGATCGGCTCGGAGGGGGCCACCATCCGGTTGGCCTTGGTGGCTGGCGCGCCGGCGACGGTCACCTTCCCCGAGGCAATGGCCCCTTGGGCCCGTTCGCGGCTCGGAGCTAGCCTTCTGGCAACCAGCTCGACGTCAAGCCTGCGCCGCGCGCTCAGGGGAGCTGCTCCCGGGCTACGCCCTGCGCGCCGGGGCCAGCCACTCCGGCCCAGCAAGCCACCAGGGATGCCAGGTCCGCCGCCTCCACGTCCGGCGCTGGGTCGAGCGCGCCGTGGTCGCCACGGGTCACGCCGGTCAGGACAAGTCCAAAGGTTGCACCCAGGCGGCGGGCCATCAGCCCATCGGTCGAGGGGCGGTCGCCGACCAGCACCTCGATGTCGTTCACCAGCTCTGCCAGCAGCTTCACCACCGGATCATGCGGCTTGCCGGCGACCGTAGGGGTGGTCCCGCTGGCATAGGCCACGGCTGCGAGGATGGAGCCGGCCCCCGGAATCGGACCCTGCCTTGTTGGGTAGGTGGCGTCGTCGTTGGTCCCGATCAGGCGGGCACCACCGAGGACGCAGGAGGTGGCAGCTGCGAGTCGAGAGTAGTCGAAGTCGCGATGCCAACCCACCACAACTGCGTCAGCCTTACCCTCGGTGACTGTCTTCACACCCCGGACCGCCAGGGCCTCATCGACCCCAGGTCCTGCGCAAACCAAGGCGGTGGAGGCTGGCTCCAGCATCGAGGCAGCCGCCTGCGCCGAGGTGAGCAACTCGTCCCTGGTGGTGGGAATGCCCATCCGAGCCAGCTGGTCACGATAGTCGTCCACCACTCGGGACGAGTTGTTGGTGACGAATACCACCCGCTTGCCGCGATCACGCAGCTGCGCCACGGCATCCGCAGCGCCAGGTATCGGACGATCCGCCAGCCAAACCACTCCGTCGAGGTCCAGAATCCAAGTCACGCTCCATAATGGCAGGTCCGAACCCGACTCCCGGCAGGCTCTGTGATAGGCAAGGGGAATGCCTCGCTTCGAACCTTTTGCTGGCCTGCGCTATGACCTGGCAACCCTTGCCGAGCACGGTGCAACCCTGGATGATGTAGTTGCCCCCCCTTACGACGTGATCGACCCGGCGGGACGCGCGGCTCTGGTCCATCGCTGCGCCCTGAACGCAGTCAGGATCGAGCTACCCGAGCCGGAAGAGGGCCGCGCCCGGTACCAGAGCGCGGCAGCGCTGCTGGTCCAGTGGCGTGACACCGGGGTGCTACGGCTTGACTCCCAGCCGGCCTTCTACCGGTATTCGATGAGCTACGCCGACGCTGCCGGCCGGCCTCGGAAGACTTCGGGGGTCCTCGGAGCCCTTGAGGTCTCACCTACGGAGAACGGGGAGGTCCTGCCCCACGAGCTGACCATGCCGAAGCCCAAGGGTGACCGCCTGGACCTGTTGCGAGCCTGCAGGGCGAACATCTCACCGGTGTGGGGGCTGAGCTTGTCAGCCGGGCTTTCGGGATGTCTGGACGAGCTGGGAGGCGCCGTTCCCGAGTCGGTGGCCCGGGACGACGACGGGGTGACGCATGAGTGCTCGGCGATCACCGAGCCGGCGGTGATCGCCAGGATCGAAGCGATCGTGGGCTCATCACCGGTGCTGCTCGCCGACGGCCACCACCGCTACGAGACCGCCCTCGCCTACCGAGAGGAGCGGCGGGCCGCCAATGCTGGAGCACCAGGTGACTACGACCTGGTGCTGACGTTGGTAGTGGAGCTGGCGGAGGACCAGCTGGCCATCGGCCCGATTCATCGGATGCTCACCGGGCTTCCGGAGGACTACGACCTGGTCAGGGCCCTGGGCAGGGTGGGATTCGACCTGGAACCCGTCGGGATCGGCGCTTCGCCAGTGGGAGCGGGCGGCACGGCAGGCGACGAGCTGGCTGCGCCCGTGGTGGTGACCAGCCAGGGGGCGTGGTCGATGCGAGCCCATCCCGAGCTGGTCGCCGCCGCCCCGTTTGACCTGGACTCCAGCCGCTTGGAACTTGCCCTTCGCGACGTCGCTGCCCACGAGCTGTCCTACCACCACGACCCGACCGAGGTGGTCCGCGCCGTGCAGGAGGGGCGCGCCAACGCCGGTGTCCTCATCCGTCCGGCGACAGCTGCGGTCATCGAGGCAGCGGCACGGGCAGGTCTGCGCCTGCCGGCAAAGACCACGTTCTTCACCCCCAAGCCGCGTACCGGGATGGTGCTCCGCCTGCTTCGATAGTACATGTGACCAACCTCGGCGCCCTTGGGCCGCCACCAAAGAGCATTCATCCCGACGCGCTGCTTGGACCTGGGAGCGTCTCGGCTCGCTTGATGCTCAACCCGCTCACCCTCCTCGGCGGACCCAGAGCGCTGTTGCTCCAGCTTGCCCATCCACTGGTTGCGGCTGGCGTCTCGGACCACTCCGACTTTCAGCTGGCTCCGTTCGACCGGCTGCTGCGGACGCTCTCCACGCTGGGGACTGTCGGGTTTGCGGATCCGCAGGCAGCCGGGCGTGCCCTGGTTGCCCTCTCGGGCATCCACAGCTCGGTCCGGGGCAGGAGTCCCGAGGGCAGCGCCTATGCAGCAAGCGATCCACGCCTAGCCACGTGGGTGCACGCCACCATCGTCGACAGCTACCTGGTCGTCGAGCGTCACTGGTTCGGCCGGCTGACTGATGCGCAACGGGGCGCCTTTTACACCGAGACCCTGAGACTCGGGCAGGCCTTCGGCGCTCGAGTCGCTCAGGACGGCGACGACCCTCCCTGGACGCTCCCGCCAGCTCTCTCCGGCTTCGATCCCTGGATGTGTGAGCAGATGGACCACCTCGACGTGAGCGAGCAGGCCCGGTCGCTGGCGCCCGACGTCCTGCGCGCCCCCCTATCCCAGCCGTGGGGAATGCCCGGGCGCCTGGCAGAGCACCTCGCCTGGCCACTCGTCGAGGCATTGACGGCCGACCTGCTCCCCGAACGTCTGTGCCAAGCCTACGGCCTTGTGGGCTCTCGCTGCCGCCGGCGGCCAACCCGAGTGGCTCTCGCTGGCGCCAGGGCGGTCACCTGGACTGCAGCGCCGATCATGAGCCGGGCTAGGCCCCGTCCTGACCGACCTACCCGGGTCGCTGCCGCCCTCACCGGCCAGCACATATATGAGCAGCCCTCAACCCGCTGACGGGAGGCCCGGCGTTGGCGGATTACGTCGACTCGCTCAAGCGATTGTGACCGCTGGGTCGAGGTAGACATCCTGGATCGCGTTGAGGATCTCGACACCCTCAGCAGTCGGGCGCTGGAAGGCCTTGCGTCCCGAGATCAGCCCGGTACCACCGGCTCGCTTGTTGATCACCGCTGTGCGCACCGCCTGGGCCAGGTCGCCAGCGCCTGCTGACTCCCCGCCCGAGTTGATGAGCCCGATGCGTCCCATGTAGCAGTTGGCCACCTGCCAGCGGGTCAGATCGATAGGATTGTCCGTGGTCAGCTCGCTGTAGACCAACGAGTCGGTCCGACCGTACTTGAGGGCGGTGTAGCCACCATTGCAAGTGGGCAGCTTTTGCTTGATGATGTCGGCCTCTATGGTGACACCCAGGTGGTTAGCCTGTCCCGTGAGGTCAGCCGACAGGGAGTAATCCACCCCGTCGTGCTTGAAGGCGTCGTTGCGCAGGTAGCACCACAACACAGTGAACATGCCCAGGCGGTGAGCCTCGGCAAAGGCTTGGCCGACCTCTTGGAGCTGGCGGGTGCTTTGCTCCGAGCCCCAGTAGACAGTCGCCCCGACCGCGACCGCGCCAAGATCGAACGCCTGGCGGACCGAAGCGAACATCACCTGGTCGGAGCGCCCCGGGTAGGTGAGCAGCTCGTTGTGGTTGAGCTTCAAAAGGAATGGGATCTTGTGCGCGTAGCGCCTCGCGACCACTCCAAGGGTACCGAGGGTCGTGGCAAAGGCGCTGCATCCCCCCTCGATGGCCAGCTCGCACAGCCGCGCCGGGTCCATGTAGGCCGGGTACTTGGCGAAGCTGGCCGCTGCGGAGTGCTCGATGCCTTGGTCGACGGGCAGGATGGAGAGGTAGCCCGTGCCAGCCAGCCGGCCTGTGTTGAACACCTGGGCCATGTTGCGCACTACCGCCACCGGGCGATCACTATTCAGCATCAAGCCGTCAACGTGGTCGGGGCCTGGCAGGATCAGGTCTTCCTTGGGAATGGTCTTACAGGTGTGCTCCAACAGGGACTCGGCTTCATTCCCCAGCAGTGCTGCGATGTCCACGGTGATCTCTCCTTCGTCGCCTCGGCGACAATCTACGACTCAGTTGAGCAGGCCAGGCCCCTGATCCGGGCCGGCGCTGCCAGCTTACCCCCAAGCGGTACGCCCGGCGAACCCGGCCGCCGCGCCCGGCTGGGCAAGATGCCTCCTCCGCCCGGCGGAGTCAGGGTGCTCGAACCCCAGCCTCATGACTGTGCCCCGGAAAGGCCCAGCTCCCGGAGCACGCGGGGATGCAACGGCTTGGGCGCGCCAGTCATTGGGTCCGAGCCGGACTGGGTCTTCGGGAACGCGATGACCTCCCGGATGTTCTCCTCCCCGGCGAACACGGCCACCAGCCGGTCCACCCCGACTGCGAACCCCCCGTGAGGGGGCGCGCCGTAGCGCAAAGCCCCCAGCAAGAACCCAAAGCGGGCCTCGGCCTCGGACTCCTCGATCCCCAGCGCCGCGAAGACCTGGGCCTGCACGTCGGCCCGGTGGATCCGGATGCTGCCCGAGCCCAGCTCCCAACCGTTCAACACCAGGTCATAGGACAGCGAGCGCGCAGCCAGCGGGTCCGATGCCAGCAAGTCCAGGTCATCGGGGTTGGGCATGGTGAAAGGGTGGTGCGCAGCCACCGGCCGACCAGACTCGTCCAGACCCTCGAACATCGGAAAGTCGGTTACCCACACGTAGCGGTGCGGTCCCTCCCCCACCGGTGGGCGCCCCAGCTCCACCCGGAGCTGGCCAAGGACCTCACACGCCCGACGGTGCTCGTCGGCGACCACCAGCACCAGGTCGCCGGCCTCGGCTGCGGTCGCGGCACAGATACCCGCCCGGTCAGCATCACTCAGCCACTTTGCCACCGGCGCCTCGAGGGCCAAGGCCGCGCCGGGACCACCGGCCGCGCCGGGACCACCGGCCGCGCCGGGACCACCGGCCGCGCCGCCAGGACCCGGCACCACGCGAAACCAAACCAGGCCCTTGGCCCCCAGCGCCTTGGCCCGCTCGATCAGGCCATCCAGCCGAGCCCGGCTCGTGGATCCCCCGCCGGGTACTCGGAGTGCCTTCACCGACGGTGCCTGGAAGGCCCGGAGCTCCGATCGTCCCAACACCCCAGCCAGCTCCACCAGCTCCATCCCAAAACGCAGGTCCGGCTTGTCGGTCCCGAAGCGGTCCAACGCCTCTGCCCAGGTCATCGACTCGATCGGCGGCGGCCTCCGGCCAGTGGCCACCTCCGCAGCCTCCAACACGGCTTCGGACACAAAGGCCATCACGTCGGCCTGCGAGACAAACGACGCCTCCACGTCCAGCTGGGTGAACTCGAACTGGCGGTCGGCCCGCAGGTCCTCGTCCCGCATGCACCGTGCAATCTGGTAGTAGCGATCCATACCCGACACCATCAGCAGCTGCTTGGCAATCTGCGGGCTCTGCGGCAGCACGTAGAACGAGCCCCGGTGCAGGCGAGAAGGCACTGCGAACTCCCGTGCGCCTTCGGGGGTGGGGGTCCACAGCAGGGGGGTCTCCACCTCGGTGAACCCTTGGCGTTCCATCGCGGCGCGCAGCGCCGCGTTAACCTTCGCCCGAAGCGTCAGGTTCGCCTGCATCCGGTCCCGACGCAGGTCGACGTAGCGAAATCGCAGCCTGGTCGCCTCGTCCACGTCGACCCGGTCGCTCACCGGGAACGGCGGCGGCTCCGCTTCGGCCAGGACCTCGACGGCGCAGTCCCCCACCTCCACCTCGCCACTGCGAAGGCCCTGATTCGCCGTCCCCGCCGGCCGGCGCCGGACGGTCCCGCTGACCCGCAGCACGTACTCGGATCGCAGATCGGAGGCCCCGTCGACCACGCACTGCACGATCCCCGTCCTATCCCTAAGGTCCACGAAGGCCAGATGCTCGCCATGCTGGCGCCTCTTGGCCACCCAGCCGCAGATCGCCACCGACCGCCCGACATCCGCCAGGCCCAGCTCCCCGCACCAGGCTGTGCGCATGCCCGCGGTCGAGCTAGCGGGAGAGGTGGGCACGGCGCCAGGGTAGCCCGCCCCGGGAGTCCAGCATCACCCCGGCAAGAAACCTCGCCGCAGGGTGCTCTCGCATACCACCCGCTCCTCGAGGAACGCCAGCAGGTAGTGCGGGCCTCCCGCCTTGGGTCCGGCCCCCGACAGGCCGTAGCCACCGAATGGCTGGCGGCCCGGCACCGCCCCAGTGATACCCCGATTCACGTACACATTGCCTGCCCGGAGCCTGGCGGCAGCCGCCGCAATGTGGGACGGCGAGCGGGAGAACACGCCCGCGGTGAGGGCATAGTCGGTGTCGTTGGCCACCGACAGCGCCTCCTCGAAGCTGGCCGCCCGCAGCACTGCCAGCACCGGCCCGAATATCTCCTCCCGGGCCAGTGGAGCCGACGGGGCCACCCCGTCGATCACCGCGGGGCGAACGAACCACCCCTGATCGGGAACATCGCGGGACCCCTCGGACCCCGCCAGGCTCTCGGACCCCGCCAAGAAGGACCTCACCCGGGCCTGGGCCTCGGCGTCGATCAAGGGTCCCACCGAGACGCCCATCTCCCGGGGGTGCCCGACGACCAGCTCGCCAACCGCGCCCACCAGCCGCCGGAGCAGGTCGTCGTGAACCTCGTCGAGAACCACCAGGCGGGAGCAGGCGGAGCACTTCTGGCCGGCATAACCGAACGCCGAAGCGACGACTGCCGGAACCACCGTGTCCAGGTCGGCATCTGAATCGACGATGATGGCGTTCTTTCCTCCCATCTCGGCGATCACTGTCTTCACCTGCCGCTGGCCCGGCTGGTGCACAGCCGCCGCCGCGTTGACATCCAGCCCCACCGCCAACGAGCCGGTGAACGCCACGACCGCCACATCCCGATGGCGCACCAGGTGCGCGCCCAGGGTCCCGTCGCCAGGCAGGAAGCCGATCGCTCCCTTGGGCAGCCCAGACTCTTCCAGCGCTCTGACCAGCATGGACGCGACCGCCGGGGCCTGCTCCGCGGGCTTTAGGATCACCGGGTTTCCGGTTAGCAGGGCGGCCACGACCATCCCGGTCGGGATCGCCAGGGGAAAGTTCCACGGCGAGATGACCACGCAGACGCCTTTTGGCCCGTAGCCGAGCGAGTTGGCCTCACCCGGCGGGGACTCCAACGACCCCGACGCCCGCGGCACCTCCCCGGGCGGGGACTCCAACGACCCCGACGCCCGCGGCGCCTCCCCGGGGGACGATCCCACCAGCCCAGCCCCGAGGCGCAGCATCTCCCGCCCGTAGTACTCGCAAAAGTCGACCGCCTCGCACACGTCGGCGTCAGCCTCAGCCCAGGGCTTGCCCACCTCGAAGACCTCCATCGCCGCCAGCTCCAAACGATGCGCCATCAGCCACGACGCTGCCCCAAAGATCACCCGGGCCCGCTCGACGACCGGCGTTGCCGACCAGCTCTCGAACGCCCGCAATGCTACGGCCACAGCCGCTTCGGCCTCGCCCGGCCCACAGGCCGCAGCCCTCGCCACCACCGTGTCCGGCTCACCGGGATCCACCGAGTCGAAGCTCTCTGCCGTCCTCACCGCCTCCCCGTCGATCACCCCGAGGACCTCGATCGGCCACGCGGCCAGCCGCCGGCCTATCTCGCCCACCGCCTTGGAGAAACCGAGACGGTTGACCCGAGCCCTCCACTCCCAGGATGGCGCGTGCGTGTAGCGCCCGGGCGCCTCCGGATCGCTGGTCCGGCGCGGTGCGGCCAACCACTGAGGACCCGGCAGCTTTCCCACAGCAGGGGGCGCCACCAGCTCGTCCAGGGACCTGCGCTCGGCGAACCGGGCCCTCACGAATCCCTCCTGCGAGGTGTTCTCGAGCAGCCGCCTTATCAGGTAGGACATGCCCGGCACCAGATCGCCCATCGGGGCGTAGACCCGCAGTCGCAGGCCAAGACGGCGGATCGCCGCGTGGATCGGCTCGGCCATGCCATGCAGCATCTGGCACTCGTAGCCCACGTCGGGGATGCCGAGGTGGCGGGCCCAGGTGACCGCGTAGGCCAGGGAACGAAGGTTGTGGGAGCCGAACGCCGCTCGCACCTCGCCGTGGTGGGCGTGCAGGAGGCGGGTCAGGCGTTCGTAGTTGGCGTCGGTCTGGCCCTTGGCCTCGAAGACGGGGACCGGCCAGCCCTCCGAGCGTGCGTGTGCCACCTCCGCGTCCCAGTAGGCCCCCTTCACCAGACGGATCCCGATGGGCTTGGCACCCCCAACCCGACCCAAGCGATCCGCCGACCATTCGATCAGCTCGCACGCATCGGCCCAGGTGTCGCGCAGGTACGCCTGCAGGACTATGCCCGCGTCCAGGCCTTCCAGCTCCGGGGTGTCCATGAGCTCACGGAACACCTCGATGGTCAGGTCCTTGACGTCGTAGTGCTCCATGTCCAGCCACACGAAGGCCCCAGCTCGAGCGGCCAGCCGGAGCAGCGGCCCCAAGCGCGACAGCGCCTGGGCCTTGCCCTCCTCGCAGGTGAGCGGGGCGTAGAGCGGAGCCAGGGCGCTGGCCTTGATGCTCACGTTGACGCGGGGCAGCGGCCCGATGTCGTCCCGCTCCAAGTGGTCATCGGGCGCCCAGCGCTGCGTCGCTTCGGCGAGGGTGTGGATCAGGGCATTCAATCTGGATGCGTGGGCGTCGGCCTCGGTCGAGCTGAGGGTCTTCTCACCCAGCAGGTCGACGGTGAACGCGCTGCCCACCCGCCACAATGCCTCCAGGTTGGCCGCCACCTGCTCGGGGGTCGTGCCGATTATGAACTGTTGAGCCATGCGGTCGATGTTTCGCCGGACCACCGCGGCAGAGACGTGCGCCCCGCCGGGCACGTGGCCGGCCAGCTCCACGCCCAGGTCCAAGAGCCGGGGTGCGTCGGCCCCGGTGAAGTACTCGTGCAGGTGGGCCAGCGCGTCGGCGTCGCCGGTAGTGGCGGGGAAGACATCCACGAAACGAAACAGCTGGGTGCGAAAGGCCGGGTCGGCCATCGCCCAAGCGAGCATCCTCTCGCTCCACCAGCCCATGCTGAACACCCCGGCCGCCTCGCCGGAACGAGAGCCCAGCTCCGCGATGCGCCGTGCCAGCAGGGCGACGTCGGCCTCCACCGAGTCGTCCGCCCGCAGGCCAGCCCTCTGGCCAACGTGAGACACCACGTCCCGCTCTCCCCAGCGCTAGCTGCCGGCGCCCGGAAGCACCCTGTAGGCATCGAAGACGCTGTCAAGGGCCTTGATCGAGCTGAGCAGCGAGTCCAGGTGGCCCGGATCGGCCAGCTCGAAGTCGAAGCGCATCCTGCTGACCCGATCCGCCCCGGTGTGGGTCGAGCAGGCCAGGATGTTCAAGTGGTTCTCCGACATCACCCGGGCCACGTCTGCGAGCAGGCGGGCGCGGTCGAGCGCCTTCACCTCGACAGATGCCTCGAACACGCCGGTGGTGTCCCGGTCCCATTCCACCTCGATGAGCCGCTCACGATTCCCCGCCACCAGCGAGACTGCGTTGGCGCAATCCGCCCGGTGCACTGACACCCCCCTCCCCCGGGTCACAAATCCCACGATCGCGTCGCCCGGCACCGGCGTGCAGCACCGGGAGAGCCGGATCATAACGTCGTCCAGACCCTCGACGTAGACGCCCGTGCGGCCCCGGCGGCGGTCCGGACGGATCGGCTCCAGGGCTGTGGTGGGCAGCTGTTCCTCGTAGGCCCCTCCCCGGAGCTCCCGACCGAGCCGCTGGGCGACTGTTCGAGCTCCGGTATGGCCCTCCCCGATCCCCGCGTACAGGGCGTCCAGGTCGGAGTAGCCCAGCGCTTGGACGAGGGCGGCCATCGGCTTCGAAGAAGCCAGGCGCTGCACGGGAAGACCCTCCTTGCGGAGGGCCCGGCTGAGCTCCTCGCGCCCGGCTTCGATGGCGTCCTCGCGCCGCTCCTTGGAGAACCACTGGCGGATCTTGTTTCTCGCCCTCGGAGAGACGACGATCTTGAGCCAGTCCCTTGACGGCCCGGCGTTCTCCGCCTTGGAGGTGACCACCTCGACGCTGTCGCCGGAGCGCAACTGGGAGTCCAGCGGGACAAGCCTCCCATTCACCTTTGCCCCGATGCAGCGATGCCCGACCTGAGTGTGGATGCTGTAGGCAAAATCTATCGGCGTCGCCCCCACCGGCAGCGTCACCACGTCGCCCTTGGGGGTGAACACATAGACCTCGTCCATCTCGAGGTCGCCCTTCAGCGTCTCCAAGAACTCAACCGGGTCAGGGGTCTCGGCCTGCCATTCGACGATCCGGTTGAGCCAGGGCATATCCCCCGCCGAGCTGCCCTCCTTGTAGCTCCAGTGAGCTGCAATGCCGTACTCGGCCTGGCGGTGCATCTCCCTAGTCCGGATCTGGACCTCCAAAGGCTTGCCTTGAGGTCCTACCACAGTGGTGTGGAGGCTCTGGTAGAGGTTGAACTTCGGGGTATTCAAGTAGTCCTTGAACCTGCCCTGCACCGGGCTCCATATGGCGTGGATCGAGCCCAGCGCAGCCCAGCAGTCCTTCTCGCTCTCCACCAGGACCCGGATCCCGACGAGGTCGTATATCTCGTCGAACTCCTTTCCTCGCACCACCATCTTCTCGTAGATGCTCCACAGGTGCTTAGGGCGTCCGGTGACCTCGCCAAAGACCCCCAAATCGAACAGGCGCTCGCGCACCGAGCCGAGCACCTGCTCCAAGTAGAGCTCGCGCTCGGGGGCGCGGGTCGCCACCATCTGCTCGATCTCGGCATATCGCTTGGGATGCAGGGTGGCAAATGCCAGGTCCTCCAGCTGCCAGCGCAGCTCCTGTATGCCCAGACGGTGAGCCAGCGGCGCATAAATGTCCAGGGTCTCCTGAGCTATACGCCGGGCCTTGTGCTCTGGCACGGCAGCGATCGTGCGCATGTTGTGCAGCCGATCGGCCAGCTTGATCACCAGGACCCGCCAGTCCTTGGCCATCGCGACCAGCATCTTGCGCATGGTGGCAGCCTGCTGAGCCTCCCGGGAGTCGAATCGAAGCCGATCCAGCTTGGTGAGCCCGTCGACAATTGCCGCCACCTCGGGCCCAAATCCCACCTCCACCTCCGCCAGCGCCATGCCAGTGTCCTCGACCGCGTCGTGGAGCAGGGCCGCCGCCACGCTCACGTCATCGAGGCCCAGCTCGGCTACCACAGTGGCCACAGCCAGGGGATGGGTGATGTAGGCATCCCCCGAGAGCCTCACCTGCCCGGCGTGGGCCTCCTCTGCTGCCCTGTACGCCCGCCGCACCATCTCCAGATCAGCCTTCTTGGCGTGCGCCGCCTCGGACCTGGGCGGCCCCTTCCCCCCTCGCACGCCTGGCCAGGCGGCTGCCCGGCGCACACCCAGCGCCTCGATAACCGGCGCGAGCGACCCATCCTCCCCGAGCGGCAGCGCCTGGCGACGCCAGGGCAGGACTCTGTCCACGTGCTACTCGTAGTCCACGAGAGTGACCACCTCGTAGCCGCCCAGGCGACCCCGGCCGCCGAGAGCGTCCAACCCGATGACGAACCCCAGCCCCGCTACCTTGCCCCCGAGACGTTCCACCAGATGAATGGCCGCCAGCGCGGTGCCCCCGGTGGCGAGCACGTCATCCACGATCAAGACGCGCTCACCAGGGTGGATCGCGTCCCGGTGGGCCTCCAGCCGGGCGACCCCGTATTCCAGCTCGTAGTCCCGGCCCTCCACCGATCCGGGAAGCTTGCCCGCCTTGCGCATCGGAACGAACCCGGCTCGCATTGCCAACGCCACCGGAGCGGCCACGATGAAGCCCCGAGCCTCGATCCCGACCACCTTGTCCGCCCCTCCCAGGGCAAAGCTCCCGGCAATCCGCTCGACCGCCAAGCCGAAGGCCGCGGCGTCCGCCAGCAACGGGGTGATGTCCCGGAAGACCACCCCGGGCCGCGGAAAGTCCACCACGTCCCGAATGCAGCCCCTCAGCCGGTCGGCGTCGTTCGCCATCCCCGCACACACTACCCTTCGGCTGCGTTGCGCCGGGTCTTTTGAGGAACATGTGTCACCGAGCCCCGGCCGCCGTGCCCGCGCACCACCTGCGCGCCTCCCTGCCAGGGGCTCAGCGTCGCTTGGCCTGCTTGCGAGGCGCCGATGGCTTGCGCTGTGTGACCGGCTTGGGCGCTGGCGTGGGCGTGGCCTCAGCTCCGGGTTGGGTGGGCTTAGACAAGCGCTGCCCGCTGGGCCGAAGCCGGGGCGGAGGCACGGGTCCAGAGCCGCTTTGGGTCGTGGCGACATTCGCCGATTGAGGCTCCTGGCTGGGCGTCCCGTTCGGCACGGGTGCGGGCGCGGTGGGCGCCGGCCTCGAGGCCTGCCTGGCCGGTGCGCCCGGCGGGGCCGGGGCCTTGGCTGGGGACTCTGCGACCGGCGGGGCGGGGGCCTTGGCCGGTGCGACCGGCGGGGCGGGGGCCTTGGCCGGTGCGCCCGGCGGGGCCGGGGCCTTGGCCGGTGCGCCCGGCGGGGCGGGGGCCTTGGCCGGTGCGCCCGGCGGGGCCGGGGCCTTGGCTGGGGACTCTGCGGCGATGCGGGCCCGCTGGCGCGGAGTCAGGCGGGGCAGCCCATCCGCGCCGGAAGTCCCCCGCCGAGCTGACCCGGTGCCGCGGACGCTCCCTGGTCGGCTGGAACCGCCAGCGAAGGCAAGCAGCCCGGTCGGAGTAAGCATCAACGTTCCCTGTCCCCGAGCCTCCAGGCGCGCCCGGATCGAGCGGTAGCGGGGCTCGCGCTCCTTGAGGATCGCCAGCAGCGGCGAGGCAATGAAGATCGAGGAGTAGACCCCGCTGGTCAGCCCAATCACCAGGGCCAGCCCGAACTCCTGGAGGGTGGTCGCCCCCAGGAGCTCAGCCCCGATCACCAGGATCGACAAGATGGGCAGGATGGCGACGATGGAAGTGTTCAACGAGCGCATCAGCACCTGGTTCATGGACAGGTTCACCGTGTCGGAGTAGGTCAGCTTGCCACTGGCCCCAATCCCCTTGGCGTTCTCCTTCACCCGATCGAACACCACGATCGTGTCGTAGAGCGAGTACCCAAGGATCGTGAGGACCGCCACAACCGTGTCCGGGGTCACCGGGAAGCCCACCAAGGCGTAGACGCCAACGGTCACCACCAGGTCGTGCAGCACGGCTACGACCGCGGACAGGGCCATCTTCCACTCGAAGCGGATGGTGATGTACAAGCCGATGGCGATGAAGAAGATGATCACCGCCCGGACCGCCTTGCTGGTGACCTGACCGCCCCAGCTGGGACCCACCGAGTTGACGGTGACCGCGCCGGGATCGACATGGGCGAGGCGGGCGAGGGTCGCCGCGACCGAAGCCTGCACAGATGCCTGCTGTGCAGGAGTGCCGGTCAGGTCGGTCTCGACCTCCAGGGTCTGGCGGCTGCCGTTGCCGAGGGTCACGATCGTGGCGCTGGCGCCAACCGGACCGAGGGCGGACTGGGCCTCCTTGACTGTCACGCCGTGGTCCGGCTGGAGCTGCCACGAGGTCCCACCCTTGAAGTCGATGCCGAAGTTGAGGCCCCGGATGCCGAGCGCCGCCATGCCAGCGATGATGACCAGTGCCGAGATGGCGAACCAGCGCCGCCGGTGCCCCACGAAGTCGAAGGAGGTCTCGCCGCGATACAGCCGGCTCCACAGCCCCCTCTTGCGGGGAGCCGTCTCGACGAGCTCGGTGGCGCTCACGACGCCCCCTCGACGAGCGCACGCCTCGAGGCCCTGCGCTCGGACCTGGACGTGAGCTCAACGCCGTCCACTCTGGCCAGACCGCGGGCCACCCCGATGAATCGGGCCTCGGTGAAGACCTTGCTGCGACCCAGGAGGATGACCAGTGGCCGGGTGAAAGTCCAGGCGGTGACCATGTCCAAGAGCGTGGACAGGCCGAGATAGAACGCGAATCCCTTGACCTGGGCAACACTGAAGATGTAAAGGACGACCGCCCCGATCAACGAGACCAGGTCCGCGGCGATGATCGTGCGGAAGGCGGCGGCAAAGCCCTTGTCCACCGATGCGCCCACGCTCTTGCCGGCGCGCACCTCCTCCTTGAGCCGCTCGAAGAACACGATGTAAGAGTCCGCCACGACCCCCACCGAGACGATCAGGCCGCAGATGCCGGACAGGTCCAGCGACAAATTGACCGGAGAGTGGCCCAGGTACGAGATGATCGCCCACAACATTCCGGCGGTCGTGGCCAGGCCCAGCAGCACCACGATCCCAAGCCCGCGGTAGTACAGCACCGTATAGCCGAATACCAGGGCCAGCCCGACCATCGCCGCGATCACGCCTGCATATAGAGAGGCCTTGCCGAGCGTCGGCGATATCGACTCCACCGTCTGTTGCTTGAGCGCGACAGGTAGAGCGCCGTAGCTGAGCTCCAACGCGAGCGTGTTCGCCTGGGATTGGGTGAAGGATCCGGTGATCTGTCCCTGGTTTCCGAAGCTGGTGAAAGCCGGCTGGCTTGGCTGGATCACCGGCGCGGACTCGACCACCCCGTCCAGCGCTATGCCCAGCTGGCGGTGAAAGCTGTCCTTGGCGATCTTGTTCCAGATCGGCGTCCCCGCGGAGGTGAGGGTGAAGTTAACCTGCCACTGCCCCGTGGAGCCGAGTGCGGCGGTGGCCGTCTTGATGATCGTCCCGTTGGCCACCGCCGGGCCGAGGATGTAGCGCCCCGTCGCCACCCCGTTCACCGGCGCGGTGGGAAGCAGGACACTGGCGTTCGGGGTGTCCAGATTGGGGGGAGTGCTGGGGACGTCGGCAAAGTTCGACGAGTTGCACGCTGGCGGCGGACCGGTCAGGACCGGCGCGGGCTGGCCCTTGGGGACCGGCTTGGAGTACATCGGTATCTCCCCGCTCGAGCCATAGGGAGAGGTGGTCAGCTGCGGTGGGCAGGTGACCGGACGGAAGTAGAGCACCGCGGTCTGACCGATTATGGACAGCGCCTTGGCGCGGTTCTTTATGCCGGGCAGCTCCACGCTGATGTCGCGACCCGAGACGGTGATGCTGGGCTGGGTCAGGCCGTGGCTCAGGGCATTGATGCGGTCGGTCATGATGGCAATGGTCTCGTCCAGGATCGACTTGGGGACCTGGCGCGCCGGCTTGTAGACCACCGCTATCCCCCCTTGCAGGTCCAGGCCCAGCAGTGGAGCCCAGCCGAGCGCCACCACGGCGACAAATGCCGCCACTGAGATCGCAACCGTCCCGCTCACCCAAGCCCAAAGCCGGCGCCTCACTCGGCCGAAGCCTCCCCTGCTGGGTCCGCCGGTGTCGCGGGACTCGGGTCTGGACGGTCCGGGCTGGCTGTCACGCCAAAGACCGCCCCCAGGTTGGCACTGCCGCTGGGCTTGGCGGCCTGTGCCGACCTAGGGGTTCGCGCCGATTTGGGGGGCCTTTGGTTCCTCCTTTGGTTCCTTTGGGGCTTGGCGGGAACCACCGGATCGGCGGTCCCAGCTGGCTCGGCGGTCCCAGCTGGCTCGGCGGTCCCGGCTGGCTCGGCGGTCCGCGGGCCGGTGGTCGACCCGCCCGCATCGTCGGAGTGCACCACACCGTTCTGGCTCAGGGCGGCCGGCTCGACCACCGAGTCCTCATCGGCGTCCTCGCCGGGTTCGTCGGCATCTTCAGTGCCAGCATCAGCCTCCTGATGATCCGGGTCGTCGTCTGGGTGGTAGCCGTGCCAACCCCGATCCTCCTCCTCGTCCTCGGACGCGTCCGTGTCCTCGTCCTCGTCGCCAGCGTCGTGGACAATCGGGTCCACCTTTCTGGCGACGGCCTGGCGCAGGAACTCCAACTCCGTATCCGGGCCCACCTGCAGCACTGCCCGCTCGCTGTCTATCGAGATCACCGTGCCCACGATGCCGCCAATGGTCGCGACAGTGTCTCCCTCCACGATCGCCGAGCTTCCCTGGCGGGCGGCCTGCTGGCGCTTTCGCTGGGGCCGGACAAGCAATAGGTAGGCGATGATCAGCAGCGGGATGAGATATATGAGCAGGTTGCCACCACCCGGCTTGGCCTTGGCCGCCGTTGTGGTGGCCGTGGTGGCTTTGGCAGCAAGGATAGTGGCGACACTGAGGAGGGTGATGTGCATATGAGGGCTTTCCCGAGGGATCGGACTACCTCGACGTTAGCGCAGCCTGAGCGGTAAGCCGGTGCAGGGAGTCATTGATCGAACAGGCCAGCCTGATTGTTCGCCGGGGGCGGGGGCAGCCCCAGGTGAGCCCAGGCGGCTGGCGTGGCCAGCCGCCCGCGGGTGGTGCGCATCATCAGGCCCTGCTGGAGGAGGAACGGCTCGTATGCGTCCTCCACCGTGTCGGTCTCCTCGCCGACCGCCACAGCCAAGCTGGAAAGGCCCATCGGAATCCCGGCCCGGCAGAGGGCTCCGAGGATCGCGCGGTCCACCTTGTCCAGACCCAGCTCATCCACCCCGAACAGCTCGAGGCCAGCGGCCGCGCTGCCTGCGGTGACCACCCCCGAGCCCCTAACCTCCACGTAATCGCGGACCCGGCGCAACAGGCGGTTGGCGATCCGGGGCGTGCCACGCGATCGTCGGGCGATGCGCTGCGCGCCCCCTGGCTCGATGCTCACCCCGAGTATCCGGGCCGCCCGGAGGATTATCGCCTCGAGCTCGGCACTGTCGTAGTAGTCGAGCCGAGCCACCATGCCGAACCGGTCGCGCAGCGGCCCAGTCACCAGCCCGGTCCGGGTTGTCGCCCCGACCAGGGTGAAGCGGGGCAGGTCCAGACGCAGGGAACGAGCCGTGGGGCCCTTGCCGATCACGATATCCAGGGCGAAGTCCTCCATGGCCGGGTAGAGGATCTCCTCCACTGCCCGGTTGAGTCGATGGATCTCGTCGATGAACAGGACATCGCCATCGGAGAGATCTGTGAGGATCGCCGCCAGGTCACCTCCCCTGAGCAGCGCTGGACCCGAGGTTATGCGCAACCCGGCACCCATCTCGCCAGCCACGATCCCCGCCATCGTCGTCTTGCCGAGCCCCGGCGGCCCGGCGAACAGGATGTGGTCGACGGCCTGGCCACGACGACGAGCTGCCTCTAGCACGATGGACAGGTGCTCGCGCACCTGATGCTGACCCACGAACTCCTCTAGCCGGCGGGGCCGCAGGCTGGCCTCCTCGAGCACCTCCGAGGGATCGGCGCTCGGGTCCAGCGGCCGAGGAGCCGAGGGCGCGCCAGGGCCACCGGATGCGCCAGGGCCGCCAGCAGGGCGCCGTTGGCCCAGAGTCTCCCGGCGGGCGCTGGGAGTTGGCTCGCTCATGTCCTGACCCGGCGGCGAGCGGCCCCCAGCTCCCGGAGGGCTGACCGGAGCAGCTCCTCTGCCGGGCGCGCCGTCCCCTCGTCGCCTGCGTCGAGGGCCGCAATCGCGGCACGTACCTCGTCGAACCCGTAGCCCAGGCTGGCCAGCGCCGCCCTCACCTCGCCCAACGCGCTTCCCGACCCAGGCCCCGGGCCTGGCTCGGAGCCCTTCCCGGCAGGATCCAAGCCGAGCCGGGAGAAGCGTGGTTCGAGATCGATCAGCAGGCGGGCGGCAGTCTTGGGTCCCACCCCAGGAACCAAGGTCAACGCTGCGGAGTCACCCGCCAGCACAGCCCGGGTCAGCTCAGCCGGATTGTGCACCGACAGGATCGCCAAGGCCAGCGCTGGACCCACACCGTGGGCGGCGATCAGGCTCTCGAAGCACTCGCGCCCGGCGCGCTCGGTGAAACCATACAAGACGATCGCATCCTCGCGCACGTGGGTGTGCACGTGCAGGAATACCTGCGATCCGACTCCGATCCCCGCAAGTGCGCTCGAAGGTAGCGCCACCCGGTAGCCGACTCCGCCGCCCACCTCGACCAGCATCTCCGAGCTGCCGAGCACCTCCAGCACCAGACCGCGCAACGAGCCGATCACAGGGCTTGCCTCCCCCGTGAGCTTGCAGCCAGTGCTGCCGCCACCCGCTGACGCCCGGGGGCGAGCGTGAGGTGGCATATAGCCAGCGCAAGCGCATCGGCGGCATCCGCCGGGTACGGGCAGACGCTCAGCCCGCAAAGCGTGGCCACCATCCGGCTCACCTGCTCCTTGGTCGCCGCCCCGTAACCGGCCACTGCCTGCTTCACCTCGTTGGAGGTGTACTCCTCCACCTCGCATCCAGCCTCGGCGGCCGCGGCGAGGGCCAGACCGCTGGCCTGGCCCACCGACATGGCGGTTCGGGCGTTGGTCTGGAAGAAGACCCGCTCCACGGCGACTGCCTCGGGCGCCAGCTCGGTGATCAACTCGCGGAGCTCCCTGGCCAGGTCGGCCAACCGGGCCGGAAGGCGCTCGCCGGGCAAGGTGGTGATCACCCCCGCACAGACCGCGTGGAAGCTCGCCCCAGCACCTGCGGAGCGGGTGACCGCGCCGTACCCGCAGCGCGACAATCCGGGGTCGATACCTAGAACGAACACTAGTTTGCAGCTTAGCCGACTGTTGGGGCTCCGTGGTGGATGCTGAGCGACCGAGCCAAAGACGGCTCAGACGCCCTCCGTGGCGTCCTCCGTGCCGTCTTCCCGGCCAAAGCGCCCGCCCTGGGTGCGCAACCACGAGGTGACCTGGCGAGAAAGGCTCTGAACCCCACCGGCGACGCTTTCGATTATCTCGACGAAGCGGGTCTGGTAATGCTCGGCGGCCCGCTTGAAATCCTCCGACGGAGGCGGCTCGGCGCCTCGCCGGATGTAGCTGCCCGCGCGGATCCGGTCGAGCTCCCCCTCCATCACCCACCTGGTCAGCTCGGTGACCCGGCGCACCGGGAAGGGGTGGGTGGCGCCGATCTCCGAAAAAAAGCGCGACGGCCGGCTCAACAAGTCGTCCGAGCTGGCGTACTCGTTGGCCTGGGCCACGAACGCGTCCACGCTCATGCCCGGCAGCGCGCCCCCCGCGATGTGCATCAACGCCCGGCAGGGGATCATCGGATCGCCCATCACCAGGGCAGACGCTCGATCACCGGTAAGCTCGGCCGCACGGTACCACTCCAGCATCACCAACAGCAACGCCCTCACCGGCAGCTCCCCCAGACTCGACAGGGGTGCCCGGGCGAGGGCCTGCAGGATCATCAGCACCGACATGTAGTGGGAGTGCTCAGAGGCCACGTGGCCCACCTCGTGCGCGAGCACGGACTGAATTTCTTCGCGATCAAGGGCAGTGACCAGGCCCGAGCGGACCACGACCACCGGCTTCACGCTGCCGAAGGTCATCGCGTTCAGGGTCGGGGTCTGGATCACGTACAGGCCCGGGCGGGAGCTGATGTCGAGAGACTCCAGGCAGGCCAAGAAGCTCGTCCACACCTCCGGCGCCTGCGTTGGCCCCAGACGCACCGCGTTCCCGAGCAGCTGCGCCGAGACGGCGCGCTCGAAGCGAAGGGCGGATAGGCGCTTGATGACCTGGTGGATCACCGGGATCGACCCGAGCGCGGCGGTGGCCGCCCGGTCGGCGGGGTGCTGAAAGGCACGGGCGCTGATCTCGGGGTACCGGGGCGCCCGCAGCACAAGGGGCGGGCCGTCGGACATGCTCTGGCGACCTTAGCGTCTCAGCAGGCGCCGAGGGCTTGGGCCAGGTCCGCCCAGAGGTCCTCCACATCCTCGATCCCCACGCTCAGGCGGATCAAGCCACCTGGTAGCGCCTCCTCGCCGGCCCAGCGGCCCCGTCGTTCGATCAGGGTCTCCACGCCGCCAAGGCTGGTGGCTGGGGTGGCAAGGCGCACGGCCGCACAGCAGCGGTCAGCGGCTTCGGCCCCACCGTGAACGTCGAAGGACAGCATCGCGCCTGCCCCCCGCATCTGCTCATTGGCCAGGTGATGACCGGGGTGCTGCGCCAGCCCAGGGTAGCGCACCACCTCCACCCTCTCGTGAGCAACCAGGCGCCGAGCCAGCTCAGCCGCGTTCGCCTGCGCCCGTTCCATGCGGACTGCGAGGGTGCGGATGCCGCGCAGGGCCAGGTAGGCCTCGATCGGACCGGGAATCCCCCCGTGCATCGAGCGCCGGTCCAGAAGGGCGCGAACCCAGGCCGGGTCGTTGGTGACGGTCGCGCCGAGGATCACATCGGAGTGCCCAGCCAGGTACTTGGTGACGCTGTGGACCACGACGTCGACCCCGAGGTCGAGAGGGCGCTGCAGGAGGGGGGTGGCGAAGGTGTTGTCCGCGATCACCGCGAGGCCGGGATTGCGGGCCTTGGACTCGGCGGACAGCCGAGCCAGATCGCTGATCGCCATCAGCGGATTAGACGGGGACTCCAACCAGAGCATGGCGGCGCCCTCGCAAGCGTCCAGGGTGGCACCCACGTCGGTGGTGTCCACCAGGCGGTGGAACAGCCGGCCCCGGCGGGCTAGATCGGCAAGCAGGATGCGGGTCCCCGTATAGGCGTCGGCACCCAGCACCACCACTGCGCCGGCCGGTAGGGTCTCCAGGACTGCGGCGACTGCTGCCATCCCCGAGGCAAAGACTGTCGCCTCACCTCCCTCCAGAGCGCCCAGCACCTCCTCCAGGGCAGCCCAGGTGTCGTTTCCCTCCCGCCCGTAGCTGAGCGCCCCGCCGCTGCGGTAGGTGGAGGACACAGCGATCGGGCCGTTCACCGGGGCTCCCGCCGCATCCGAGCCCCGGCCGGCGCTGACCACCACCGTGGCGGGGCTGAGTGCCCGTCCGGAGCCGTTTGGCAGGCTCAGGCCGGGTCCGCTCGTCGGGCTCAGAAGGCTCCCTCCAGGACCTCGATCTTCCCACCCAGGATCGAGACCACGTCGAATCGAATCTCGCGCGCCGGGCCGGGGGCGTCCTCTTGCAACCAGCGCGCCGCCAGATGACGCAACCTGACCTGCTTTTCCCGGGTGACGGCCTCGGCAGGCACGCCAAAAGCATCGGTGCTGCGGGTCTTGACCTCGACGAACACGTAGGCCGAGCCATTGCGGACAATCAGGTCGATCTCGCCCTCCCGGCGTCGCCAATTGCGGGCCAGCACCTCATAGCCGTGGGCCCGATACCAATCGACGGCGATCGCCTCACCCTGTGCGCCCAGCATCCGCCGCCATCCGACCTGAGTCGCGGGGGTCCCCGGCACTCGATCAGGTCTGCGGCGCTCCCCGCTGATCGGTCGGCTCGCCAGCCACTGATCCGGGTGGTCCCCGAGGCTGGCGTCAGCATCGGTCTCAGACATCACGCTCGGGAAGCTCCTCGATGTTCACGTCCCGGCAAGTGAGCACCCGAACCGAGGACACGAAACGGGCGGGCCGGTACATGTCCCACACCCAAGCATCGGCCATCCTCAGCTCGTACCAGGAACCCTCGCCCGTTGGCTCCAGGGTGACCTCGTTGGTGAGGTAGAAGCGCCGCTCGGTCTCCACCACGAAGCGGAACATAGGCAGGACAGCTCGATACTCCTGGAACAGCTCCAGCTCGATCTGGGTCTCGTACCCCTCGAGATCCTCCGCGCTCATCGCCTCAGCGTACCAGCCGCTTCTCCTTGATCTTGGCTGCCTTGCCAGTCCGATCCCGCAGGTAGTACAGCTTGGCCCGGCGGACATCGCCGTGGGTCACCAGCTCGATCCGGGCGATGATCGGAGAGTGGACGGGAAACGTCCGCTCCACGCCAACACCAAAGCTCACCTTGCGCACGGTGAAAGTCTCTCGAACTCCAGACCCCTGCCTGCGGATCACGGCTCCCTGGAATACCTGCACCCTCTCACGGGTGCCCTCCACGACCCGAACGTGAACCTTCAGAGTGTCTCCCGGGGCGAACTCACAGACGTCGTCGCGCAGGCTGTCACGATCGACAAGGTCGGTGGGGTTCATGCGGTCCGCCTGACGTGGCTCGTTCGGATGCTGGTAACGGGATGGCTCATCGCTCCGGGTGCTCCTCGGTGGGGCCCTCAGTTGGGCCGGGGTCCGGACCAGGATAGCCGTGCTCGGCGCACAAGCGCACCTCCTCCCGACTCAGCCCGCCCCGCGAGGCTATCAGATCCGGGCGCAGGGCCTGGGTCCGGATCAAGGATTGTGCCCGGCGCCATCGGGCAACTCGACCGTGGTCCCCCGAGCGCAGGACCTCAGGAACCTGCCACCCTCGGAAGGTAGCGGGCCGGGTGTAGTGGGGGTGCTCGACCAGGTGCTCGGCAAAGCTCTCGTCACCTGCGGAGTCCTCGTTGCCCATCACCCCGGGCACCAGCCGAGCCACTGCCTCCACCACCACCAGAGCGGCCAGCTCGCCTCCCGCCAACACGTAGTTCCCGATCGAGATCTCCCCGTCGACCAGGTGATCTGCCACCCGCTGGTCCACGCCCTCGTATCGCCCGCACAGCAGAGAGAAGCCCTCGGTCTTGGCTAGCTCACGGACCAGCGCCTGGTCCAGGGTGCGGCCAGCTGGGCCGAGCAGGTACAAAGGCCGGGGAGGGATGGCAGCCTCGACAGCCGAGAAGAACGGGCCCGGGGCCATCACCATCCCTGCCCCCCCACCAAATGGGGCGTCGTCGACCGATCGATGGCGGTCTGTGGCCGCGGCGCGTAGATCATGGATACGGATCTCGAGCACCGAAGCGGCAAGCGCTCTTCCCAACAGGGCGCCTTCACAGTACCCCCGCAGGAGATCGGGGAAGATCGTGAAGACGTCGATGCGCACCGGTCAGTCCAACAGACCGGCCGGGATATCCACGACGACTGTCCCCGCGGATTGCCGGGTCATGAAACACATCGGGACCAGGCCGCCGTCCTCCAGGACCAACAGGTCACTCGCCGGATTGGCATCCACCGCGGCCACGACACCCAAGCGGGTTCCACTGGCGTCGAGCACCTCCGACCCGATCAGCTGGTGCACCCACACCACGCCGGAATCCTGGATCGGCGGAGCCAGCAAGACCCGGGACCTCAGCCCCTCGGCTACCTCCCGATCGCCAATCCCCCCGAAGGACACGATCCAGCGATCCCTCGAAGCACGCCCCGAACCGTGTGGCCCGCCCATTCGAGATGCTCGGCGCACTTCCAGGGTCAGTGTGGTCGGGCTTGCGTGTGTGGTCGGGCTTGCGTGTGTGGTCGGGCTTGCGTGTGTGGTCGGGCTTGCGTGTGTGGTCGGGCTTGCGTGTGTG
>JAVKSL010000010.1:0-16663 GCA_039583695.1 Acidimicrobiales bacterium | reverse complement strand
GTCGGGCCGCCCAGAGTCAGGGTCGAGCCAGGCGTCAGACGCTCAGCCCGGTCGGTGACCAGCTCCACTATCACGTCGCCCTTGAGGCCATGAGCCCGGATCACCCGACCAACCTCGAGCAGCACCAGGTCAGCGCCCGTACCGGACCAGACCGAGCAGGGTGGCGGCGAGACCCCACACGGGCGCTCAGTCCGCGATCTCGACCGAGACGTCGACGCCGTCTCGTGCCCCGGCAGCTCGTACCAGGGTGCGAATGGCCTGAATCACGTGACCCCGCCGGCCGATGACCTTGCCGGTGTCTGACTGCGCAACGCTCACCGTCAGCTCCGTCCGTCCCCGGCGCTGGTCGACCTCGATGAAGACAGACTCCGGCTCGTCCACGATCGAGCGCACCACATAGTCGAGCACCGCCAATGGAGTCCCGCCAGCCACGCGGTTGCCGTCCTCGTCGTCCTCGTCGTCGTCGTCGTCGTCGTCCTCGTCGTCCTCGCTGGGGTCGTCCTCGGGGTGGCCCTGGGGGTCGTCCTCGCCGAGGTCCTCCTCCTCTTCCGGCTCGCCGTCCTGGCTGCCCAAGGCGCCCACGGCTCGCTCGCTCACTGGCGCGCTGCCGCCCTAGCCGCCCGGAGATCGCCAAACTCCTGCCAGGCCCCGGAGATCTTCAAGAGCTTCTCGACAGTCTCGGTGGGCTGCGCCCCCTCCGACAGCCAATGAAGAGCCCTGGCGTTGTCGATCTTCACCACTGAAGGCTCCGCCCTCGGCGCGTAGGTCCCCAGGATCTCGATGAACTTCCCGTTGCGGGGCGCGCGGCTGTCGGCCGCCACCACCCGGTAGGTCGGCTGCTTCTTCTTGCCCATCCGCATGAGGCGGAGCTTTACGGCCACGTCAAGCACTCCTTGATTGTCATGATCCCCTGAACGACGAAAGGTCGCCGAGCGGGGTCGTGACCCGGCCTCCCCGTTTACCCTTGCGCTTGCCCCTGTTGGATCCGCCCATGATGCCTACAGACCTCATCATTCGCTGCATCTCCTCGAACTGCTTGAGAAGCTTGTTGACATCTGTGATGCTGGTACCACTCCCGTTCGCGATCCGGAGACGTCGGGAAGCCTTCACAATCGATGGCTGCCGACGTTCCTCGGGGGTCATCGACGAGATGATGGCCTCCACCCTACCCAGCTCACGCTCATCGATGTCGGCGTCGCGCAGCTCCTTGGGTAGCCCTGGCATCATACCAAGCAGTCCCTTGAGTGGCCCCATCTTCTTCATCTGTGCCATCTGCTCCACCAGGTCCTCCAAAGTGAAGCGGCCCTCTTGGAGCCGCGACGCGGTCTTGACCGCCACGTCCTGGTCGTAGTGGCGCTCGGCAGTTTCGATGAGGGTGAGCATGTCACCCATTCCCAGGATCCGGCTGGCCATCCGATCCGGGTAGAAGGCATCGAAGTCACCAAGCTTCTCGCCAGTGGACGCGAAGGCGACTGGCTTGCCCAGCACCTCCTTCACCGACAGGGCTGCGCCACCCCGGGCGTCGCCATCCAGCTTGGAAAGTATCACCCCGTCCAGCTCGAGGGTGGCGTGAAATGCCTGGGCAGTGTTCACGGCATCCTGGCCGGTCATGGCGTCGACGACCAAGAACGTGTACTTGGGATGCACGGCCTCAGAGATCCTGCGAACCTCGTCCATGAGGGCGGCGTCGATGGACAGGCGTCCAGCCGTGTCCACGATGACCACATCCCGACCCCGGCGCCGGGCCTCAGCCAGCCCCGCAGTCGCCACCGAGACCGGGTCGGTGCTCTCACTCCAGACAGGCACGCCCGCCTGAGCTCCGAGCACCCGAAGTTGCTCGACGGCCGCCGGGCGCTGCAGGTCGGCGCCAATCAGCATTGGTTGGCGGCCCTGGGACTTGAACCACTTGGCAAGCTTGGCTGACGCAGTGGTCTTGCCCGATCCTTGAAGGCCGGCGAGCAGCACAACAGTCGGTGGGGCGGAGGCGTAGGTGATACGCAGGGCCTGGCCGCCGAGCACGCCCGTCAGCTCCTCGTCGACGATCTTGATCACCTGCTGGGCGGGCGAGAGCGCCTTGGAGAGCTCGGCCCCGACGCAGCGCTCTCGGATCCTGACAACCAGGGATTTCACCACGTTGAGGTTCACGTCTGCTTCGAGAAGCGCCAGGCGGATCTCGCGCAGCACTGCATCGATGTCCTCGTCGCTCAATCGCCCCCGTCCGCGCAGGCGGCCGAAGATTCCGTCGAAGCGATCGGTGAGCGAATCGAACATGTGGCCCGAGACTAGCCCCCGTCCCTGAACGCCCACGTCCGGACGGAAGACTCCCCGCCAGTGTGGGTCTCAATGGGGCTTGTCGAGGGTCAATCGAACAGGGCGTCCACGAAATCGTCGGGGTCGAAGTCGATGAGATCGTCAGCGGTCTCCCCCAAACCGACCAGCTTGATTGGCAGGCCGAGCTCAGCTTGTATGGCGAGGACGATCCCGCCCTTGGCGGTGCCATCCAGCTTGGTCAGCACTATGCCGGTGACCCCCACGGCCTCGGTGAACTGGCGCGCTTGAATCAGGCCGTTCTGACCCGTGGTGGCGTCGATGACCAGCAGCACCTCGCTGAGCTGGCCGGGGGGTCGCTCAGCTATGCGACGGACTTTCTTCAGCTCCTCCATGAGGTTGACCTTGGTGTGGAGGCGCCCGGCCGTGTCGGCCAGCACCAGGTCAGCGCCTCGTGCGGCTGCTCGTTGGACCGCATCGAAGACGACCGACCCGGGGTCTCCGCCTTCAGCGCCCCTCACTAGCTCGGCCCCAACCCGCTCGGCCCATAGTCCGAGCTGCTCGGCTGCAGCAGCCCGAAACGTGTCGCCTGCCGCCATCACCACGCTACGCCCAGCAGCCATCTCCCTCATGGCCACCTTGCCGATCGTCGTGGTCTTACCCACGCCGTTAACGCCCACGAACAGCCAGACATTCACCGGGCCTGGCACCCTGTGAAGAGCGTGGTCCCCTTTGGCCATGTCCACCTTGAGGTCAGCCTTCAGGCCCGCTATCAGCTCCTCCGCAGTGCGGATCTGGCCACCCTTGACCCTAACTCGCAGTCGGTCGACCATCGCAGCCGTCCGGGCCACGCCCACGTCAGCCAGGACCAACGCCTCCTCCAGGTCCTCCCAGCTCGATGCGTCGATACGCGTCTTACCCGCAACTGCTCCAATGCGCCCAGACAACAACGCCCTCGCCTTGCCCAGTCGGTCCCGCAAGCGAGGGGGGCCGAGAGTGGGCGCGGGCTCCCGCGCAGGCTCCGGCCGTGGCGCAGGCTCCGGCCGTGGCGGGATCTCGGGCGCAGCGGTCGGTGCTGGCGGAGCATCGAGGACGGGCGACGCAAAGGCCTCCTCGACCCGGGCTATCAGGTCAGGATCGAACTCCTCGGTTTCGAGGCCTCGGCCCGGGGGCAGCTTATCCAGCCGCGATGGTGGTGGCTTGCCATCTGCGATGGGGGTGGCCTCGTCTTCCCGTCGCCGCCCCCGCCGCCGGCGCCCAATGGTGACTGCCGTGGATGCCCCCACCAGCACCAAGAAGAGCATCAGGATCGACAGCGTTACGAGGACGGGGATCATCGAATCCGCAGCCTAGGGCGACGAGGCGGTGCGCTCGCTGACCACCCGGGAAGATGCGCCCGATGCCATGCTGACTCCGTACAACCAGTCGGCAACCTCCATCGTTCGCCGCTGGTGAGACACGATGATGAGCTGGGCATCCGTGCGAAACTCGTGGATCAGGTCCAAGAAGCGCTGCAGGTTCACATCATCCAGCGCGGCCTCGACCTCGTCCAAGATGTAAAAAGGCGACGGACGGCTCCGGAAGACCGCGAACAGGAACGCCAGCGCAACCAGTGACCTCTCACCTCCGGAGAGGAGCGAGATCGTGCGGACCCGCTTGCCTGCCGGCCGAGCCATGACCTCTATTCCTGTCTCGAGGAGGTTGTCCGGATCCGTGAGACAGAGTGTGCCTTCGCCACCGGCGAACAAGGCACCAAAAATGTGAGAAAAGTGCCTGGCCACATCCTGGAAGGCCGTGGCGAACACCCCTACCATCTCGGTGTCGATGGCTCGGAGGAGCTTGGTCAGCTCCGACCTGGCAGCTTGGATGTCGGCGAGCTGAGAGTCGAGCAGTTCAGACCGCTGCTTCACGACCTCCAGCTCTGCGGTGGCCAGCGGGTTGACGGGTCCCGCCAGGCGCAACTCGCGATCCAGACCCACAGCGCGCTGCTCTGGTGAGACACCGGCTGGAAGATCTGGGCAGCTGGCTGTCAGGGCAACCTCTGGCTCGACTTCCAGACCTACCCGCACGGCCTCGACAGCCGCATGGCATCGAAACCTTGCCTCGGCCTGAGCCAGATCGGCGTTGTGCGCCTGACGCTGAGCCTCAGTCAGCTTGCCGTCCAGCGCCACGCGGTCAGTGCGCAGCCGTCGCAGCCTGGCCGATCTCTCGTCATGGCGAACGACCTTGCGGGCTCGCTCCTCGCCCAAGCGCGAGAGCTCGCTTTCGATGCGTTCCTGGGCTACTCGAACCACCAGGGCAAGCCTTCCCGCCACCATCTCCGCTCGTTCGATGCTCTGGCGACGGTGCGCAGCACCTTCGACGGCCGTCACGGTTCGGGCCACTCGCTGCTCGATCTCGGCAAGTCGCCGTGACAACATGGATCGTCGTTCCTCCAACGCGGCCGAGCGCACCTCGAAGTTCTGGCGTCTGGCCCTCAGCTCCGCAGTCCGTTCATCCAAGCGCCGCAGGGTCTCACTCCTAACCCGGTCGCGCTCGGCGTCGGCGGCCGTCTGGCGCTCTGCCGCAGCCAGGAGGCCCTCCACCTCGGAAAGCTCCACTGAATCCTGCTCGACTCGTCCAAGCAGCAGCTCCACGCTCTCACCAAGTGTCGCCGCCTCGGAGACCGCCCGTGCGCGTTCGGACTCGGCCTGCGCGAGCGCGGCCTTTGACCTTGCAAGCCGGGAGGCGCTCGAGTCTCGCTCGCGGGCCAGCTCAGAGACACGTTGGCTGACCTTGGCCAGCTCAGATGTTATGCACGTCAGAGCAGCCTGAGCGTCGGCAAGCAGCCCGGCCGCCACCATGGCATGGGATCGTGCGTCGTCGAGGGCGGCCCCAGTGGCACCCAGGCCTGCGTCCCCAACCCGCCAGCCGTCCGGTCCGAATCGGTCGCCATCTCGGGTCACGAATAGCGTCCACGGATGGGCGAGCGCCAGGTCCAATGCATTGCGCCAGTTGCCCTCCACGGTCACAACCGGTGTAAGCAAGCTTGCCACGATGGTGCTGACCACAGGGTTCGCAGCGCTCACGTGCTCCAGAAGCTCTCCCTGGCCAGGTATTCGGGGCCATGGCCCTCCGTGCGGCTGCGATCCGCTGCCCGCCTCCTCCCCGGAGGCGGTGATCACCAAGCCGCTGGCGTGCTCCGCGACCAATTGCTCGAGTGCCGCCACAGCGCGCCGACCATCCTCGAAGACCACTGACGCACTGGCGCCGCCAAGGGCGGACTCGAAGGCCGCTTCCCAACCATGATCCACAACCACCAGCTCGGCGAGAATCCCCAGCAGGCCTTGCGACCCGGCGAGGTGACCGGCGCCACCACGTGTCCGAAGCTCATCCAGAGCCATTGCCAGGGCGTCCGCACGGGCTCGCCAGGTCTGCAGGTCCGTCTCTGACACCCGAACCGCTGCAGTCGCCAGCGTGACACGATGTTCGGAGGCATCCTGGTCGGCCTTTGCCTCAGCCAGCGCTCTCGCCACTTGCAGACCTTCACGCTCGCCCTCATCGAGAACCCCTTGCTGGGATTCGAGGACATTGGTCAACTCGGACACTCGCACTCGAAGGGCGCTCCAGATGCCTTGAGTCCTGCTCAGCTCGGCCCTGTCACGCTCCAAGGCGGCACTCATCGCCCCCCGCCGACCCCGCAGCTCGCCGAGATTGACCCTGATGGACGTCCGCTGCTCCTCGATCGCCCGAAGCTCCTCTGGAATCCCTCGCGCCTCAACGGCCCAAAGCTCTGCGCCGTCGCGATCCCGCTCCAGAGCGGCCTCCAGCGCCTCGAGGCCGTCCCTCTCTTCCTGCAACGACCCCCCCGCCAGCCCAACATCCTCAAGATCGGCTCGAATGCTCGCCTCCTCCCCGAGGAGCGCTGCCACCACACTCTCATCGACCAATGTCTCCAGCGAGCGCCCCAGAGATCGCTGCCGCTCCCCCACCAACGCAGCGAGCCCCCTCGCCCGCTCCCGGAGGCGGTCGAGGGCGCCGATCACGACATCGTGCTCACCGACGGGCTCCGCGCTGAGGGCTGCCTCGGCCACGCGGATCTGCTCATCAAGAGCCTCCATTTCCTGTCTCAGCGTGCTGAGGCGAGCTTCGGCTCGGTCACATCTCGCCTGGGCTGCGTTCGCCGCCGTCTGGGCCTCCCTTAGCTCCTGACCTGCCAGAAACGCCCGGATTGCCAGACTCTCGGCGACCAGGCCATCGTGACGTGCCGCCGCGTCTGCCTGGCGCTGGAGTGGGCGAAGCTGGGAGCGGACCTCGCGCACCAGATCCTCCAAGCGAGCTAGGTCGCCCGCGGTCGCCGCTATCCGGCGCTCGGTGCGCTCTCGACGGCGGCGGAACTTCAGGATCCCGGCGGCTTCTTCGATCATGAGCCGGCGTTCCTCGGGGCGGGCCGAAAGTATCCCTTCAAGGCCGCCCTGGCTCACGATTACGTGCTGGCTGCGCCCTACCCCAGAGTCCGACAAGAGCTCGGAGATGTCGAGCAGGCGGCAGGCACTCCCGTTGATGGCGTACTCGCTCTCCCCCGAACGCCATAGAGTCCGGCTCACGGTTACCTCGGCGAATCCGATCGGCAGCCGTCCATCCGAGTTGTCGATGGTGAGAGACACCTCGGCCCGGCCCAGGGCCGGACGCCGCCCTGACCCGGCAAAGATGACATCCTCCATCTTCTGGGATCGCAGAGCGCTCGGGCCCTGCGCCCCCAGCACCCAGGCCACCGCATCGACCACGTTGGATTTTCCGCTCCCGTTCGGACCGACGATCGCGGTGATGCCTGGCTCGAGGTCGAGCACTGTCGTCTCGGCAAAGGACTTGAAGCCCTTGAGCGTCAGCGTCTTCAAGTACACGGCGCCCCCACGCTACGCCATGTGGCGCCCACATGGGGCCTTCGCCGCCGGGCACGCTCTGGCAGCAGTGGTGGGACGTCACCCCACCCTAGGTGGGGGGACAGTACACTCGCTGAAGGGAGGCGAGATGATCGAGAGCTACAAGCGAGACGCCCTGATCCGGCTGAAGACCGTGCGCGGGCACCTCGACGCCGTGCTCGGGATGATAGAGGCCGAGCGATACTGCCCAGAGCTTATGAAGCAGGTCGCGGCGCTCCAGGCCTCCCTCGAGAAGGTCAACCGGATCCTGCTGCGCAACCACCTCGAGACTTGCGTGGCCGAGGCGATCCAGACCGGCAAGGGCCGGGAGAAGATCGATGAGCTCATCGAGGCGCTGCAGTTCAACGCCAGCTTGACCGACTTCCGCCGCCTGGCCGACGTGCTCGAGGTCGACACCATGACCATCGGGGAACCCGGGAGCCCATGACGACCTCGACAGCACAGACCACTGCGAGCTCGGCGCGCGCCGCGATCCTCCAAGCGGTGGCAACGATGGGTTTACTGGCTCCCTGATACAACACAAGCCGTCCAACGCCGGGCATGCCAGGGGCCGCCGGACTGCAATGCCTAGCTGGGTGTAGAAATACCATCGTGTTCCTCAGGGTCAATGGCGTCCGCCTCCACGCCGTCAGCTTCGGAGACGGTCACCGTACGCTGCTCGCAACCGGCGGGTGGACCGGCAACTGGGAGCTATGGGAGCAGCCGTTCGAATTGCTCACCGCGGCTGGGTGGCGCTGCATCTCCTACGATCACCGCGGGTCGGGCGAGTCACCAGTCGACCCCGGCCTCATCACCGCGGACACAATGGTCGACGACATCATCGGCCTGTTGGATACGTTCGACGTCCAGCAGTGCGTGCTGGCCGGCGAGTCCATGGGGGGCCCAATCGCCCAGCTGGCGCTCGAGCGCAATCCCGAGCGGTTTAGCGGTCTGGTGCTGGTCGATCCGGCCGAAGCGGTGTTCAACGACCGCCGTGCCATGCTCGCCGCCGCATCGCGGGCTGATTACCCAAAGACGGTGAATGCCTTCATAGAGCGCTGTGTGCCTGAGCCGGACAGCGATCACCTGCGCAGGTGGGGCCGCGACATCCTGCTGCGCGCCGAGCCCGAGCAGGCGGCCCGACTGTTGGAGATGTGGCAGGACGCTCCTACGAGCGACCCTTCGAAGATCACTGTTCCCACGCTGATCGTCCACGGTGCAGCGGATGCCATCGCTCCCCTCGAATACGCCCGCACCCTCTCCCAGCTTCTTCCCGACGCCGAGCTGATCGTGCTCCATGGCGTCGGACACGTTCCGACGATGACGCGGCCCCACGAAGTTGTCGATGCCATCTGCTGGCGGTTTCCAGCTCCGCAGTGATTCTACACTGACGTTCGGCATTGAACCGTGGGCGCTGAGCGGCAAAATTGCTGGAGCGTGGACTTTCGAAGCGACCACCAAAGGCGGCCGCATGGTACGTTGCGACGGCAAGATCGAATGCATGGACGCGTATCACGATCCAGCGCCGCTCAGGGAGGCGCTCGGAGCCTGATGGCCACTGGTCGCCGGGGCCGGGGGCCGGCACTCCCCAACTGCTGATGAGCACCTGCGTGTCCTTGTCGGGGCCCGAAGTAGGGTATATCCCTGCGTGTAGTGTAGGTAGGGCCAAGCGTGGGCAACCGTATGTGCGACTCGACCCGACCGGGAAGCAGGACCCGCCGGCGCCACCAGAAGTGCGGATGGATGAGCACCGGTAGATTCGCTCGTCCCAGGGTGCGGATGAGGCCGTCGATACCCGTTGTGTGATCGAAGTGGCCATGGCTGCACACGATGGCCTCAAGGGTTGAGGGATCGATGCCCAAGAGGCGCATATTGTCGACCACGCCGTCGGGGCTAGTACCCGCGTCGAACAGCACACGGTGTCGACAGCCTCCCTTGGTGATCTCCACCAGAGCGGAGAATCCGTGTTCGGCCAGCGGGACCTCGAACACATCACCGGCTTGCATCGTCACCGCCGGCCTGAGGTGTTCACCCAGCACACCTGGCCCAAAGCGCTTGGCCAGGCCCTGATCCGGCATGAAAATGTCGCTCACGTTGTCCATGACCGTGGTAACTGTGACCGCGTCGACGGGCTCGATGTCGATCTCGAAGGGCGGTGCGACATCGTAGAGGAGGGTTGGGCCGGGGTTGCCGCTGACGCACATAGCCCAATAATGCCGCGCGGCGGTTGCCCGCCGCCGCCGCCCCAGAACCGGCGATCGGTAGGCTGTGCTTGCCAGGTGGCGGGCTGGCACCACCATCATCGCAGTCCGTATCCGCCGGTATCCATCCCCCGCTTTGCACGGACGCCTCGTCTCCTCCTCTGTATGAGGCCTGTCGCACGGGCAGCCCCGAGAGAATGCCCAGATGGCCTTCAAGACCACCTGCCGTTGCCGGCGCCCCGACGAAGGACCGGCGCTGTGAGCTCGATCCAAAGTGGCCCGGCTGCGCCGCACGAGGCTGCGCTGATCAGTCAAGATTAGGTCTATCCTGGGACTCGATCAAGCCACGGAGGAGTAGTCACGATGACTGAATCCAGCGGCAGCACCCATGACGGCATAGGGGCTGCCCGGATGGACCCGACCTTCTACCGCAGCGCGGCAGAGGCCATTGCCGCCCCGAAGGAGCAGCTGGCTTATCTTGTAGCCTTTGATCGTTCCGGTGAGCTGCCCGACGCCCTAAGCGTCATCGATGTCGACGAGTCGTCGGAGCAGTTCGGCCGGATCGTGAGCTGGACCGAACTGCCAACTTGCGGGGATGAGCTGCACCACTTCGGCTGGAACGCCTGCTCGAGCGCGTTGATGCACGCCGGCCACGACATGAGGACCGAAGGCCTGCAGCGACGCTACCTGCTGCTGCCGGGCATACGCAGCTCCCGCATCACCATCTACGACACCCACCCCGACCCGCGCTCGCCCCGGTGGCACAAGACGATCGAGGCAGAGGAGCTGGCGGCGAAAGCCGGGTACTCCCGGCCGCACACCCTGCACTGCGGACCTGACGGCGTGTTCCTCACTTGCCTCGGCGGCGCCGACGGCGCTGAAGGGCCCGGCGGGATCGCACTGCTGGATCACAACTCCTTCGACGTGCTGCGCGCCTGGGAGACCAACCGCGGCCCGCAGTTCCTTGCCTACGACGCTTGGTGGCACCTGAACCAGAACACGCTGATCACCAGCGAATGGGGCACCCCTTCAATGATCGAGGGCGGTGTCGTGCCCGAGCTGCTGCTGTCCCAGGAGTACGGGCATGCTCTGCATTTCTGGGATCTCGCCGCCGGCCGGCACCAACAGACCGTCGACCTTGGCGCCGAGCACCAGATGGTCCTGGAGCTGCGACCCTCGCACGACCCGGACGCCACGTGGGGCTTCGTCGGTGTGGTAGTCTCGACGGCCAACCTGTCCGCCTCGGTGTGGCGCTGGTACCGTGACGGGTCGGACTGGAAGGTGCACAAGGTGATTACCATCCCCGCCGAGCCGGCAGACCCGGCCAACCTGCCCCCAGCCCTCGTCCCCTTTGGGGCCGTTCCTCCACTGGTCACCGACATCGACCTGTCCGTGGACGACCGGATGTTGTACGTGTCGTGCTGGGGGACCGGAGAGCTCAAGCAGTACGACGTCTCGGACCCTGCCACCCCCGTAGAGGTCAGCTCGGTACACCTGGGCGGGATCGTCCGGCGGGCAGCGCATCCCGCCTCCCCGTCCGAGCGGCTCGCCGGCGGGCCCCAGATGATCGAGGTCAGCCGCGACGGCCGGCGGGTATATGTGACCAACTCCCTCTACGGCGCTTGGGACGACCAGTTCTACCCGGACGGCCTCGGCAGCTGGCTGGCGAAGATCGACACCGACCCCGCAGCGGGCGGCCTCCACATCGACGAGCGGTTCTTTCCCCACGGTGACGATTTCCGGGGCCGCCGGGTCCATCAGGTGCGCCTTCAGGGAGGCGACGCGTCCTCCGACTCGTACTGCTACCGCTAAGGGCCTGGCAGAGAACAACCTGGGCGGCGGGCACAGCTATAGCCCTGATGAGGACCGCATTTGAGCGGCTTCGCCGCCCAGGTTGTTCTCGTACAGGCCCTGACACCGGCGACCATCCACAACACTGGCTCGCCGCTTGGCGGTCCGCTTGGACCGCCTCTTGCCCAGGTTGCCGCTCACCTTCACGATCAGTCAACGATTCGCCCGCTGCCTTGCCGGCCGGGCCAGCGGTGGTGCGCCAGCTATCGCCCCCAAGCAGGTAGGGGTGCAACCAAACCCTGCGGCCACCCCGGGTCGCCCCCGGGCAACCCCGGCGACCCGGGGCCATGCCATGGCCCCTATCAGGCCGACGCACATGTCGGGCTGCCAGCCTGGCGAGATCGGCCCCCAAGTCCCGGCGGACCGCAACGCGAGACCGGCTGTCCTCAGCCGGTCTCGCGCCGAGCGCGCATCCCGGCCACCGCGGCAGCCAGGGCCTGTGCGTCCAGGACCTCAGCCATCAACCCGATCTGGGCCTCCCAAACATCGGCAGGCACGGCTTGCCGTATCTCGTCTTCCAGCACGTGGTACACGTCGAGGCCCAACTGGGCCTCGGCCAGGGGACCTGCGTAAGTCGGATCGCCGAGCACCACTGTCTCGGCTGCGATCTCAGCTGCCTCCGGATCAGGTGCGCCGAGCACGACCACCAGGCGATCCCGCCCGTGGGTGCCGGCTAGGCGCTTCACCGTCTCCTGGCTGCGCAGGTCCATGGCCCCCGAAGCTGTTCAGACGAAGCACTCCGTGGCCACGAAGGCGACCTCGCCTCCAGCAGCCTCGACGCAGGCAGCGATAGCTGGCCCGGCAACTCCGTCCCGCTCGCCCAGCACCACGGCCAAGCGGTCATCGAAGACCGACACTCATCCCACCCCCTCTCGTGTTCCAGGCTCGGCCGGGGCTCCGGCGTGCTCCTCCAGGAAGGATCTGACCCGCGCTGCGTCGATGGGACCGCCGGCCAAGCGGCCGACCTCGACCCCGTCGCGGAACATCAGGAAGGCCGGCAGGCCCATGAGCCGCAGCTCGATGCAGACCCGGCGAGCCTTGGGCGCCTCCAAGGCTGCCACCGTCACGTCCGGGCGCAGGGCGGCCAGCGCCTCGACGTGGGGCCGCAGGGCCAGACACGGCGCGCAGTCAGGGCCCCAGACGTCAACCAGAACCGTACCGGTGCCGACCGACTCCCAGAAGCTGTCCTTGGTGAGCTCTTGCACCTGGCCCGTCATCGTCTCCCCTCAATCAGCACGCTAATGCCGTCGGACTCCTGGCACATCCTACCTAGAAAGAGGCTACCCTTTGCCATGAGCAGGACGCGGTGTGCCTGCGCGTCGCGCAACCGGCGCAGGGCGTGGGGTAGGTAGCACACTGCCGAGGCCAGGTGCCCTTGGGTGGGCGCGAAGCCCGGCATCCCGCGACGGGCGACGAAGCCCTCGATGTCCGATCGCTCGATGTCCCCCTGCCTGGCGGCCAGGGCTGCGATGATGCGGTAGTTGCGGGTGGCCACGTCGCCGGAGCCCTGGGGCTCGGTGATCTCTGGGTTGTGCATCTCTGTGGCGTAGTCGTCGACGTCGGTCATGCTCAGGCCCACCCGGGCAAGCGGCTCGCAGGTCAGTGCCTCGATGATCTGGGGGCTAGAGCTGCCGGCGCTGACCGTGTGGCGGCCAACGCAGTCCAGGCGCATGGCGGGGGACACGCCGTCGTCGGCCTCCACGAAGAACGCTGCCCCGCCGAGGACGTCTTCCAGGATGGGCAGCCCCGCCCGCAGGTGGCCTTCGAACTTCATGCCCAGCTTCGGCACCGATCCACCGGCGACCACCGCCACCCGCCGGAATATGCCCGAGCTGACCAGACCCGCGGCCATCACCGCGGCCACGATCGGCCCGGCGCAGAAGTTCTTCACGTCCGCCCCGGAGGCGTTGGCGAGCCCGGCCGAGACCGCCACCGCCTTGGCCAGGTTGCCCCCCCCACGCTGGTAGCGGTCTCCAACCGCCTCCTCCCCGCAGCCGAGCACGTAGTCGACCGAATCCGGGTCCACCCCGGTGCTCGCCAGCAGGTGCGCCAGCGCGAGGGTGGCGGTCGCCTTGGCGGCGAGATTCTCCAGCAGGACCGGTGCGGCCAGGGCATCGTCGGCAGGGTGCGCCGCCCGGATCGCACCTACCGGAGCGCCGGGCTCGTCGTCCGAGCCTGGGCGGAGGCGCAGCAACAGAGCTCCCGGCTCGGCACCGACCGCCTCGAGCTCCTCGATCGCCGCCTCGAGGCGGCCGAGGGCCAGCCGGGCCGCCAGCGGGTGCGCTTCAAGCGCGGAGGCGGCAGAAGCGGCTGCCTGCTTGGACAGGCGGAGCAAACCGAGGTCATCCACCGCGGCCATGAGGCCGATCAGCTCGATCTCGGACACGATCTCCCCGTCAGGGCCGCCGCGCAGCGCACCTGGCCAGGCCGCACCTACCCAGGGCCGGGCTGGGAGCTCACGCGGGTGCAGCTGCCCGATCCAGGCCTGGTGGCAGGGATAGGCGACTGCGTCTTCGAAGCTGCGCAGGGAGGACGTGAACGCGGCGGCCAGATCGGGACGCCCGGGCAGCGTCCTGGCCGGCTTGGAGCCGTGCTCCGCCATCCCGGGCACGTGTGCAAGGATCGTGCTGGCCCCGGAGAGGACCGCCTTCACCGGCGCACCGGCCCGTTGCCCCCACAATCGGGCCTGGTGGGCTTCGGCGCCACCGGGCCCGGTGCCCAGATCGTCAAAGTCGACCGCCCCCACCCACGGCCGCGGCGGGTCCGAGCACGGTCGGTCCCGTCACCGGCGTCGCCAGGGCAGCCAGTGCCTGCTCCAGCAGCTCCAGGCGCCAAGCCCGCTCCTCAGCGGGCCCGAGCGAAGGGTCGCCAGTGGGGTAGGGAATCCCACGTGTGGGAACTATGCGTGGCGCGCCGACCGAAAGCGCGATCGGCACCAAGTTGCACAAAAGGACCGTGGGTATGCCGGCTCTCTCCAGCTCTTTCGCGAGCGTTGACCCGCAACGCGTCCCGGTGCCTCATGTGGCTGTGAGTATAGCGGCGCGGACCTCGCCAGAGAGAAGCTCGGCCGCCCACTCGACGCCGAAGCGACGTGCGTTGGCCACCGAGGTCCCGTTGCCTGCAGTCACGAGGTATGAGTCGTGCAGGCGGCCCAACCGGCCGTCGCGCTCGAGCTGGCGGGCCGCGTCCAGGGGGACGATACGGTGCGGGTCCTCGTTGGCCCACACCGGAGTAAACCCTCCGTGCACGCAGACGAAGGAACCGGGCGCGAGCTGCTCGGTGCCTTCCAGCCGGTAGGACAGCCATCGCGTGGCCCGGGCCGACTCCAGGCGATCCGGGTTTCCCGCGGGCACCAGGGCGCCCTCGGTGCAGAGGGCGACCCGGGCGCTGGACGCGTCCACCAGCGGTGGCGCCGGGCGCACCCTGTCAAAGCCCGGCAGGGGTATCTCGGTGGCGTCGCCGTTGCCAGCCAGGCGCGCCAAGGCCAGCCTGACTGCTCGCTCGGCAGCAGGAGTCTCGCAGCGACGGTTGCGCCGGGCGAGAGCGCCCACCCGGCCGGCCCCCCGGGTGATGGGCTCGCCAGCGGCGAGCAGATGCACGGCGGTGGCGAGGCGCTCCAGAGAGGGCCCCATCTCCCGGCCGATTGCCCCGGAGGCCACTACCGTTGCCCCCGCGGCGTGGTCAAGGCCGGGGTTGTCCGGGTGCATCGATGCCAGCGCGACCAAGCCCTGCGCGCTGGCGGCCGCCACGACACGCGCGCACGCCAGCCCGTAGCGGCCGCTGGTGAACGCCGGCCCGGCCACCAGTAGCTCGGCGCCCGCCGAGCGGGCCATTGCCACCACCGCCTCGGCCGTCTCGGGATGGCCGGCGGCGTAGTCGTCCCCGCAGAACACCGTGACTACCACCTCGAAGGCGGGCCCGAGCAGCACCGCCAGACGCCTCCCTGGGCCGAGGGCGCCCTCCCGGAGCTCGGGGAGATGACCGGCGGCCTCCTCACCCCCCACGCCCGCGAAGAACTGGTTACAGTAGTAGGCCACTCTCATCTCAGCACACCTCCTCCGCGCGGACGCTCCCCCAGCCGAGGGGGTTGAGCGAGCAGTATAGAGCGGCCGTGGGCAGCTCCAACTCGGCCGTGGCTGGCATCCCCACCAGCTCCACCCGCTGCCCACCGAAGGCGGCCTCCACCGCAGGCAGGATCACCCGCTCGTCGTAGTTGCCGGTGCTCACCAGGGCCGTGGCCCGCTCAGGAGGCGAGACCACCGGCACCCCGGTTCCGTCCGGACCGGCCATCTCGGCGAACATGCCCACCGCTACGAGGCCCAGGCTCTCTACCTCGTCCATGGCCATGGCCATGTCCAGGTCCGCGTTGCCCCCGCCCTCCTTGGTGACCACCACGGCGTCCAGCCCCATGCCCGCGCACAGCCTCGCGGCATGCGCGGCCACCAGGTGCTTGCGGGGCAGCTCGACCGGCTCGGGCGCCACCACTAGGCCCGCGAAGTCCAGGTCTGCACCGTCATGTGCCCGCAAGGCGGCTGCTACCGGGTGGTTCTGGTGCACGAAGGTGGGGTTCTTGAGACCAGGGTGCCCGAACTGGCCGCTGACGACTGCCCCGTCTTCCACCTCGTTCGGGTCGAGCAGTGTGGGCAGGCCGGCTGCCAGGCTCGACCCGTAGACGAAGACGTCCTTGAAGGCTCCCTGACACTGGAGGTAGGTGATCGCGCCGACCCTGGGCGAGCCGGAGCCACTGGCGCACGGGGAGCACGGCGCCAGCTCTACAACCTCGTCGGGCGGGCAGTCGAGGGCGACCTCTGCCACGAGGGCGGCCAGTCGCAGGGCGCCTCGTCGCAGGGCCTGGTCCACCGCAGGCCAGCTGGCTCCGGTGGCTGGTGCGAACTCCACCACCAGGCAGTGACAGCCTCCCAGCGGCGAAAGGCTAGATGCCTCGCCCGACATCTCCACCACTGCCTCCTGGGCGCGGGGGAGGTATCCCGCCACCACCACCGCCACCGGCTCGCAGACATGGGTGACCCCCCGACCCTGGGGGCGGGGCAGCGCGAGGAAGCCAGGGAAGATGCCGGCTCCTCCGGGCCCCTTGGTGCGCGGCTGGACCGCGTCCAGCACCTTTACCAGGCGCGCGCTGGTGCCAGGGTCTACCCAGGTGAGGCGGACGTCGGCCAGCGCCGGGCTGGCCACGGCGCCAAGCGCGGCCACCTCGTCCAACTCCAGCTCGCCGCGAATCAACCGGCTCTTCGTGGCCATGCGGGCCGAGGAGACCCGATGGACCATCTTGATGAGGGGGCCAGGGGATGTGCTCATGGTGGGAGGGATCATATGGTCCCGGGGACGTAGGCCCCAGGCGGTACGAGCCCTAACCTGGATCTACGCTCAAGAAAATGGCTTCAGGTTGTTGGTCAAGGGAAGCGAAAGCGCAGGTGCCGTCCG
>JAVKSL010000009.1:0-64853 GCA_039583695.1 Acidimicrobiales bacterium | reverse complement strand
GGACGTTTATCCCGTGGGTGAACCAGAAATCAGATGGCGAAGGACCAGGTCAGCGCCAAACGTGAAGACCTCACCACCAACTGCGTTGGGTCATGGTTTCGGGGGGGCGGGAGATGTCGTGCCCGTGGCGTCCTCGACGTAGGTGCTCGGGGTGAGGGTGACCTCTTCGACCACCACGTTCGTTGCTGTGACCTGACCAGCACCGGCGAGGCTGGCGGGAATGCTGCCGTAGTAAGGGCCTGGCAGAGAACAACCTGGGCGGCGCGCACAGCTATAGCCCTGATGAGGACCCATTTGAGCGGCTTCGCCGCCCAGGTTGTTCTCGTACAGGCCCTAACGCAGGTAGGGCCCCCGGTATGGGTCTTTGGCGTTTGGAGCACTTGGGGTGGCTTTGGCGGTCTGCGGCGTCTATGCTCCGAAACGCGACTCGAGCACCATGAGTCGTTCGTCGCGAGGGATCAAGCAAAGGTCCCTGCGGGCGCTGAGCCGCCCCTAGCGCCGCCCTCCCATTCCACCACGGCACCTGCCGGGGTTAACCGAAAGAACAAGGAACAGTGACATGGCAACAGGAACAGTAAAGTTTTTCAATGCAGAGAAGGGCTACGGCTTCATCTCCCGGGAGGATGGCGAGGACGTATTCGTTCACTTCTCCAACATCCGCAGTGAGGGCTACCGCACCCTCGAGACCGGCCAGCACGTCGAGTTTGACGTAGCCCCAGGCCGCAAGGGCGAAGAGGCGCAGAACGTACGCGTAGTCTGACGGACCGGCGGGTCCTAGCGGCTCCTCAGATGGGCGGAAGGACGAACACCTGGCCGGCAAAGATCAGCTCTGGTACCTCCGGGCTCGCTAAACGGGTCCGGTTCTCCGCTATGAGTCGTTGCCAATAGACGGCTACTTCGGCGTCGGTTGGTGGTCGGTGTCGGCGGTCCGCAAGGGTCGTCGCCGCGATGCTCCAAAGGTTGTCGCCCGGCGATACCGTCCAGGTGCGCGCAGGGGCGGTTGACTTGCGCTGGGCGGCAGCCCGGGCCGGTGTGAATGCTCGGGGCGGTGCGCCCGCCCCGACCACCCGCATGAGGGGGATGGACCAGTTGGCGGGCGCAGCCTGGGCCGCGGGCGCGCCCCAGGCTGCTTCGGTCACGGGCCCCGCGCTCAGCGCAGTGGCAAGCGAGACGCCGGCCACTGCGCTGAGCAGCTTGCTCAGCGCAGGCAGGCTGAGCCTGTCGAGCACGCGCGCGGCCCGTGCCAGTCCCGCGAGGCGGGCGCCCAGGCCGCCCAGGGTCGTGAGGAGCAGGTAGGCGGCCACCAGCTCAGCGCCGCAGCGCAAGAGGGCGAATGCGGCTGTAAGCGCTCCTCGCTCGATCGCCCATCTCGGCCAGCGCGATGGGTGCATCAGGGGAGGCATGGCAAGAGCCCCGCGACCCAGCAGGTGCAGGCCGCCGAGCAGGCCGCCCAGGAGGAGGACCCAGCCGAGGAGCCCAAGTACTGGGCCAATTTGCGGCCCAGCCCGCCTCGGGGGGGCAAGCTCCAAGGGGGTATCAAGGGACACTTTGCGGCTCCTTTCTTGGACTAGCAGAGGGTCCGAGGCGGCACGCTGGAGCCGAGGTATCCAGCGGCGGTCGCCGTCGAGTGAGCTGAGACCGCGATCCATCTTGTTACCCCCGGGAGCCTGGCGCCGAAGATGACCGGGACCTTGCCGGTGAGCGAGACGCAGACCTGGGCGCCCTGCACGGTGACTCGGACCGGGCCGTCGAGCCTCACACCGCTGAGGCTCTGGGCGGCGATCGATGCCTGAGCGACTCGGGTAGCGGTCGCCCTATCGACAAAGAGGGCGCCCCGGTGGTAGAAGGCGGAGGCGGCGAGCTGCCCGGTGGCGTCATCGGCGGCGGTCTGGGCGTCGATAGCCAGCTCGTGCTGTGCGAGGAACGCGGCACCGGCATTCACGGCTATGGCGCCCAGGACCGCCAGCACCAGGACTGCGGCTGGCACCAGGAACAAGGCGCTGCCCTGCTCGTCGTGCCGGCAAAGCCCGATGCCCCTCACCCGGGTGAGCACGCAGCCTCCCCAGGAAGGCCGCTACGGTACGGGTCGAGCGCCTCGGTGTGGGTGGAGGCCACGGTGAAGCTGTGGCCGAAGCCCCCGAGCAGGGGAACAGCTATGAGCGGCACTCGATAGCGGACCAGGGCCACGACCGAGCCGCACCGCGATGGCGTCCCGGTGATGCTCAGGGTCATGCGAGCGAGGCTGCGCCCAGAGTCCGAGAGGGTCTGCGAGGCGGCGGTCCTGGCCGCCGCGGCTGGCTCAGCCGCCTCGTCCTGCACGAAGGCCCTGGCCGCGTTGGCGGCGGCAGCGGACACCGCCAGCTTGGCGTCGAGCACTCCCCATGCGTTGGCGATCACCAGGGTCCCGAACACGAAGACGAGGACCCCGAAGATCAGTGCCTCCAGGCCACCGAGCTGACCTGCCTCTCCTCCGCTTTGCAGGGGTCGGCGTCGAGACCTTTCTCCCAGGGGCCTGAGGGACCTGAGAGTCCTTTGCCTCATGGCCTCACCCTTTCTCTGTTCATCACGACGCTCCGAGTTAGCTGGCTCAGGCCGAGCCCTGTCGCGGCGAAGCTTGGAAGCACGCTGGGGTTGCTAACCGACACGGTCAGCTCCACCTTGTTGGGGGTGATCTGCCAGGCAAAGCTGGCGCGGGCCCCGTAGCGTCCGAGGATCGCTCGGGCGTTGGCTACGGCGTCGGCCTGCGCAGCGGGTGTGGCCCTGCCGTCGGACCCCGCGACCGCGCTGGCTGCATCCAGGGCGGCCGCCGTCACCGCCGAGCGGGCGTACAGATCGAAGATCACCTGCACGGCGAGCAACAGCAATATCAGAAAGACCGCCACCCCCACGACGCTCGCGATGAGGCCGGTGCCGCCCTCATCGCGACCTGGGCCACTCACCGCCGCCGACCTCAGGATCCGATCTTGGCGACCTGGTTGCTGACGCTTGTCGTCGCGCTGCCGAGTATGGACCGAAACGCCAACCACAAGCCAACTCCCAAGAAGGCCATAATAAGCACCGCGATGCATGCGGAGATGACTCCCTCACCCTCTTCACCTGGGTTGATTCGGTCCTGCAGCCAGGCGCCCACCGCTTGTCCGAACAGCCATGCCCTGATGATTGCGTCGCTCATGACGACCTACCTTTCTTTGTTGGCAAGAGGGGTCCTCTACGGACCCAACGAGAAGGCACGTAGTGCCTGAATGAAGGGGATGGCCAGGAAGATCACGCCTGGCACCAGGGCCGCAACGGTTACCGGGATCCACACTTGCTGGGCGCGGCGCTCCATCATCTCGACCAGGGAGCGACCGACATCGCGCCTCATCGAGCGGGCCTCCTCAGAGATGAGCCGGCCGAGCTCAGGTGCCTCGGAGTGCAGCGCCAGGATGGGGATCAGTCGCCGAAGACACTCCACGTCCGCTACTTCGGCCCACTCTGCCAGGGCAGCCGACTCCGACAGGCCATGGCGTATACGCCCGCACAGCCGCGCCAGGTCCGCGCCAGCCACACCATGACTCCTTTCGGCAAGGCGGGCCAGTCCAGCTCCGAGGGAGTAGCCAGCGCCGATCAGCATCGCCAGTTGCTCGGCGACCACGGGAAGCTCCAGGGTCAGCCGGCGCTGCCAGGCCTTGGAAGCCGAGGCCAGGCGTTGCTCGATGACCAGGAACACCAGCAGGGGTGTGCCCAGCACACCGAGCAGGCCAAGGACCACAGGAGGAGCGCCGACCAGGTCGATCACCGCTCCAAGCCCGAATCCCGCCAGAGCCCACCCGAGCTGGCTAAGCCTGAAAGCGCTGAGATCGAGTGGGGAGTGGATGCGTGCCAGACGACGACCCAATTCTTCGCCAACTCCGAAGCACCGGGCGAGCCTCTCGCCGAGGTCGGTGGCAAGTGGCCCCAGGAGCTCTTTGATCGTGGCCACCGAGAATGGGTCGCGGGGACCGTTCCCGGGAGTGCCCGGGGCGTACGGACGAAGTCGCTCGGTGAGGCTCGGTCGAGTAAAACGGCGCGACTCGCCGAGGAGCAGGGTGACGCCCACCCAGGCGGCGATGCCGGACAGTGCCCACAGCCTGGTCATCGCAAGACCCGCTCGGTGTCCGGGATGCGCATGAGCCGCCCAGCCCACACCCAGCACCCGGCCATTGCCGCCAGCCCGATCAGCACCAGGACCTGACCGAGGGGGGTCCCGAAGGCTTCGCGGCCGGTGCCGATCGAGATGCCGGCCAGGGCCATGCCGATGGGGACCACGGCGACGAAGCGCCGGGCAAAGCGAGCGCCGGCCTGCTGCGCGAGGGCGTCACGTCGCGCCTGGATTTCGGCGGTGCGGTCCTCCACCAGCGCAGCCAGGCGCTTGTCCACGTCGGCGCCCCCGACCTCGTGAGCCACGAGGAGGGTCTCGCACGCGGCATCGGCGGTGGGGTCGGCCAGTGCGTCCTTGAGCACCGCGACGGTGCGGGCGAAGTCGGTCGACACCAACCACTCCCTCTCGGCGGCGGCGAAAGCGCCTCGAAGCTCGGCAGGGCCCTCGCGCCCGGCCTCGAAGAGGGCTTGGGGGATCGAGCGGCCGAGCGCCCCGATCTGGACCCGCATCGCTTCGAGCATCCGCGGCCATCCAGCTCGAGCCTCGCTCATGCGCCGCTGGGCCCGGGCCCGGTAAGCGCCTACGGGAACACAGGCAGCCAACCCCCCGGCTGCCAAGGCCGGGAACGGGGCCCCGAAGATCGCCAAGCCGGCCGCGAAGCCCATGACCCCCAGCAGGCTCACCGCGCCCGCCAGCTCGCGCGCCGGGACTCCTTGGGTCACGAACCATCGACGGCCAAGCCACCTCGGGCCGGCCCCGCGCAAGCGGGCGGGTCCTGGCCCGACGCCCCGCCAGCCCGTGAAGACCGCGCTCCAGACCAGAAAGGCGCCGTACGCCGCAACCAGCGTCACTATCACGCTCATCGGTCGCCGCCCCAGCTGCGGGGCCGGCCGATCTGGCGCACCTGAGCGGAGCCGCCGCTGGCGGGCGAGCCCTCGAGGTCGACCCGATGCAGCGGGCGTCGCGCCCCAGCCGCTCGGGTCTCCCCAGGGTCGAACAGTTCACACAGGTCGTACCCGGCAGCCCCGATCGCGGCTCCGGCCCGCACAGGCAGGTTCCCGCTCCATGCCAGCGGCGCGCCGAAGCCCGGTCGGCTGAACAGCTCGGTCACGGTGAACGCGGTGGACTCGGGACCCGACTGGAGGTCCTCCACGGCCACGATCTCGCTCACCTCCACCCCACTTGGGGTGCGCCGGGAGTGGACCACCACATCGACCGCCTCGCTCACCAGAGCCGAAAGCGCCCACAGTGGCAGCTCTCCAGCACCTTGCCGGCCCAGCTGGCAGATGAAGCGCAGCCGGGTGAGGGCTTGGCGGGCGGATCCAGCGTGGATCGTGGTGAAGCCCGTGACTCCCGACGAGAGGGTGAGCAGGAGCGGCAGCGCCTCGCCGGTGTCGCGCACCTCCCCGACGATCGCCACATCGGGGGCCATTCGCAAGAATCCAGCCACCAGCCGACGCAGGTCCACCTCCGTCCGGTCGGCCCGCGCCGGGCGAGTCTGCATGTGCGCCACGTTGGGCAGCGACAGGTCACACTCGAAGACCTCCTCGGCCACCACCACCCGCAGCGCGGGGTCCAGCTCGGCGGCGCAGCAAGCCAGCATGGTGGTCTTGCCACTGCCTGGTGCCCCGGCGAACAGGATCGAGAGCCGGGCGGCGACACAAGCTCGCAGCGCTCGTGCCGCGTTCGCGCTCAGCGTGTCCCGCTCCACCAGCTCGTCCAGGCTCCGGATGGGCAGCCCAGTGAACTTGCGGATGTTCACCAGCAGGTGTCCGCCTCTACCGATATCTGAATGGACAACGTGGAGCCGGGCCCCGGTGTCCAGCTGGGCGTCCTGCAGGCCCTCGGCTGGGTCCAGCTTGCGGTGGGAGGCGGTCGAATCGTCCACCAGCTTGGTGAGCGTGCGCAGGACGTGGTCGTCGTCGTGGAAGGCCTCGTCGTGGTAGCCCGAGCGCCCTGTATGGCGGCGGGCGAAGATCTCGTCGGGAGCGTTGACCGAGATCTCCCACACGTCGGGGTCGTCCAGCAGGGCCTCCAGCGGGCCGTAGCCCGCCAGGTTTCGGTAGACCCGCCCGGCGACCAGGTCCGGGTCGGCCAGGTCGAATGCTCGCAGCCCCCGGGCGTGGTCTGCCGACCAGCAGGCGACCTCCTCGCCGACCAGAGCTGCCAGGGCGGTCGGACCACCTGGGGCGGCCATGTCCAGCGAGGCCGCCTTCGCCCGCTCCTGGACCGCACGCTCGATCTCCACCAGCGGCGAGCGCCAGCTCCCCGCTGTGGCCTCGCCCACACGCAAGAGCCACACCCTTTCTCACCGGGCGCCAGCGCAGGACCGGCGACCACCTATGCCGTTGAGCCACGGGGGAAGTGGGTCGTACTGGAGCCAGTCTGCCTCAATCTGTCCTGTCGTGCAAGTGGCAAATCATACGGGTATGTCCGAAATGCGCTGTTTTGCGACTTTTGCACGCCGAACCGAGCTTCCAAGCTCACTCCGGCCGAGAAGTGCCAGCGCGCCTGCCGGCCTCAGGCAGGCTCGGTCAGAGGATCCCCAACTGCGACGGCTTGACGCCGATGGTCCTGTGCCCGACGGCAGCGGCAGACCCGATGTGTGCTGAAGCAAGCAAGCTGGGCGCTTGTAGGCGGGACGGCCGGGTTGAGCCGCCGGTCGGCGTCGTTATGAGTGCCTCAGCCCCGCCCGCCTTCGGGACCCCGGCTCCACGAGCGCACTCGGTGGCGGCGATGCCATAACCGTCGTTCGGTACTCGTCTGGCGAGACCCGCGGCGAGGAGGACGGGGTACCAGACTAGGACCTTCTGGGCGGCCCATGGACCTGGCGGTCGGGCGACGCAGTGCCTGCTCCTACAAGGATCCCGGTACTCGCTCCGGCCAGGTTGCTCGAAGATGAAGCCGACCGGGATGAAGCGGCTGTTGCAGTTGACGCCCCCTGACCGGGACGGTTCATCGGGCGGCCTATACGGACACTCTGCCGCCCAGCACCACCTCCGGCCTGGGCGGATCGCGTAGCCCGTTGGCCAACTGGGTCGCCGAGAAGATCAGCCACAATCAAGGATCAGTACCGCTACCCGTACGACTTCCGATACGATAGCTCCCATGGTTGAGGTCATCACCGTCGGCGAGGCCCGTGAGGCGCTCCACCGCATCGCCAGGTCTTTCGACGCTGGCGAGGGAGAACCGGTCTACTTCGGCTCGCACCGGCGTGCTCAGGGCGTGATCGTCCCGGTCGACGTCTGGGAAAAGCTGCTGGAGGAGGCGGAGGACGACTTTGACATCGAGCTGGCCCGACGTCGGCTGGCCAGCAACGACGGCCAGCGGCTCAGTCACGCCGCTGTGAACGACCTCATCGGTGCCCTGCGAGCTGACCGACAGGGGTGAGCCGTGGAGCCGAGCGCCCTCCTCGCTTCCGCCTGACGTTCCACCGCGACATCAGCGACGACCTGCGGACCCTCGATCCCGAGGTCTTCGACGCTATCCAGGGGACTCTCGCGGACCTAGCCCACGGCCGCATCACCGGCAAGGAGCTGGGTGAACGCCGGGTCAGCGCCGATTTACATGGCTTGGCCCGCGTAAAGTTCGACATCGCCGGCCGCCATCCTCAGCGCTTTCGCGTCGTCTACCGGCATCGGCAGGTCGACAACACCACGAGAGACGTATTGGTCATCGCTGCCCGCGACGAGCACGCCGTGTATCGAGCCGCGGCGGCGCGCCTGATCGAGACCGAGCAACAAGAGAAGAGCCAATAGGCGTCAGGATCGCCGACGCAGGTGCCACCCCAGCGGGGGCGATCTGGGCGGCGAGGCGGACAGCACCACCGTGGCGGGAGGCGTCGTAGGCCTAATAGGATTTGGCTGAGCACGCGGTCCGCCACCAAGCAATCCAGTGTTCTCAGTAGGTCTCGGTTCCGTTGCGAGCAGTGATCAGGAGGCTGGGAGCGACAACTAGAACACCTCGCGGAGGATCGCCGTCGTTGTGCCAGCGTCTGTTGCCGCAGCTACCGAGCACAACGCCACGCCGGGCGAGACCAGCTCCCCTCGACGACGAACACGAGCGCGCAACTGCTGATGGTGCCGACGCTCACCTTCTGCTCGGCGGCCGCGGCTTCTGCGGCGTCTCGGACCAGCTCCCACGCGAAGACGTCCCAACACGCCGGAGGAAGGAACGGTCTTCTAGCCGAGCTGGACCATCGACAAGCCTCGATGTACCGGGCACGCGCCGCGTCTCGGAGCGCCTTGCGACCCACGAGCGACGACCACTCGGGAGGATCGGCGACGAGGCGATGACGCGCGGCGATCTCGCGTATTCGTGCTCAATCGCAAGGGGGCGGACGCTGGGAACTGCATCGGAAAGTGTCAATGGCAAAGCGACGATCTCGCCCTCTGCGGCGTCGAAGGTTTGAGTGCTGCTCGAGTTTCGGCCATTGCGGACTTGCAGGGTATGACGTCCAGGCTCGACTGGTCTCATTGACACCAGGCACGTCCGATGGGTGCTCATCGGCCGGAGTGCCCGAGGGCCGTGCCGGCCAACGGGCTCGACCAGCTCGCCGCCCCAACGTCAGCATCGTCGGCGGTCAGCCGCATCGCAGACGTCCCTGCCGGGCGATGAGGTCCTACACCGTGCTCGCGCCCTGAGCATTGGGTGATCGCGACTAGGCGATGCAGTGCCGGGCAACCGGGCTGCCCACAGAGGCCGTGAGCGCGGTCAGGTGTCGGTCCGCCACCTCGAACCCCGCCAGGCGACCGGGGCCGTTTGCGAGCGGGATACAGGCCGTCTCGCCCGTCGTCGGCCAGAGACCGCCGCGGGACCGGAAACGAGCACCGACCCCTCGGCCCTGCGCCTGTTAGCCTGCCGCGCAGGACGGCGGCCAGGGCCGCGTTGCCATCAGGCGCCACTGGTAGGGCTGCCCGTACGGTCGGATAGACAGGAGTTTGGCATGAGCGTTTGCATTGGTGAGACCCGGACTCTTATGCCGGCGGCGTTCTTCGGCCACGGCAGCCCGATGAATGCCCTCGAGGTGAACCGGTACACCGCGGCCTGGCGTGCCTTCGGGCAGGCGGTGCCACGCCCCCGGGCGATCCTGGTGATCAGCGCGCACTGGTATGTCAACGCGACCGCCGTCACGGCAATGCCGCGGCCACGCACCATCCACGATTTCTACGGCTTCCCGCAGGAGCTTCTCGACGTCCAGTACCCCGCTCCAGGGTTGCCGGAGCTGTACGACGAGGTGGCCGACATTGCCAAGCCGACTTGGGTCGGCGCTGATTTGGATAGCTGGGGCATCGACCATGGGACCTGGTCGGTGCTGGTCCATGCGTTTCCGGACGCCTCGATCCCGGTTGTGCAGCTGAGCATCAACGCCGAGAGGGACTTCGACTACCACCTCAAGCTCGGCGCGAAACTCGCGCCCCTGCGCGAGCGTGACGTGCTGGTGGTGGCTAGCGGCAACGTGGTGCACAACCTGCGGGAGGTGGACCCGTCGCTCAAGGACGACGGGTTTGACTGGGCGCAGCGGTTCAACGAGGGAGCCAAGCAGACGATGCTCACCTCGCCCACAGAGTTCCCGACGTTGGACGCCCACACCGACTACCGCAGCGCGGTGCCAACGCCGGATCACTTCATCCCCGCCCTGTATTTAGCCGGACTCGCCGGCGCTGGCGACGAGGCCGTCTCCGTGCTCATCGACGGCTACGCCTACGGCTCGCTGTCGATGACGGCTTACACGCTGGGGGTGAGCTGCACAACGCCGGCCGAGAAGGACGGCGGCGCTCCGCCTGCGCCGCGCGGGGTACCAGCGGACAGCTCGAACATGTGAAGGGCGCGGTCAGCGGTCACTGCAGGACGGTGAGCATCACCGGCCAGCGGCTGCAGTCCAGCGGAGAAGACCGGCAGCGCTTTTTGGCTGATTCGCACGGCTTTCGGGGCGCAGTACGCCTGACGCCCGGGGGTTTGGAACCAGCGTCAGTGTTTGGAGGCGAGTAGGCGCATGGCGGGACCGGCAGCTAATAGCTCACCGAAGCCCTAAAGCGGCAAGCTCACCCCATCGGACGTATGTCATATGCCGCTGATGATGCTCATGCCACAACCGCCGATGCCGTACTGGCCGACTGCCGTCCGGGTGAGGGTCTTATGGCAGGCGCGACCGCCGTAAGGACTTGTCCACACGGCCGACCAGCTCCATGGCCAGCGGTAGAGCCCACGCGCCGGGCGGTAACCGGTGGTGTCAATGCGTACCGACTTCAGCTCGCCGGAGTCGGGGCCTGTCTCTGCGGCGCTGGCGGGCATCGCGAAGCAGGTCTGCAAGTGACATGCTGCGGGCAGCGGTCGAGCGATCCGAGTTCGATCAGATCCTCCGAGAGCAAGATGGACACAAGGCCGCTCCTTGAAGGCCATGCCCCAACGAGCGCGCCTCCGACGGCAGCACAGGCCAGGTTGGTGGTGGCAGGATGAGGTTGTGGCCAGCCTCTACTTGGTCGTCGGCCTGCCCGGCGCCGGCAAGACGATGGTGGCCAAGCGATTGGCGGACGAACATGCCGCGCTGCGGCTCACCCCGGACGAGTGGATGATCCCGTTGTTCGGCGAGTCCGAGGCCGGTGGCAAGCGCGACGTGCTGGAGGGACGCCTCATCACCCTCGCGTTGCAGCTGCTCCGGTTGGGCACGAACGTCGTGTTGGACTTCGGCTGCTGGGCCAGGGATGAGCGGTCGGCGCTGCGTTGGCTGGTCGAGCAGGAGCATGGCTGCTTTCAGCTGGTCTACATACCGGTGGATCGGACGACCCAGCTGGCCCGCATCGAACAACGCTGGCGGCAGGCGCCTCAAGAGACCTTCCCCATGACCGCTTCGGATCTCGACCGGTGGAGGAACCAGTTCGAGGTCCCTGACGTGGAAGAGATGGCTGGCACCGACTGCGACGACCCACCAGGGTGTCGCTCAGGGCGAGCGTGGCTCGATTGGGCCCAGCAGCGATGGCCCTCGCTGTCGACCGACTGATCGCTCCGGCGCCTGTCTCACTCGTCGACCCTCCACTGGGAAGCTGGCCGACATCTCCTTACGATACGGTAGAGCCTTACTAGGCACTATGGTAAGGAGCATGGAAGTAGCAAGCAGGATCACGGCCAAAGGCCAGGTAACGATCCCCGCAGCGGTCCGTCGAGCCTTGGACCTCGAACCGGGCGACGACGTGATCTTCGAAGTGGACCCTGGGCGTGGCACTCCTCACGCCCAGCTACGCAAGGCGGCGGACTTCGTGGCCCTGGCTGGCTCGGTGCCCATCCCCGCTGAGTGGACGGGCGCAGACTGGCCGAACCTTCGCGAAGCGGCGTGGTCAGCACAGGCGGAGCGTCACGACAATCTCTCGGGGTGATGCGCGAAGCCCTTGATGCGAACGTGGTCCTCCGCCACTTCACCGGGCAGCCACCCGAGATGGCTGCCCGGGCCACCTCGGCTCTAACCGAGGCTCCGCCCCGCAGCCTGGTGCTCACCGACCTCACCTTGACCGAGATCGTCTATGTCCTTCAGGGCCCCTATGCCCGGCCCAGGCACGAGGTGGCTCGCCTCGTCGAAGCCACCCTGTCGTTAGCCTCCGTCGCCGTCGACAACGAAGCGCTCCTGCGTCGAACGTTGGAGCATTATGGGCAACGGAACATGGACTGGCCCGATGCCTACCTGGTCGCGTTGGTGGAGCAACGACACCTAGATGGCCTTCTCAGCTTTGACCGCCTCGACGCAAAGATCGCGGGGCTCCCCGTAGTTCGGCGGGAACCATAAGCCAGCTGGACTCGCTCCCGGTGCGGGCCGTCCCGCTGACCCATCGGTTAGCGGGACGCACACGTGTTCGTCACGATGGCGGGCGCCCTTGGTCGGGTAGCACACTGACGCACGCGCAGTTCATGCATCGCCGGAAGGGGATAGGGCTGCGTACAGCCAGCGTAGGTGTTTGTAGTAAGCTGTAGGCGTGCTTCGAATCGACTGGAGCAAGCGGGCCGGTTGCATCAGTACGCGCCACGCTGTCGAGCCCGGATGGGCCGCCGTGGCGGTCGCCGACGAGCACGCCATCTGGTTGACGCCTGACCCCGCCAGCTGATCCGGCCACGCCGTGAGAGCAATCGGCTACTCGGTCACCGCCGGCACGGTGCTCACCGTGATCCTGGTCGACCCTGCCGCCGAGCTGGCAGAACAGCCTGACGGGGACTGGTGGGGTGCCAACGCATGGAGGGCGAACCAACGAGACCGACACCTCTACGGAGAGGAGGATGCATGAGCAAGATCGACAACCTGCTGGCCGAGGAGGGCGCAACAGCCGAAACCTACGAGACCCCCGACGAGCTGCCTGAGCAAGTCAAGGCGAGCCGTGCCAACCTGGGCCGACCGACGGTCGTATCCGTGTTCCAGCGGTCGGCCTGATTGCCTTCGGGCCGTCCGGTAGTGGATCGTCTATCGGTGATGACCCAGTGCCTCGCCGGCTCTTTCACGTCGCCGTAGGCCGTTCGTCGTGCGTCGTGCGGGATGGATGGCGGCATAGCCGTCCTCTGGTTGATCACGCTTTGGCGGGCTCGCCGGGCACTGCGGTAGGCGTGCATGGTCCCGGCGAAGGCGCGCGCTGCACGTAGGCCCAGCCCGCCTCCCGCGCCAAGGCGGCTCGTGATCCCGGCCAGATCGACCAGCCGGCCGGCCCGGCGCATCTTCTTGGTCACCACCACCAGCCACCCGCCGGGCACAGCAGAGCGAAACACTCGCCGCAGTTGGCGGCCATCTCGGCCAATAGCTCCAATAGTTCTGGCCTCTGGCGAGGCCCAGGTTGCCCCGGCTGGCCGGTAGTTCAGGCTCCCCGGTCGCACAGGCTCGCCCCCGGCCCGCCACGGGGGATTCCGAGCCGAGCCGCAGTCTCTGTCATAGTCACGCACTCATCCAGCGGCATCTTCACTCAGCTGCTTCGTCCGCACCGCGACTCTCCAGGCCACCCGACCCCCGAATAAGTTCATTCTGATACCTGTCCTTCAGCCCAACTAGGTCCAAGTCGGCTACCGACCGGGTCGGTCGACCTGATGGCGAACAGCGCCACGATGGCCTACGGTCTCCCACCAGGAGCTGTGGGGACGGATGTCGGCGGGGCGGCATCGCGCGAACGCGCGTTCTGCGCCAGGCTGGCCCAGCAGATCGAGGGTGCAGATCGCCGCTTCGGTCGCAGCGTGCGGCGGCCGCCGGTCGAGCCTGTCGTTCTGTACCACCGGCCTCCCTTGTGAGGTGGACGTTCGGTGCTCCCGTTCCGTGCTGACGGCCGCCCTCGTCCCGCATGCCGCACCGTCGATCTGCATGCATGCGGCTCCGGCCGGGACGTTGCTCCAAGGCGTACCGGAAGGATCGTTCTGGGTGCCAAGGATCGAAAGCGACCACCACCAGCACGTGTGCGAACGTGGAATCCTCGCCAACGATGGTAGCCAGCGCTTACCATCGTTGGCCCGCCGACGATCCCGCTACGGGACGCGCACATGTTCGCCTGACCGGCGGCTGCCGCTTGTCCGCAGGAGGTTCCGCGTAAGGACGCCGCAAGCGACGACCACCGAGACGTGCAGGATCGACCTGAGCCGCGCCGATGCGAACGACAGGGCTTCCTGGCGCCCGGACGTTCCCGCCCGCCGAACTCGCTACGCCTGCGCGCAACTGACCTTGCGCCTGTCTTGTCGCCTACGATCGAGGATGGCCGATGCTTCTCGAGCGGCGAGGTTCGAGCGGCCTGCGCGATCTTTAGCGTGGACAACCTGGACCACCAGCGGCCGGAAGGCTCAGAGCTCATCGGACCGCAAGAGTGCGCCGCCGTAGTGGCTGGCGCTCGGCGCAGCCTTGGCGAGCTCGCTGCGCGTTGCAACTGAGGCCGCCTGGACGGATGATCTCGGTGTTGCGGTGCTGTCCTGGCGCGGCAGGGACCGAAGTGGCGTGCCGGTCGAGCGACAGACCGTCGAAGCGCTGCGGTTAGACGCCGCTGGGTTGATTGCCGAGCACTGGGGCATGGAGATCGGTCGCCGGTAGGCCGATCCCCTGCGGTGCGAACATGTTGTTCGCCCACCTCGACCGCGGGCGGCCGCCGTAGGGGGTTGGGCTTCAGCGAACGAGACCCGGGACGACCCTCATACTGGCCGAATCGTTTCCGGCGGCGAGGCACCGGGGTAGGTAACCCCACGGCTGTCCCCAGCGTTCCACGTCCGATTCCCGACCCTTGGCGACCCTCACCGGGGCCAGCTGGCAGTGACGACGATGTCTGGGTCCCCCCACCCACGCTCGTAGACAACCGCAGTGACGGCGTCGAAGCCGGCGGCGCTGATCGCGTCGAGCAGCTCCGCTTCGCCCCACAGCGAGAACCATCGACCCGGGAAGTCGTCACCGGGAAGCTGACGCCCCTGGCTACCACCAGAGATCATCGAGACCAGAATCAGGCCTCCTAGGCGAAGCACTCTGCGGGCCTCCCCGAGCGCCGGGACCAACCGATCCTTCGGAAGGTGCAGGTAGGAGTGACGGGCGAAGACACCAGCGAACACGCCGGTTCTAAACGGCAGGCGCTCCAAGTCGCCCCCGACGAGCGGGGTCTGGCTCCGGCGGGCCAGCCCGAGCATCGCAACTGCGGCATCCAAGCCGACCGCGTCTGCGCCGAGCTGACCGAGGTAACGACCGGCGCCACAGCCTGCGTCGAGGACCAAGCTGGCGCCCACCCGCGATCGGAACGCGGCGGCAAGCTCGTCACCTGCCACTCCGCGCCGGGCGGCCCAACGATCCGCGTTGGCTTCGTAGATCGCAACCGTCTCCGCGTCCACATTGCAATCATGCCCGGCGACAAAGATCTAGCCGGGGTACGGTCGACGATCCCTTGCGGGCGACGGATCGGGTCGCCAGCTGCGGATGGTCGAGATCGCCGGGGCGCTCGGTGTCGCCAAGAGCGCGGTGGCCAAGACCGTCGACCGGCTGGAGTAGCGTGGCCTGCTCACCCTTTAGCGCGACCCGAGCCACCGACGGACCGTCTACGCCGCCCTCAGCCCCGAGGGCGCAAGGCCTTCGCGGCCACCCAGCCAGGCTTCGTCGACGCCGTAGAGCGACACATCGCCGGCCAGGTCAGAGACGCCGCTCTCCGCCAGCTCCTCGACCTGCCAGCGCGCGTGTCACAGCCAGCACCCGACTGGCGATCCGGCTGGGGCACACCAGGATGTCTTTCACGGCTCGCCGGAGCTGGCTGTTACCGGTTCGCTTTCACGATGGCGGCAATGGCGTTGGGGTTGCCCGCGACCGACACGGACGCCAGCTCCAGGCGGCGAGTGCCGATCACGAAAGCTTCCGCTGTTTCCGCCGTTCCCGGCCAACCACAAGGTGCAGGACGCTCGGCCATGGCGTTGGCAACGGTAACCGGCCTGGTGAACGCCCGAGAGCGACGCGCCGCGGCGTCGCGCAGCTCCTTGGCCTGGCGGCGCAGCTGTTCGAGATCGGTGCGCTCGGGAAGCGAAGTGGACATGGTGTCTCCCTCCTGCGCCTGCGGTCCGCTGCTCAGGCCGAGGAAGAGGCCACAGGAGGGTGATTCGGAGGTGGACTCAGTCCTTCCCGCGGACCCGGTGGCGCCCTCCAGGTGCCACTCCCGATCGTAGCACGCCGCCGTTCCGGATCCTGGCGCCGTTGGCCGTCGGCGATAGTGTCGCGTCAGTGCGTTTCCTCTGAACCTGCTGAACCTCTGTCACTAACCAGGTCCGCACCTCGGTCGCGCGTGCCCGGGCTCCTCCTGTCTGGAGGACGTAGTCGCAACATAAGTGTCGGCGCCGCTCACCCAAGCCGCTGCTGAAGGATCGACGCTCCCGGACCGGTGAGTTCATCAGCCACGCCGTGCCGCCCTGCGAGGACCATGAGCACCGCTTCGGCTGGAGCTCGGGCTTCGGGTCCTCTTCCCCACGTCCAGTCGAGGTCGGTAGCCACCAGTCGGACGCCGCGGGCGTTCCAGAACCCCCGCAGCGGTGGAGCCGTCACCGCGAACGGCAGCGCGCACGCAAACCGCTCGGGAGGGATCTTTCGTGGCATGCCGAGCGGACGGCGCATGTCCTGATGGTGGATGAGGGCATCGACCAGTCCAACCCGGCCGCCGAACCGCGCGGTAGCACCACGGGGCGTGAGGTGCTCGCGCAAGAACGCCACCAGCATCTGCGGTTCAAGCGCCGCGTACTCGGCCAGCGCCACCTCGTTTACTCGACCCGGACGAAGGCGAGCCTTCGCCAGCCGCGTGGCCAGGTCGACCCAACCGTGCTCCTCGTAACTGACGACGTGCGCCGCGACGTCTCGGAGACGCCACCCCCGGCAGAGGCTCTCCTGATCCCACTGCTCTGATCGCAACGAGGCCAGGAAGTCGGCCATCTCGGTCCGTTCCTCGCGGGCCATTGCCATCGCGTCTACGGAGCCGTTGCTGCCAGCTGCCCGATGCGTATAAGTCGCCGGCATCAACCCTCGGCCATAAACAGGTCGGCGTAGCGACGAAGGTAAAGGGGCCAGCCCTGCTCGCCGTCCACTCCCTCCCGGACACCCTCCCAGCCTTGGCCGTGTCGCTCCAGGTTGCGATGCTCCAGCTCGACCCGGGTTTGCCCCGGCGCCTCGGTAACGAAACGCACCTCGACCTCGCTCGTGTTATCGAGATCCGTCTCGATCTGCCAGGAGGGGCTGATGTCCCAGCTGACGACCACTCGATGGGGAGGCTCGTAAGCGAGGACGCGACCCCAACGGCATTCGCTGCCATCGACGCCACGGTCGTAGAGGGACCCGCCGACGCGAGGCTCAAAGACGGTCTCGGCGATGTCCACCCCGAGCATGTTGTGCTCGGGCGGCTTGAAGCGGCCGAAGTCCTCGATGAAGGTCTTGAACGCCCTGTCGATCGGAGCGTCGACCACAACCGAATGGCGAACACTGGTAGAAGATGGTTGCTGGCTCATCATTTCTCCTCGCTGGATCCTTCGACGGTCGCCTTGTAGGCGGTCATGGCTTTGCCCCAGAATCGGTCAAGCTGGTCTCGCAGGGCGGCCAGACCGTCGGGGTCGATCCGGTAGATGCGACGGTTGCCCACGGCCTCGTCGATGACCAATCCGGCGTCTTTGAGCACACGCAGGTGCTGCGACACCGCTGGACGGCTGACCGGCAGATCCTTGGTGAGATCGACCACTGCAAGCGGGCTGTCCGCCAGCCGCTCCAAGATTGCCAGGCGGGTGGGATCACCCAACGCCAGCAACGCCGAAGATCGGTAAGCTACCATGGACCGTCAGTCTACACTTACCAACAGAGCTGTCAACTGCGCCAGCGAGCGCTGGCTCGCTGAGTCCGAGGCGGCAACCAGGTGGCGGCCTTCACTGCTCTGGATCGCCGGGCAGAGCGCAGTTGGCCGAAGCTTGAAGCGGCACGGCGACGTCGGAGCCGCCACAACACACCTCTGGCGCGCCGTAGCGGAAGGTGCGGCCGTCGTAACCGGCCACCGACGACGATGATCTGGGTCACATTGCCCTCAAGGGCGTTGACGGTCACGCGATCGAAGAAGCGGGAGCGCGCTTGCAGATGCCGACCCATTCGGCTGCCATGATCGACGACGACACCGTCCGCCGCGTCGGCGGCCAAGCGGTCGTCGGCATCGGGGTCGCCGTCGTCGATGGGCACGGCCAGACGACTGAAGCCCAGTCGGTAGGCGGCTACCCGCTGAGCCGTCACGGACGGGCCATTGGGGTCAGGCAATGTCGTTGGGCATCGTGGCGAGGCACGTGAGCGTTTGTCGAGTTGTCTGCAGGTCGGCGTCGCCCGCAGTGCCGCACAGCGAGGCCGCGAGGCGATCGGGGGCCTGGAGCATGACGGAGGTACCCTTGACACGTAAGACCTTGCTTACCTATTGTACAGGTATGGCAATCACTCACATCCAGCTGCTGTCACTTCCGGTCCGCGACCAGGATCTTGCCCGGGATTTCTACGTGGACGTGCTCGGCTTCGACCTGCTCGGGACAACCCAATGGGACCAGATGCCCGATGGGTACAGGTCGCCCCGAAGGGAGCTCAGACGGCGATCACCTTGGTCACCTGGTTTCCCACCATGCCCGCAGGTTCGGTGAAGGGCACGGTGCTCGAGACCGACGACCTCGATAGCGATGTGGCCGATCTCACCGCCAAGGGGGTAGTCATCAAGGGAGGGATCCAGGAGCAGCCGTGGGGACGTTTCGTCACCTTCGACGACCCAGACGGCAACGGCATCGTCTTACAAGAGACTTCTGCTGATGCTTGACCAAGAGGAGCGGGTCGATGTCTTCGTTGCCATCGCCAGCCCCGTCCGGCGCGCACTTCTTGCCACGCTGACGGGCGGGCCGCTGCCGGTACGGGACATCGCTGCCGGATTCTCCATCAGTCGTCCAGCCGTCTCCCAGCACCTGCGGATCCTCAAGGAAGCGTCTTTGGTCAGCGAGGAGCGCGTAGGGCGGGAACGTCGCTACCAGCTCAACGCGAAGCCGCTGCGGGAGGTCGAGCAATGGCTCACCCACTACGAGCGATTCTGGAGGGCACGGCTGGACGCCCTACGGGATGCGTTGGAAGTGTTGGAGGATCAGCATTGACCGACGCCATCGACACCGACGCATTCCTCAAGCACCCGCCTGAAGCGGTGTGGCGAGCCCTCACCGAGCCAGACCTGCTCGCGGCCCACGACCTTCCGGCGGGAGATCCTCGACGCCTTCGGCGTCTACACCACCGGCTGGAACCGGGCCGTCACCTGAACTGGACCTCTTCCCCCAGTGTGGGGGACACTCGCTTGTCGCGCCTGCTCTACCAGGACTTTCGCGAGATCGCCGCCGAGCTCCGGTCGGATCCGTGGGGGCTTGCAGCGCGACGCTGGGTGGTTGCGCCTGTGGGGGAGGGCTCTGGCTGGGTCTCGCGCCGAGCGGCGCCGCGTCGGGAGGCTCGCCGCGAACGCCGGGACCAGCACGGCTGCGAGGGCGAGGTGCATGCAGGCAAGGGCGAGACGTTGCGTGGAGGTGATCCCGTGGCCAGAAGGCGGCAGTGACAACGAGAGCGCGGTTGCAACCGTGGCGATGATCACCCAGGTGATCCGGGGGTGGTGCGCGGCGCGTCCGAACAGGCCAGCGACGCCCCATCCGGCAAGTGATGCCACCGTGGAGACGACGATCACGAAACCGACCGCCAGGTGTGCAGGGTGCCCTCTGGCGCTGAAGGCGGGTTGGCGCAGCGCCACCCCGGCGCCGTAGCGGGCGACGAGCCAGACGGCGACTGCAGCCGTGACGGCGCCTGCAGTGCCGCCGGCCCGGGTGGCCGATGTTGCCTGTCGTGAGGGTGCGGAAGACATGGGTTCGTGGGACATGGAAGCTCCTTTTGTGGTGAGGAGCGGGTTTGGGTCTAGGAGCCGGCGTCGAGGCCCCAGCTCAGGACCTCAACGGGGTGGATGCGGATGATCGGCCCGAGCACCTCGCCGCCGTGGCCGGTGGCCGCATCGAGGGTCTCGGCGTCCCCGCGGACCATGACCGCCCGTGGCCGCCAGGGAGGCAGGACGTCATCGATCACCAGGGTGACCTTGGGGTTGGCCCGGGCGTTACGGAACTTCTTGGTCCGGGAGAAGTCCCGCCCTCCGACGTCGATGGTGTCGAGGTCCGGGTTGTAGGACCAGCCGAGGGGCACCACGTGTGGCCGGCCGCCCCGGTCGATGGTGGCGAGGCGACCGAGGCGGCGCTCGGCCAGGTAGGCGAGCTCGGCTGGAGAGAACACGCTCATCTTTAGCACCCCACCGGGGTTTGCGGCCCGCGGGTGGGGCCGCATCTGGCCAGCAAGGCACCGAGAACGGCGATGTCGACCAGGAGTGCGATGAGCGGCTCGATCTCATCCCGCCTCGCCTGGTATCGGGCAGCGGCGCGTCCTGCCCGCTCAAGCGGCCTCCAGGGCGCTGTGTGGTCTGCATCCATCTCACACTCCGTTCTCCAGACGATGGTTATCTAGCATACACTATAGGGAAAATCGTTCTCCTGTCAACCCATGAGGTAGGCTGGGAGTCGTGTCCAATGCGTCGAACGAACGGCCCGAGGGGCTCCAGGCGTGGATGGGGCTCTGCGATGTCGTCGATCGGGTCCGGGTCCTGATCAACCGGGACCTGCAGGCCAAGGTCGGCCTGACCCTCGCCGAGAACCTGGTGCTCTGCCAGGTGGCTATGGCAGCGGGGCGGCGGCTGCGGATGGTCGAGATCGCTGGGGCGCTCGGTGTCGCCAAGAGCGCGGTGACCAAGACCGTCGACCGGCTTGAGGAGCGGGGCCTGCTCGCCCGCGAGCGCGACCCGAGCGACCGACGGACCGTCTACGCCACCCTCAGCCCCGAGGGGTGCAAGGTGTTCGACGCCGCCCAACCGGCCTTCGTCGACGCCGTAGGGCGGCACTTCGCCAGCAAGGTCGGAGACAGCACTCTCCGCCGGCTCCTCGACCTGCCAGCGCGGGTGTCAGAGCCAGCGTCCGGATAGCGATCCGCCTGTCGGCGGGACGGGTCAGCGAGACTTGCTGCTCACCCAGGTGGCGTCGGTGCTCCCGTTCCGCGGTGGCTACGCGTGGGGCGACGTGGGGATCATGGCGGCGTGTGGCGCCGCCGGGATGCTGGCCGCGGCGCGCTAGTTCCGCTGGGAACATCGCCGGGACTGACCGCCGGCCGGTACCTCAAGCTCTACGCCGGACGTGGCCGCCGAGTTCTTCGCCGCCCATCCTCGCCGTCCGCTGCTCGGTAGGCCTGAAGGGTCCAGAAACGCGCCCAGAACAGCGCGAAGTCCCGTTGGCGAAGCGAGCTTGGGAGCCAGGGCATGCCCATGAGGCGAAGCGTACGATTTAGAGCGTGCCAGAAGTCAAGGCTCCGCAAACACTCCCCCGGCCAGAACCAGGGGAGGCCCTGACCATCGGTGAGGCGGCGGCCCGCAGCGGAGTCAGCGTCCACACCCTGTGCTACTACGAGCGGGCCGGCTTGATCGTGACCACAGTGGAACGCAACCACGCCGGTCGGCGCCGCTACCACGAGGCGCACCTCGAATGGATCGAGATCTGCACGAGGCTACGCACCACCGGCATGCCCATAAGGACGATCCGGCGCTACGCCGCGCTCGTCGCCGTCGGGAGTGGGAACGAAGACGAACGACGCGCCCTCATGGAGTCCCACCGCGCCCTCGTCAAAGCCAAGCTTGACAAGATCGAAGAGAACCTCAAGCTCATCGACTACACTACAAGATCAGCGCTTATCGCGACTGCCTCGCCGCTGGCGACGCCAGCGAGCTCTGGGCACCCTCCGTCCCCTGAATCCTGCCGCCACGGAGAGAGGAGTCGCGGTCGTCCAGGCCCCTACCCGGGGCAGCACGGCTGGTGGCCAACACGATGAGCGCGCTCGTAGCCGGATCGCAGTGCGGGCCGACCCGAGCGTGGTGGGCGTCGAGGTGTTCGACACCACCACTTCCGGAAGACACCTCGTCGATGTTCATCGAGCGTGTCGCTCGACACCCCGGTTCTGGGACCTCGGGTCAGTTTTGTTCGAGCTGGCTGAGACCCGCTTGGAGGTGGCGGACGATCATGCCGAGTTGGCCCGATGCGAGAAGCCCTGGCCCAAGGGGACCCGACGAGTTCTGACCGATAGGCGGAAGGGTTCGCAGAGCGGCGCGAACCTCCGCAGACATGTGGTCGAGCTGCCAGCGGACCTCGTCTTCGACGGCTTCTGGCCGGTTCGGGTCCCCAAGGCTGGCAGCCTTGGCGGCATAAGCGGCGGCCCCCAGTGCATGCGCGCCCATATGGCAGATGGCGACGGCCTGTCCGGCGGCTCGGGCAGCGGCCGCTGCGGCGAGAGACTTCACATCACCAGCACCGACGCCACCGACAAACCGACGGCGGATCTCCTCCGCCGTGTTCAGCTCTCCTTGGGCGAACGCGCGGGTCCGGGCGATGAGAGCCCGAGGGCGACCATCATCTGGCGCCTCAACCTCGAACAGCCCGAGAACCCGCTGGGCACAGTCAGCGGCCCATGCAGCGACACGACGTCGGTCGGTTTCACTCAGCGTCTGCGGGGACCCCACCATGCTGACTCTACGTAGGCGAGCCGGTCAGAAGAAACCGGGTGCCAATTATCGGACTCGTCGCCGGTACACCGACCGCCTCGTACGAGCAACCACCTTTGGGTCAACGGTGACCGAACTATCGTTCGTGCCGTAGCGAGATGGTCGCGAGCGCTGCGACCCGGTCCAGCTACTTGGCGGACTGGGACAGCGTCATCGGTGTGAACGACGAGTGCCGTCGGCCAGATACCCGAACCGTGGGACCACTCAGCTCAGCCCAGCTCGCCGCGCTTGGTGCTCAGGTAGGCGCGTTCGGCGGAGTTCTGGGTGGCGGCGATCGCAGCGTCGTACGCCTTTCTTGCTTCGGCGTTGCGGCCGAGCCTGCGGAGCATCTCGGCACGAGTGGCATGCCATGCGTGGTAGCCGGAGAGCGGCAGCCGCTCGACCAGCGCGAGGGCGACACCCGGGCCGTCGAGCTCGGCGATCGCGACCGCGCGGTTGAGCGCGACGATCGGTGAGGGATCGAGCCGGGTCAGCTGGTCGTAGAGCGCGACCACCTGCGACCAGTCGGTGTCGCTCGCCGTGGGGGCGTCGGTGTGGACGGCGTTGATCGCGGCGAGGATCTGGTAGCGGCCGGGTCGGTTGATGGCGAGGCACCAGCGGACCAGGTCGTGGCCCTCGGCGATCAGCGCAAGGTCCCAGCCGGCGCGGTCCTGCTCGTCGAGGGGGACCAGGTGCCCGTTGCGCACACGAGCCTCACGCCGTGCCTCGATGAGCACCAGTAGTCCGAGCAGGCCGGCGACCTCCGGCTCCTCGGGGAGCAACTGGCGCAGGATCCGCGTCAGTCGGATGGCCTCGTCGGTGAGCTCGGCACGAACCGGATCGCCGTCGCCCGTGGCGAGGTAGCCCTCGTTGAAGACGAGGAACAGCACCGTCAGCACGTCGCCGAGCCGCTCGGGCAGGTCGCTGTCCTCGGGCACCCGGTAGGGCACCTTCGCCGCGGCGATCTTCTGTTTCGCCCGGGTCCATAGCGTTTGACTGCTCGTCTCCGAGCATCCTCGGGGAGTTCTGGGCCGAGCTGCTCGGCGGGGCGGTTGCCTTCACGAGCGACGCGTTCGTCGCGGTGAAGACCGACCGGGGATGGCTTGCCGCTGTGCAGGTCGAGGGCTACGAACCTCCGACGTGGCCTGGCGGTGATGCGCCCAAGCAGATGCATCTCGACCTTGCCGTGGATGACCTCGACGAGGCGGAGGCGCAGGCGGAGGCTGTTCGCCTCGGAGCGACGCGAGCCACCGAACAGCCGGCACCGGATCGGTGGCGAGTGCTTCTCGAGCCTGCGGGCCACCCGTTTCTGGCTGTCGACGCAGATCCCCAAGTAGGGCCCAGCCAGCCGTTCGCCCCCTGTTGCCCGGAGCGGGATCCGCTGCGGATCGTGGGCCAGAACTGCTGGGCGTCCTGGAGGCCCTCGGCAGGGTCGAGCTTGCGGTGCGAGGCCGTGGAGTCATCGACGATCTTGGTGAGGATGCGCAGGACGTGGTCGTCGTCGTGGAAGGCCTCATCGTGGTAGCCCGAGCGACCGGTATGCCGCCGGACGAAGATCTTCCTCGGGGCCGTTCACGGCGATCTCCCAGACGTCGGGATCCTCGAGAAGCGACTCCAGCGGGCCATATCCGGCGAGGTTGCGATAGACCCGCAGGGCCACGAGGTCCGGGTCGGCGAGGTCGAAGGGACGGAGCCCCCTGGCATGATCGGCCGACCAGCGGGCTACCTCCTCGTCGATTCGGCCCCGGAGGGCGTCCGGACCACCCGGGGCGGCCATGTCCAGCGAGGCCGCCTTCGCCCGCTATTGGACCGATCGCTCGATCTTGACCAGCGGCGAGCGCCAGCTCCCCGCTGTGGCCTCGCCCACGCCCAGGTTCCCAACCTCCGTCCCCGGCGCCAGCGACCTGCCAGCGCCGAATAGCTGTCGACCAAGGGGAAGTGGGTCCTGCTCCTTGACTGCCCCTGCATTCTGACCCGCCGGCGCTGAGAGCGCAAGGGGCAAATACTACCGCTTTGTTTGAAATATACTGATTTGGGCCGGATACAGGGAACAAGAAGATGTGCCGTATCGTTTCACTGACCATGCCTGCAGTCACAGCTGACCCCCTTACCCTTCCCAGGCTGGACCCACCCCCTCCCGACAGCCTGGAGCGACCGGTTGAGATGGTCACGACCGCGCCTACGGGTCTCGAGGGCGAGGGCTTCCCAGTGCATCGGGCCTTCGCCGGGGTGCCCCTCGCCAGGCTCGACCCCTTCGTCCACATGGACCAGATGGGCTCGGTGAGCTACGCCCCGGGCGAGCCCAAGGGGACCCCCTGGCACCCCCACCGAGGCTTCGAGACGGTGACCTACATGATCGACGGTACCTTCGCCCACCAGGACTCCCATGGCGGAGGGGGCCTGATAACCGACGGGGCCACCCAGTGGATGACCGCAGGTGGCGGCATCTTGCACATCGAGACCCCGCCTGAGGCCCTGGTGGTATCCGGCGGGCTGTTCCACGGCATCCAGCTGTGGGTGAACCTGGCGGCCAAAGACAAGATGATCCCCCCTGCTTACCAGGGCATCGAGGCCGACCAGGTGACCCTGGTGTCCTCGCCCGACGGGGGAGCGCTGCTACGCGTGATCGCGGGGGACGTGGGTGGGCACACTGGCCCCGGCTCGACGCACTCGCCCATGGCGCTGGTGCATGCCACCCTCGCGCCCGGCGCAGCGCTGCGGCTGCCCTGGAATCCGGGCTTCAACGCGCTGGTCTACATCCTGGCGGGCGCTGGAGCGATGGGCAGCGCGGGCGTTGTGCTGAGCTCCGGGCAGCTGGCCGTGCTCGGCGCGGGCGACTGGCTGGCCCTGCAAGCCTCCGAGAGCCTGGATGCCCTGGTGCTAGGCGGTCGACCGATCCGCGAGCCGGTGGAGATGTACGGTCCGTTCGTCATGAATACCCGGGCCCAGCTGGCCACTGCGTTCGAGGACTTCCAGGCCGGTCGCCTGGGCACGATCCCCCCCGGCGCCCTGATGCCGTATCGCTACGACCCGGCCCAACCCCGAGCCGAGAGAACCGGGATCTGAGAATTTGAGAAATTGAGTCGGCGCTGGCGCGCTCTTGTGCCCACGCACCATCCGCTTGCGACCCTACCGACGCGCTCGGGGAACCAGCTCACATGCCTTCAGCCTTACCCACATTGCCCGCTCGTTGCGTTCCAGCGAGACAAGGGCGGCGCCGTCGAGCACACGGGTCAACGGCGGTAGGACGGACCGCAGCGGAGCGCACGAGAACCTGGACTCAGCTGGGCACCGCGTTCGGTAGCCTGATCAACCTATGCCCGACAACCCGATGAGCGCTCGCCTGGCCGATCTGGCCGCCCGCCGGACCGAGGCGCTGCAGGCGGGCTCGCCGCGGGCCATCGAGCGGCAGCGCTCCAGGGGCAAGATGACAGCCCGGGAACGCCTGGAGCACCTGCTGGACAAAGGCTCGTTCCAGGAGCTGGACATGCTGGCCCGTCACCGCTCGCAGGGGATGGGCATGGAGGACTCCCGGCCCTACACCGACGGGGTGGTCACCGGCTTCGGCACCATCGACGGCCGCCAGGTGTGCGTGTTCAGCCAGGACCCCACGGTGATGGGGGGCTCGCTCGGGGAGGTATCCGGCGAGAAGATCCACAAGGTCATGGACCTGGCTGCCTCGGTGGGGGTCCCGCTGATCGGGCTGAACGACGGCGGAGGCGCGCGGGTCCAGGAGGGGGTGGTGGGGCTGCATTACTACGGAGGCATATTCCGCAGGAATGCTGCCTCGTCCGGAGTCATCCCTCAGATCTCGGTCATCCTGGGCGCCTGTGCTGGGGGCGCGGTTTACAGCCCGGCGATGACCGACTTCATCTTCATGGTCGCGCAGACCTCGCACATGTTCATCACCGGCCCTGACGTGGTCAAGACGGTCACCGGGGAGGACGTGAGCCTCGAGGCGCTGGGCGGGGCGATGAGCCACGCCACCAAGTCCGGTGTCGCCACCTTCGTGGCCCCCGACGAGAAGGCGTGCCTGGACGACGTGCGCCGGCTGCTGTCCTACCTGCCGGCCAACAACCTGGAGTCGCCACCTGTCGTCGAGCCGTGTGACGACCCGACCCGGGCCACCCCCGAACTGGCCGAGCTCATGCCAGCCAGCCCCAACCAGCCCTACGACATGCATTCGGTGATCACCTCGGTCCTTGACGAGGGCACCTACGTTGAGTACTTCGCCCACTGGGCCCGCAACCTCATCTGCGCCTTTGCCCGCCTCGACGGGCGGGTGGTGGGGATCGTGGCCAACCAGCCCGCCGTGCTGGCCGGGGTCCTCGACATCGACAGCTCGGAGAAGGGCGCTCGCTTCGTGCGCACGTGCGACGCGTTCGGGATCCCGATCGTCACCTTCGTCGACGTCCCCGGTTTCATGCCGGGCACGGGCCAGGAGCATGGCGGCATCATCCGCCACGGGGCAAAGCTGCTCTATGCGTTTTGCGAGGCGAGCGTGCCGATGATCCAGGTGGTCACCCGCAAGGCATACGGTGGCGCCTACGTCGTCATGAGCTCCAAGTCGATCGGCGCAGACCTGGCATATGCGTGGCCCTCGGCCGAGCTGGCGGTCATGGGTCCCCAGGGCGCGGTGGAGATAGTGAATCGCCGCGAGCTGGCCCAGGCCGGTGATTCGGCCAAGCGCCGGGCCGAGCTGGTGGAGGACTACGCCGCCCGGTACGCCAATCCCTACGTGGCGGCTGAGCGGGGCTACATAGACGACGTCATCGAACCCGCCGAAACCCGCCGGGTCCTGATCCGCAGCCTGGCGATGCTGGCCTCCAAGCGTGCCGAGCTGCCCAAGCGCAAGCATGGCAACCTACCCCTCTGAGGCGGGCTCCCCGGACCCTGGAGCGCTGGCAGCCATCGTGGCCGCGGTCGAGGCGTGCTGGCCCCGTCCAGATGTGCCCCGTGTCGAGCCGTGCTCTCCCCGGCCTACGGCATGGCGCTTCTCCGGGCGCCCTTGGGTCGAACCGGCTCTGAGCTGGGCGGCAACCGTGCCCTTGGTCTGGCCCCCTCCCACTTGGTGAGCCGGGTCGCAGGATCGCGGCCGGCGGGCGTCAGGGCCTGTACGAGAACAACCCGGGCGGCGAAGCCACCCAAATGCGGTCCTCATCAGGGCTATAGTTGTGCCCGCCGCCCAGGTTGTTCTCTGCCAGGCCCTTACCCTGATTCGGCTGGGCTCGGCCAGGCTAGGCGCAGGGTGCGGGCGCTCCTGGCTCGGGTGGCGCTCCAGCGGGTGGCACCTGCCGCCACATGACGATGTGCGGGCCGTAGATGGGATCGACCCAGGCCTGGCCGCGTGTCGTGAACCCAGCCCGCTCGTACAGGCTGACTGCCGGGATGCGGGCGTTGCACCAGAGCAAACCTCCACCCAGGTCGCTGACATGGTCGATGGCCGCGCCGAGCACCGCCGATCCGACGCCACGATTGCGCGCCTCGGGACGGGTTGCCATGCCACGGATGCGATGCGAAGGTGTCCCCGCCAGGCAAAGGTCCTCGGTCGAAAAGGGTGGCGCCTCCCTGGAGACCCGCACGACCGACAGCACCTCGCCGGCCGGGTCGATGGCCGCGAAGGCCACCGTCGTCGGCTCGTCGTCACCGGGGAGGACGAGCGGTCGGGGAGCGCCGGGAATCCCGAGCACCGCCTGGCGCAGGGCCAGGGTCCACTCCACCGGAACGGGGCCCACCCAGAACCCCCGACGTGGCATTCCCGCAGGTGGCGTGGGCCGCTGGCTCGGGTTGCTCACCGGAATGGGCTGCGGGGCGGGAAGCCCGCGGCTTTAGCGGTGGGAGCAGTCAACACAGCAAGGTCTACTGGCTAGGCCAAGCACTTGCTCGCGAGCCCGCCAGCGTCGTAGGTTCGGTTTGGGTCTCCACGACGGGTCTCCACGACAAACAGGAGCGCACACGCCCGAGCTAACCACGCTGGCCGACGACGAGGTGGTGGTCCACCTTCGGGCCACACCGACCGACCCTGCCCAGGTCCTGCGCCGCGACGGTCTGGCACCCGATGAGGTGGTCGAGGTCGCCGGCCTGCGTGCCCGGACCCTTCCCCGGCCTCCGGGTGAGCGCCTGGCCACGGTCTGCACGATCAACGACACCCACATCGGCGAGACCGTCTGTGGCGCCGTTGGGCCAGCCGATAGTCCCAACCACATCCCCGGGATCGGGGTTGGCCCGGGCGAGGCTCCATACACCGAGACCATGAGCGCCGCCGCCGCCGCGGAGATTGCCGCGCTCGACCCGGCCGCCGTGGTAGCCAAAGGAGACCTCACCGCCGCAGGTCTGCCTACCCAGCTGGCTGCCTTCGAGGCGTGCTTCCGCCCGGCTCTGGGTGATCGCCTGTTTACCTGCCTCGGAAACCACGACGTGGTCGACCCGGAGCACCCGCTGCTCGGACCTCCCATCCAGGCTGTCAGCGTTCCGGGACTGACCCTCGCCATCCTCGACACCAGCGTGGCCGGAAGGGCCGGGGGAATCCTGTCAGGAGCCCAGCTGGACTGGCTCGACGAGGTGGCTCGGAACGCCACGGAGCCAGTGCTGGTGCTCGGCCACCATCCGCCCTGGGACCCGGGCTCGCCCGGACGCCCCGACGACTACTTCGGCATTGCGCCGACCGACTCCGAGCGCCTGGTCGAGGTGGTGGCTCGCCGCCCGGCCATTGTCGCATATGCAGCCGGGCACACGCACCGCAACCTGGTCCGGCACTTCGCGGCCACTGGCTCGCTGCCCTGGATCGAGGTGGCGTGCGTCAAGGACTTCCCGGGAAGCTGGGCCGAGTACCGGGTGTTCGAGGGGGGCCTCCTGCAGGTCCACCGGCGAATCTCGACACCCGCGGCGTTGGCGTGGTCAGAGCGGTGCCGGGGCCTGCTCCAGGGTTGCTACCCCACCTACGCCCTCGGCACCCTGGCTGACCGCTGCTTGCCGATCTGGCCTCGCCACTGACCCGGCGTCGGCACAGACAGACCCACGGTCCCCCTCGGCCGCTCCCCGCTCCCCGATCCCAGCCAGGACCAGGGCCGCCGCCGCCAGGCCGTAGGTGTCCGTCAGCAGCTGCGCGAGCGCGCCGTGGCCGAGATCGTGGCCAACGTAGGGCAAGCTGGCCCAGAGCAAGCCCGCGAGGACCAGCGCGGCCACCCTCCGCCGCAGCAGGTCCCCCCGGAGGGCGCGCCGGGCATCACCGAGCAGGACACCGACCGCGGGAACCAGCCAAACAAGCTCGTGAATCCACGAGATCGGCGAGGCCAGCACACCCACCAGCCCGACCAGCACCGCGGCGGCAACAGTGTGACCGTGGCGCCACGCCGAAATGGCTCGACCCAAGCCCACAACGGCCAGGAGCGCCACTGCGAGCGCGATGACGGCAAGCTGCAAGCTGCCCAGGTGCGCCCTTTCCACCATCCCCCATACCGACTGGTTGAGGAAGGAGGTCGGGGATCCCGGCCGGCCTGGCTCCCACAGCAGGTGCCCGTAGTAGAGCAGCGACGACTGTGGTCGGAGGGCGAAGCCAAGGGCTGTGGCCCCGGTCCAGGCACCGATCGCCGCCCAAGCCATGCGCCACCGCCTGGCAAGGAGCAGGTAGACGATAAAGATCCCTGGCACCACCTTGATCGCCGCGGCCAAACCAACCAGGGTGGCTCGCCAGGGCCGTGACACCCTGCTCGAGCAGGCAAACATCACCGCCCCCATGAGCAGCACGTCCACCTGGCCCAGCAACAGGTCGTCGTACACGGGACGCGCCAGCAACGCCACGGCGCTCAGCACAAGGACGGTGAACGGCGAGCCGAGGCGGTCACGCAGGGGTCCGAACGCCAGGCTCACGCACCCGGCCAGGACGGCGAACGTCACGATCTCCCAACCCCACGCCAGCGGAGCGATCCCGAGGTACGACAGCGGTACCAGCACGATGGCGGCGAACGGCGGGTAAGTGAAGGGAAAACCCCGTGGGCTGACGGCGGCGAACCCGGCGCCATACAGGTCCCGCCCCGCCCGCACTGCCCGGGCTCCGGCCATGTAGACCCGCAGGTCGAACGTACCGTTCGGCCCCCCCAGATCCTGCAGGCTGAGGCGGTAGAGCGTGACGCCGATGGCCGCTCCGGCGCCAACCAAGCCGATCAGGGTGAGGAGGACGACAAGCCTCTTAGAAATCTTGTCGGATGCGCCCCACCTCAGCTTCCACTCACGACCAGCGATAACGGTGCTCAGCACTCACCTCCTGCTCCGGCGGCGCCCACCCTAGCGCGCGCTAGCGTCACGATGATGTCTGGCACGGTTGCCCTGGTCGGTGGGGGCGAGTGGCGTGAGGGCTGCAGCTTTGACGCCGAGCTGGCCGAGCGCGCTGGGGGAGAGGTGCTGGTCCTGCCGACCGCGGCCGCCTACGAGCGCCCCGAGCTGGCGGTTGCCTGGGCGCAACGCTGGTTTGGGGGCCTGGGGGCTCAGGCTCGGGGTCTGATGGTGCTCAGCCGCGCCGACGCCGGGGACCCGGCCAATGCCGAGGCGATTCGGGGCGCCAGGTTCGTCTACCTGAGCGGCGGATCGCCCCTGCATCTGCGATCGGTGCTCAAGGGCAGTGCTTGTTGGGAAGCGCTGCGCCAGGCCTGGGCGGGAGGGGCGATCATCGCCGGTTCGTCTGCGGGGGCAATGGTGCTCACCGATCCAATGGTCGACCCCCGCGGCGGAGCTTTCACCTTGGGCCTGGGGCTCGTCGAGAACTTGGCGGTGATCTCGCACTTTCCCGGCTGGTCTGACCACCGCGTGTGCAGAACCGTGCATCTCGCGGCACCGGGCCTGGTGCTGGTGGGGATCGAGGAGCGCACCGCGCTGATCCGTGAGCCCGACGGGTTGTGGCGGGTGGCCGGGACGGGCAAGGTCGAGGTCATGGTCGATGGAGGGGTCGTCAGCCTGGACCGCCTCCCGCACTAGCTAACCAACCGCCGGGTTGCGGGCCTACCAGCGGGAGCGGCGAGAGGACCAGTGGCGGCCCGCCTCGTGAAAAGCCCGGAGGGCTCCCGTGGAGCGCAGCCAGCGAACCAGCACCAAGGGCACCAAGAAGCAGATGGTGACGAACCCCAGGAAGCCAGCCAGTACTGGGTCCACCCCGCTGCGGCCGGCGGAAGCCAGGCCCCAGAACATCCCCAGCAACACCAGCGCCGGCAGGCACGACCGGCGTCCGCACCGCCGCGGCACCTGGGCGGGGACGTAGGGGGCGGGAGCCGGCGGAGGTACGGCTGGCAGGTCGACGAACAGCTGGTCCAGGCTGCCGTGCGTGCGGGCGGCGTAGGCCGCGCTCAGGCGCTCGCTGAGCTCGTCGGAGTCCAGGCGCCCGGTGGCGTAGTGGCGGCGCAGCGCAGCTGCAGCGGCCTCCCGATCGGCGTCGGAGGCTCGGATCGTTCCCCGGTGCCGGCCCCGTTCGCCGGGGGGCGAGTACACGGCTTGGCCGTCGAAGAGATCGAAGTCAGCGCGGTTGCTATCTGACAATTCGCTCGCCTCCCTCTGAGTCGTACGTCGCAGCCCGAGTCTACCGGCAGATGCCTCGGTACGCGTCGGTACTCTCGGCCAATGAGGCGCTCCCAATTCCAGTACCTGGGCCTGGTGGCGGCCTGCGCCGCGGTGACCGCGCCCCTGGAAGCGTGCCTGGGAGCGAAGGTCTGGCGCCAGCCGGTCCGGCTCGCAAGCGCGCTGGGCCCGACGGTGGCGGTGTTCGTTGCCTGGGACCTGGCGGCAATTGCCCGGGGTCACTGGAGCTTCAACCCTCGCACGACCACCGGGTGGGACCTGCCCGGGCACCTGCCGGTCGAGGAGCTGGCATTCTTTGTGGTGATCCCCACCTGCGCCATCCTTACCCTCGAGGCGGTCCGGCGGATCTTTGATGCGTGAGTACACCGTCGCGGCCCTCGGTGCGGCTGCTGGTGTCGTGGCCTGCGAGGCGGCGTGGTGGCGCAGCGGCATCTTCAGACGCCGGTCCTATTGGATCTCGTTGGCGATAGTGGCGGGTTTCCAGGTGGCCGTCGATGGATGGCTGGCCAAGACCTCCGATCCGATAGTCAGCTATGACCCCGCGCAGATTTTGGGGACGCGACTCTGGCCCGGGATCCCGCTCGAGGACTTCGCATACGGCTTTGCCCTGGTCACCTCGGCGATAGCCGCCTGGGAGCGGCGCCGGCCAAGCGAAGTTATCGCGGTTTGACCCCAAAAAGGGGCCTAAGTGCAACCGCTGGCGAGATCGAGCCTCAATCAGTATATGTCAAGCGCATCTATACCTTCTCTGTCTAGCAAATTGAGATATATTGGCCCCGAGGAGCGAGCTCAGCGACCCGTGAGAGAGGAAGAGACATGTCCGATGCCATCGCCGAGGCTAAGCAGAGCACCGTGGGCCTTGGGTCGAAGACCAGTCTTGGTTCGGGTCAGGTGCAGTCACGCCGTGAGTTCTTGAAGCAAGGAGCTCGGCTTGCCGTGACAGCCGCCGTGGGGGGTGGCGTGCTGGCTGCCTGCGGAGGCTCTCCTGCTGCCCACTCGGCGGCAGAGCACCCAAAGGGAACCCTTGGGACACTAACCATGGCGGCGGGGGCCGATCAGTGGCCCGAGTCAGGCAGCGGCGTCAAGTCTACGACCTACCAATATCCGTTCAACGTCAACGTCTTCGACACCTTGATCCATATGGACCACACATTCGGCTTGGTGCCGTCGCTTGCACGGTCATGGGAGTTGCGCCCGCCCAACACATGGCGGTTCCACCTGCGCCCGGGCGTCCGTTTCCACGACGGGTCACCCCTGACCTCCGCCGACGTGGTGTACTCCATGAACAGAGCCGCCCAAGGGGGTCAGGGCTCGTTCTCGATGATCGGGCACGACTCGGCGCGCGCTCTCGACAGCCTCACGGTCGACATCACTCCCACCGGACCCAATCTTCATCTGCCGCTGCAGATTGTTCACCCTGAGCTCAGCATCATGAAGAACGGCACGCAGGCGAGCGACGGGATGGGCACCGGTCCTTTCGCAGCAAGCAGTTACACCCCAAATGAGAAGGTCGTCGTGACCCGGGTTCAGGACTACTGGGGAGAACCGGCAATGGTCTCGACCCTCACGGCCCTGTTTGTCTCCGATCCGAACGCGCGCCTGCTCGCCCTGCGCTCAGGCCAGGTCGATGTGACGCTAGACCCGCCGCCGAGCAGCCTGTCGAGCCTTTCGACGTATGGGTTGACATCTACCCACTCGGGCGTCGGGGAGACGCTGCTGGGCTATTTGAACATACATGGCAAAGCCCCGTACGACCTGCTGTCCGACCCCGTCCTACGTCATGCCCTGTCGTTGAGCATAAGTCGCGAGAAGCTTGCGGCCGACGTCCTGACCGGGGTCGCCACCCCTGACCCGGCAATGGGCCCCCTGTCGGTGCTCGGATCCGCCGCCAAGTACATCAAGGCCGTCCACTACAGTCACGCCAAAGCGACGGCACTGCTGGACCAAAATGGTTATGCAGCTGGTACGGATGGTATCCGCTCGAAGGGAGGCCGCCGCGTGTCCCTTGCATTGATCGGCTGGCCCACGATCGATCTGTCCGCCATGGAGTTCATCCAGTCGAGCGCCAAGGCGGTCGGCATAGAGGTGATTATCCATAACGTTCCCGACTTCACCTCTTATGGCGCCCTGCGAAAGGCGGGCAAGTTCGACATCGACCTTGAGCTGCCCAACCAGAACGACGCCGACCCGTCTTTCCTTCCCGTGCTGCGGTTCTACAGCAAGTCCAAGTCCCCGGCTGTGGCGCTGGTCGCTCCCGGGGCCAGCTTTGACGCCATGGTCGAGACGACGCTGGCGGCCAGCGACATACCGGCAATCCAGCACGACTCGGCCGAGCTCATGAACACCCTGGTGTATGACGATGCGATCGTCATCGCCTATGCCGGGCTGTGGCGCGTGGCAGCCATGAAGCCGGCCGTCGGCGGGCTGGTGCTGCACCCGTCGGAAACCAGCCAGCTCTGGACCAAGGTGTACCTGCGATGAGCGGAACCCTCCCGCGTCGCCCGGCAGCGCTCTAGCCGGCCGTGTGGCGCTACGCGCTCCGGCGCGTGCTGCTGTTCGTGCCGAGCCTGTTCCTGCTCAGCCTGGCCACCTATGGCCTTACGACGTTGGCTCCGGGCAATCCCGTCGAGACCTACCTGTTCCAGCGCCTGGGTCAGGAGCCTACGGCCGCTCAGGTGGTCCAGCAGGAGCGTAAATGGGGCCTGGATGCCCCCTTCCTGATCCGCTACGAGCACTGGCTCGGAGGGGTGGTGACCGGGAACCTCGGGACGTCCTTCTTTACGGGGGAGCCGGTGGTCACGGAGATCGGGCACCGGCTGCCGACGACCTTGCGATTGGCGTTGCCGGCGGCAGCTCTGGCGTTGCTCGGCGGAGTGGCCCTGGGAAGCGTTGCCGCGCTCTGGCGGGACTCACCCCTTGACCACCTGGTTCGCGTGATGTCGCTCACCGGTGCGTCGTTTCCCTCCTTCTGGGTGGGTCTGCTCCTGATCGAGGTGTTCGCGGTACGGCTGCGCGTGCTGCCCGCAGTCGGCGAGGCCGGGCTCGCGAGCATGTTTTTGCCCGTGCTTACGCTTGCGCTTGGACCGATGGCCGTACTTTCGCGGGTGATGCGGGCCAGCCTGCTCGAGGTGCTGGGTGAGGACTTCGTGCGCACCGCACGTGCCAAGGGGCTCTCGACGCCGGCCGTCGTGATCCGCCACGCCCTGCCGAACGCGCTCGCCGTCGTGGTCACCCTCGCGGGCTCGATCACAGGGGGATTGATGCTCGGTACCGTGATCGTCGAAGAGATCTTCGCGTGGCCGGGTGTGGGGCAGCTCACCATCACCGCGATCTTTGATCGAGACTACCCGCTGATCCAGGGGCTCATCCTGCTGGCGGGGACAGTGTTCCTTGTCGTCAACCTTGCCGTGGACCTCGCGTACCCGCTGCTGGACCCTCGCGTCCGGCTAGGCAGGGCGGTCGGATAGCCATGAGCGTCCTCGTAACAGCCAGGAGAACGCGGCTAGCTGTCAGCGGAGTCAGTCTGAGGAGACCGCGCGCCTTCAGGCTCGTCGTCGGCAGCCCGCACGGAGCGTTCGCAGTGGGGGCGCTCACCCTCGTGGGGAGCGTTGTCCTCCTCGCTCCATACCTGCACACTTACAACCCCGACAGGGTCGACGTGATGCAGCGCTTCGCGGGTCCGAGCTGGTCACACCTGTTGGGCACCGACTGGCTCGGCCGGGACGAGTGGAGCCGTCTCCTGTATGGCGGCAGGGCGAGCCTGGGGGCCGCCTTGGTCGTGGCCGTCGCGGCGGCGGTGGTTGGATCGGGTATAGGCGTCGTGGTCGGCTATACCGGCGGCATCCTCGACACCCTCATGATGCGCATCGTGGACTCGGTCATGGCACTGCCCGCCATCCTCGTGGCATTTGCGATCCTCGCGGTGCTGGGGCCGGGCTTTGGAAACCTGATACTCGCGATGGTGAGCACGTGGTGGGTTGGATACGCACGAGTCGTACGGGCACGAGTGCTGATCCTGCGGGAACAGCCTTTCGTCGATGCGGCCCGAGCCATTGGGTCGACTCGGGGGCGGATCATGGTTCACCATATCCTTCGAGGGGTACGAGGAGAGCTAACTGTGTACTTCGGCCTCGACTTTGCCGGAGCCCTGCTCGGCGTGGCGTCATTCTCGTTTCTTGGGCTCGGCGTCAACCCGCCGACCCCGGAGTGGGGCAACATGCTGAGCGCTGCCGAGCCTTACCAGGCGCGCGATCCATGGTTGATGGTCATCCCGGGACTCGCCGTCGGCCTCGTCGCCCTATCGGCCTACCTGCTGGCAGATCGCGTCCGCGATGTTGTCGACCCGAGTATCCAGGCGGAGCTGATGAGCTGGGGGGGGAGGCGGCCCGTGCCGATTTTGGCACCTCGTGCCAGCGCGACGCTCAAAGGCGGTGGGCCTACCTGAGCCCAGGCAACACCGCACAGGTGGCCAAGCACGACTGCTTGCGAGATCTAGCAGCAGGGCTGTTGAAGCGGGCTAAGTGCAACCGCTTCGGAAGTCCGGCACCAGAGATGCTGGAGTTATCGCGGTTTGACCCCAAAAAGGGGCCTAAGTGCAACCGCTGGCGAGATCGAGGGCGGGCCGGCGGGGATAGCATGGGCCGAGAGATGAGGCAGAGCGTCCTGGCCGGGATCGGCAGCTTCTTGGCCATGGAGCCCGCGACCTACGCGGCTCACCGTTGGGTGATGCACGGGGTGGGCTGGGTGGCCCACCGCAGTCACCACGAGGGCAGGGGCGCCGAGCTTGAGGCTCGGGCAGGGGCGCTGGAGGCCAATGACGCCTTCCCGTGCATCTTCGCCACCCTCACTGTGCTCGCCATGGCCGCGGGGAGCCGCCGCTCGTCGCTCCGCGCACTGCTGAGCGTCGGTTGCGGGGTCACTGCGTATGGGGCGGCGTACGGCCTGGTGCACGACGTCTATATCCATGCCCGGCTTGGTCGCCCGCCGCGGGTGGCGGTGCTCGAACGCCTCAAGGAGGCTCACCGCTTTCATCATCTCTACGGGGGTGAGCCGTACGGGATGCTGTTTCCCATCGTCCCCGCTCAAATGAGGGTGCTGGCGGAGAGTTGATCAGCGCGGGGATAGTGCTGGCGGGCGGCCGCTCGTCGAGGATGGGGCTCGACAAGGCGTCGCTTCCCTGGCACGGCTCGACCCTGCTGGGCCGGGTGGTGAGCATCGTCGCCCGCGCAGTGGACGGTCCGGTCATCGTGGTGGCCGCGCCGGGACAGGTGCTCGGCGGCCTTCCTGCCGGGACCCGGGTGGTGACCGACGCCGTGCCCGGCAAGGGGCCGCTGGCGGGGATCGCCGCTGGCCTGGCGGCGGCGCGCGGGAGGTGCGAGGGCACATTTGTCTGCTGCACAGATGCTCCATTTCTCCATCCGGCCTTCGTGCGTCGGGTGCTCGAGGGGTGCTCTGGGGGATTCGAGGCGTGTGCCCCCGTTGTGGGGGGCTTTCAGCAGCCCCTCGCCGCTGCGTACCGGCCGTCGGTGCTGGCCGAGGTCGACGCTCTTCTGGCCGGAGGTCGGGGTCGGGTCTCGGCGCTCTTCGAGCGCTGCACCACCCGGCTGGCCGATGAGAGGTGGCTGCTGGGCGACCTGCAGGTGGCGGCGCTGGACCCCGAGCTGGAGTCGATCCACAACTTGAACCGTCCGGACGAGTACGCTGCCGCGCTGGAGCGGCCCGAGCCCGAGGTGGCGGTGGAGCACGCAGGCCGGCGGGTCCTGGTGAGGGCCTCCACCCTGGGGGGCGCTGCGGATCTGGCAGGGGCGGGCCTGGGTGGCGAGGTGTTGCTGAACGGCGAGCAGGTCCGCTCGGAGTCCGAGCTGGCGCTGGTGGCCGGGGACACGGTGGTGCTCGCTGGACCAGGCCAGCTACGGTGAGGTGATGGTCGAGGCCGCACCCCTGGTGGATCCTGGTGTCGTCGAGCGCGTCCTGGCTGGCGCCCTGCGCAACGGCGGGGACTTCGCCGAGCTGTTCGCGGAGGACCGACGGGCTACGTCGGCCTCGCTCGACGATACAAGGGTGGAGGAGCTGGCTTCGGGGCGCGACCGTGGGGCCGGGATCCGCGTGGTGGTGGGGGAGACGACAGGCTTTGCGCACACCGCGGACCTCTCTGAGCCCGGGCTGCTCAGAGCTGCCGAAGCTGCCGCGGCGGTCGCGCGAGGTAAGCAAGGGGGCCAGCGCAGCGTGGCGCTCGGGAGCCCGTCGGACAGGAGGCTGGCCTCGGACGAGGTCACCGTGTACCCGAGCGACGTGGCCAAGGCTTCCAAGGTGGAGCTGCTTTTGCGCGCCGACGAAGCGGCCCGCTCGGCGGGGGGGTCGATCCGCCAGGTCTCGGTCGCCTACGGCGACAGCCACCGGCGGATGATGGTGGCCAACAGTGACGGGTTGCTGGCGGGCGACGACCAGGTGCGGACCAGGCTGGCGGTGTCGTGCGTGGCGGTGGGCGATACCGGGATGCAGAGCGGTTTCGAGTCGGTGGCCAACACAGTCGGCTTCGAGCTGTTCGACCCGGCGGTTGGCGGCGGGGTGGACGTGGAGTGGGTGGCCCGGGAGGCGGCCCGGCGAGCTGTCGCCAAGCTGTCGGCGCGCCCGGCCCCGAGCGGTGTGCTGCCGGTGGTGATCAAGGGGGGCACCGGGGGCATCCTGTTTCACGAGGCCTGCGGGCATGGCTTGGAGGCGGACCACATAGTCAAGGACTCCTCGGTGTACACCGGACGGGTGGGCGAGGCGGTGGCCAGCCCGCTGGTTACCCTGGTGGACGACGGCACGGTGGGGCGCGAGTGGGGCACCTGCGCAGTGGACGACGAGGGGCGCCCGGCCCAGCGCAGCGTGCTGATCGAGAACGGGGTGCTCACCGATTACATGTGGGACTGGCTGCGGGCGCACCAGGAGGGCCGGGCTTCCTCGGGCAACGGGCGCCGCCAGAGCTACCAGCATCTGCCGATGGTGCGCATGACCAACACCTTCTTGCTGGCGGGCGCCGAGGACCCCGAGGAAGTGGTCGCCCAGACCCCTTACGGGGTCTACGTGGCAAAGCTGGGTGGGGGACAGGTGAACACCGCCACGGGTGATTTCGTGTTCGGCATGACCGAGGCGTATCTGATCGAGGGGGGCCACATCACCGAGCCCCTGCGCGACGCCAACCTGATCGGCAACGGCCCCGACGTGCTGAGCCGGATCGACGTGGTGGCCAGCGACTTTGCCATGTGCCCCGGCACCTGCGGCAAGGACGGCCAGTCGGTGCCGGTGGGCTGCGGGCAGCCGACCCTGCGGATTACCGGAGTGACGGTAGGGGGCACGGCCGGTGCCTGAGGGCGGCTGCGCCGCCATCGCGGGATGACGGCCGGTGCCTGAGGGCAGCTGCGCGGAGCTGGCGGCCATCGCCGAGCGCATTGTGGGCTGGGCACGAGACGGCGAGGGGGTGGAGGCGTACGTCTCTCGTTCCCGAAGCACCGACATCCGGGCTTACGAGGGCGAGGTGGAGTACCTTTCGTCCGCGGAGTCCTCGGGCGTGGGCATCCGGGTCCTTCTCGGCCGGCGCCAGGGCTTTGCCTACGCCGGCTCGCTCGCCGATGACGTGCTCGCCGAGACGCTCGCCGAGGCTCGGGACAATGCCGCCTTCGCCACCCCCGATCCACACGTCGGCCTGACTGGACCAGACGGGGTGGCGGCGGCGCCACTGGACCTTTGGTCCGACGAGCTGGCCTCACTGGCGACCGAGGCCAAGGTGGCCATGGCGCTGGAGCTGGAGGCGGCCGTCAGACGCGGCGATGGCCGCATCCGCGCGGTCCAGTCGGCTGACTACGGGGACGGCTCCGGGGAGGCGGCCATTGCCAGCACGACAGGCATAGCCGTCACCTCCAGGGGGACCGGCTGCTACCTGGCTGCCTCTGCCATCGCCGGGGAGGGCGAGGAGACCCAGACTGCCAGCGGTTACACCGTGGGCCGGGGCCCGGGGCACCTTGACCTGGCACGCGCAGCGAGCGAGGCGGTGGAGCGATCCACACGGATGCTGGGGGCGCGCAAGGCTGCTTCGGGGCGGCTCACCGTGGTCCTGGACCGGCGGGTGACGACGACGCTGCTGGGGATCCTGGCGGGGACCCTCTCGGGAGAGTCCGTCGAGAAGGGGCGCTCCCTGTTCGCCGACCGGCTGGGCGAATCGGTGGGGGTGGGCACGCTCACCCTCATCGACGACCCCACCGACCCCGCGGCCTTCGGCGCTAGCACGCATGACGGCGAGGGCCTGGCTTGCCGTCGCAACGTGCTCATCTCCGACGGCGTGCTCCGCGGGTTCGTCTACGACTCCTACGCTGGACGGAGGGCCGGGAAGGCCTCTACCGCCTCGGCGGTGAGGGGTGGGTTTCGCAGCGCGCCCGGGGTTGGGTGCCAGGCACTGTCGCTCCAGCCGGGCGCGTTGTCGCAGGCCGAGGTCATGGCGGCCGTGGGTGAGGGGATGCTGGTCCAGTCGATCACGGGAGTGCATTCGGGGGTGAACCCGATCAGCGGGGACTTCTCGGTTGGCGCCGAGGGACTCATGATCCGGGACGGGAGCTTGGCTGAGCCGGTCCGGGAGGTCACCATAGCCTCGACGATCCAGCGGATGCTGCGAGACGTGGTGGCAGTCGGGGGCGACCTCGAGTGGGGTCCCGGCATTGCCGCCGGGGTGACCCTAGCGATTGCGGACGTGAGCCTCAGCGGCGCCTGAGTGCCGTCGTTGGTCCATCGTGCAGCAACGTCTCCACTGGTCTAAGGTCGGGCGACGGATGTCACCCTCAGGCTACAAGGCCTGAGTAGCTCTACTTGGAGATGGCGCTCTTGGTCCCTGACTCCGAGGACCGGGTGCCTGGTGTCTTGGATACGCTGCCGTTTGACCCGCCAGAGCTGGAGTCGCCTCCTCTGGCGCTCCTGCCGTTGGTGCCACCTGCCTTGGCGGGGCCCGAGCCCGATCCGGCCGACCCACCGTCGCCGGACCCGGACCCGGCGGACCCACCGTCGGCGGACCCACCGTCGCCGGAGCCGGACCCGGCGGACCCACCGTCGCCGGAGCCGGACCCCGAACCCTTGACCGCCCCCGCCTTGGAGGCCCCGGCACTGGCCCGGCTGTCGTTGCGGTAGAAGCCGGTGCCCTTGAAGGCTATGCCCACCGGGGAGAAGACCTTGCGCAGGTCCCCTCCGCAGCTGGCACACGTCGTGAGCGGGGCTTCGGCAAAAGACTGGAACACGTCGATGTGCATTCCACAAGTTGTGCAGGCGTACTCGTACGTCGGCATGTAATCGATGACCTCCCTGAGGGTCTGGCTCGGCGGCGGCTCGCGCGCCCCACCTAGACTACGGGCCGTGACCACCGCAGTGCGCAAGGCAGTCATTCCTGCCGCAGGACTGGGGACCCGCTTCCTACCCGCTTCCAAGGCGCAGCCCAAAGAGATGCTTCCCCTCGTCGACACCCCCTGCATCCAGTACGTGGTGGAGGAGGCGGTACGGGTTGGCATCCGGGACATCCTCATCATCACCGGCCGGGGCAAGCGAGCCTTGGAGGACCACTTCGACCAATCCTTCGAGCTGGAGCACCACCTCCTGGCCGCGGGTAAGACAGAGGAGCTGGCCCAGGTGCGCCGGATCGCCGATATGGCCGACATCCACTACGTGCGCCAGCGCGAGCCAAAAGGGCTTGGCCACGCCATCTCCATCGCGGCCCAGCACGTCGGCAGCGAGCCCTTCGTGGTCCTGCTCGCCGACGACATCATGGACCCGGAGGAGGAGGTCTTGGAGTCGATGCTGTCCGCCTTCGGGCGCCACGGGCGCTCAGTGGTCGCGCTCAGCGCCGTGGAGCCCGCCCAGATCTCCAACTACGGCTGCGCGCACGTGGAGCCCGTCGAGCCGAGCCTGGTCCGCATCGACGACATCGTGGAGAAGCCTCTCCCCACCGAGGCTCCCTCCAACCTGGCGGTGATGGGCCGCTACGTGTTCACCCCGGAGATCTTCGCCGCACTGGCGGAGGTGAGCCCGGGCAGCGGGGGCGAGATCCAGCTCACCGACGGCATTCGCATCCTGCTCCAGACCCAGACCGTGTATGGGTACACCTTCCAGAAGGGGCGCTACGACACCGGTAACAAGCTGGACTTTCTTCGGGCAACCGTGGCGCTGGCGCTGCGCCGCCCCGACCTGGGGCCGGCATTTCGCAAGGTCCTGATCGAGCTTGTGAACTCGCCAGACATCGAATCGCCAGACATCGAATCGCCAGACATCGAATCGCCAGACATCGAATCGCCAGACATATGAGCGGCCTCGTCCCCCTCGACGAGGCCGTCCGTTTCGTCCTCGACGCCTGCCACCCGCTCCCGGCCCGCCGCCTGAGCCTGGCCGACGCCTTGGGCTGCGTCACCACCGAGGCGATCACGGCCACCGAGCCCGTGCCCGCCTTCGCCAACACGGCCATGGACGGTTACGCCGTTCGTGCGGAGGACCTCGCCTACGCTACCCCTGAGAACCCGGTTCGCCTCGAGGTCGTGGCCACCCTGGCAGCGGGCGCGGTCCCCACCTGCGAGGTAGGCCCGGGCCAGGCAGTGCGCATAATGACCGGGGCCCCGGTCCCGCCTGGAGCGGATGCGGTCGTGATGGTCGAGCTCACAGAGCGAGCGGGCGACGACGGCGTGCTGGTGTCCAAGGCGGTGCCCCTCGGCAACCACATCCGCCCCCCCGGAGACGACCTCGCTGCCGGCCAGCAGGTCTTCCCCGCGGGCACCGAGCTCGGTCCGGGACACCTCGGCGTGCTGGCCAGCCTGGGTTACGACCGCGTCGCGGTCCACCCGAAGGCCCGGGTGGCTGTGCTCTCGACCGGCGACGAGCTGGTGAGCTCCCCGGGGCCCATCCAGCCCGGCCAGATCCGCGAGACCAACCGGGCCACCCTTTTGGCCCTGCTCCGCCAAGCTGGCTGCACTGCCCTGGACATGGGCACGGCCCGCGACACCGAGGAGGAGATCGGCGCGGCAATCGTGCGGGGTCTGGCAAGCGCCGACGCGGTGATTACCAGCGGCGGGGTGAGCATGGGGGACTTCGACTGGACCAAGGCGGTGCTCGACCGCCTGACCGGGGGCACCATGCGCTGGATGCAGGTGGCGATCCGCCCGGCGAAGCCCTTCGCCTTCGGGGTGGTCGGGGGGAAGCCTGTGTTCGGCCTGCCTGGCAACCCGGTCTCGTGCATGGTCAGCTTCGAGTGCTTCGCCCGCCCGGCGTTGCGAGCCATGATGGGCCACACTAGCCTGGGCCGGCCCGCTGTGGACGCCATCGCGGATGCCGGCCTGCCCCGGCGCCCGGACGGCAAGCTCCACCTCAACCGGGTTCTGGCCACATACGGCGCCGACGGCCGCCACCACGTGGTCCCCACTGGCAGCCAGCAGTCCCACCAGCTCTTCGCCATGGCCCTGGCCAACGCCCTGGCCCTGATCCCCGACGGAGATGGGGTCCCACCTGGCGGCACGGTCAGGATCTGGCTGCTGAGCCCCTAATGACCTTCGGAACATGCCTTGGTGCGGCTCCCACCCGTGCCCCGCGCACGCTCTTGCGGGGTGCGTGACCTCTACCTCAGCCGAGTAGCAGGATCGGGTAGTCCCACCTTGATGAGTAGCATTGACCGATGGCCGCCACCGCCCTCGTTGATCCGTTTGGCCGGACTGTCCGGGACCTGCGGATCTCGATAACCGATCGGTGCAACTTCCGCTGCACGTACTGCATGCCGGCCGAGGGCATGACCTGGCTGGACCGCGCTGAGCTGCTCAGCTTCGAGGAGATCGAGCGGCTGGCCCGGGTGTGCGTGGAGCGCTTCGGCTTCGAAGGGGTGCGCCTGACCGGGGGGGAGCCGACGGTCCGGGCACGCCTGCCGCTGCTGGTGTCGATGCTCTCGGGTTTGGTCGTGCCGGAGACCGGGCGCCGGGTGGACCTGGCGCTGACCACCAACGGGGTCACGCTTCCGCTGCTGGCTGCTGATCTTGCAGCCGCGGGGCTCGGGCGGATCAACATCAGCTGTGACTCGTTGCGCGCCGATCGCTTTGTGGCGCTGGCTCGCCGGGACGGGCTGGCCCGTGTGCTGGAGGGGATCGACGCGGCGCTGGAGGCCGGGTTCTCCCCGGTCAAGCTGAACGTGGTGATGATCCGGGGGCTCAACGACGACGAGGCGGTGGACTTTGCCCACTTCGGGCGCGAGCGGGGGGTGCAACCTCGCTTCATCGAGTACATGCCGCTCGACGCCTCGGGGACGTGGAGCATGGACAAGGTGGTCCCAGCGGCGGAAACCCTGGCTGCCATCGACGCCGTGTTCCCCCTGGAGCCGGTCAGCCACGGGTCGGAGCCCGCCTCTCGCTACCGCTACCGCGACGGTGGGGGAGAGATCGGCGTGATCCCGTCGGTCACCAGGCCGTTTTGCGGCGATTGTGATCGGATCCGGGTGACGGCGGAGGGACAGCTGCGCACGTGCCTGTTCTCGACCGAGGAGCAGGACCTGCGTTCGGTCATGCGCTCGGGCGGCTCGGACGACGACTTGGCCGCAGCCGTGAAGGGGGCCGTGGGGACCAAATGGGCCGGTCACAGCATTGGTCGGGTCAACTTCATCCGCCCGGCCCGCAGCATGAGCCAGATTGGCGGGTAAAGGCCCCAGCGTCGGCCCCTTAGGCTCGGGCCTCCGATGAGCCGTCTCTCCCAGTCCGTCGCGGCTGTCAGCGCCTTGCTGGCCCGGGCCGACCTGGCCGCCGAGGGCGACCTGCGCGAGCTGTTGGGCCTGACCACCGAGCGTCGGAACCTGGACCTGTCCGACCTCTCGCCAGTCGAGCAAGCCGCTCTGATCGCCGGGCGGTCCGCGCGGGTGGTGCCTGGGGCGGACGCACTGGCTGAGCGGGTCGCGGCGGCTGAGGCGAAGCAGTGCTCATTCGTAGCCAAGCTGGGCATCGATCCTACCGGCCACGAGGTGCACCTGGGCCATGCCGTGCCCATGTTGATCCTAAGCCGCCTGAGCCGCATGGGTCACCAGGTGGTCCTGATCGTCGGCGACGTGACCGCCAAGATCGGGGACCCATCAGGGCGGTCCGAGGAGCGCCCGCCGCTCAGTGACGGGGAGATCGCGGCCAACCTGGCCACCTACCGGAGTCAGGTGAGCCCGTTCTTCGATTTCGAGCGGGCGCAGCTCCGCCACAACGGGGACTGGTTGACGAGGGTGACCCTGCCCCGCCTGATCGAGATAACCTCCAAGATCCCCGTCTCGATGTCGCTGCAGCGGGAGGATTTCCGCATCCGGCTGGCCGCCGGGGCCGGCCTGTCGGTGGCGGAGCTGCTCTACTCGGTGGCCATGGCGCTGGACTCTGTGGAGGTGGCTTGCGACGTCGAGATCGGGGGGATCGACCAGCTGCTCAACATGGGAATGTGCCGCAAGGTGATGGAGATCTGCGGTCAGGCTCCTGAGGTCGTGGTGGCCACGCCGCTCATCGAGGGCACCGACGGGACCGGGGCCAAGATGAGCAAGTCCGGGGGCAACTACGTGGCGTTGGAGTCGCCTCCGGGGGAGGTCTTCGGGCAGGTGATGTCGATCCCGGACCGCCTGGTGCCGGCTTGGTTCGCCGCGCTAAGCGAGTGGACCGATCCGGAGCTGGCTCTGCTGGGCGAGCTGGTCGAGGCTGGGACCCTGCACCCGATGGAGCGGAAGCGCGTGCTGGCGTGCGAGGTGACTGCGGCGCTTCACGGCGTCGACGCAGCGATGCGGGCCAGGTCGGAGTTTGCAGCACAGTTCTCCCAGCGGGTGTTCGGCCAGCTGGACGCGCTACCCAGCGTGACCGATCTGGAGGCCAGTGTCATGGAGGCGATAAGGCAGCTCGGCTGGGCCAAGAGCAATGGGGAGGTACGACGCCTCGCAGGGCAGACGGCCGTGCGCCTGGTCGTCGAGGCAGGTGGTGAGAGCGAGCAGCTGGCCCTCAGCGTCGAGGAGGTCCTCGAGCCCATTGGCACTGTGGTTCGCCGGCGCCTCGGTGGGCGCTCCGGCGACTGCTACTTGAAGGTGGGGCGCAAGCTGGCCCGCCTGCGGCGCGGCGGCTGAGCCTTCAAGGCACGTGCAGGCTGGCGAGCCCGACGAGCAGGCCGGCAGCCAGAACCAGGGCGGGGAGGCCGACCTTGGTGCCGACGCGGGAGAAGTCCAGGGGCCTCACCTCGACCCCGAGCCGGCCAAGGCAGTCAAGCCAGAGCAGGCTGGCCAGGGCGCCGGTTGCCAGGACGACCGGACCCATGTTCACTCCCAGGAGGACGGCCCAGAGCTGGGAGCTGGGATGGCTGGGCAGCGCGGGTATCGCTACGAGCAGGGCCGGGAGGTTGTTGGCCCCGTTGGCAGCCAGGGCTGCCAGGCCGATTGCTCGAACCAGGGAGCCAGGTCCGTTGCCCCTTATGTACTGGGCAATCGGAAGCTGTGAGCTGACCGCGTAGGCGAGTACCCCCAGTGCCGCGGCCAGTGCCGCTGTGCCCCAGGGAATGGCCCTGAGCGCCCTGCGGATCCCCGATGCGTCCCGACCAATCAGACCCAGCATCACGACGTCGGCGCCCAGCGCGATCATCCACGGCTGCACCCCGTTAGGAGGCCCGACGACGAACCCCACCAGGACCGCGCCGACCAGGCTGGCACCCAGGAGAAGCGCCCTCTTATCGGGTGCGCTGCGCTCGATCGGCGTCGGCGCACCGGGCTTCAGGACCCAGCGGTAGCACGCGTATCCAACGGTTGTCGCCAGCAACGACGGTGGCCCGAGGTGAACCAGGAACTCGACCGGGCTCGCCCCGCTATGTGCCACCGCGATCAGGTTGGTGAGGTTGGACACCGGCAGGGCCGAGGATGCCAGCATCGCCAGCAGGACCGGCTGGAACGCAAGGGTCAAGGGATCGATGCCGGTGCGTCTGGCGATTCGCACGTAAAGGGGAGTGAGCAGGACCACCGAGGCATCGAGGTTCAACACGGTGGTGACCAGCGCGGCCAGGACCCAGAGCCAGCCAACCATGTGGCGACCACGAGACATGACCATTGCCAGGGACTCGAAGAATCCCACGCTGTCCACCAGCACCGCCAGGGGGATCGCAGCCAGCAAGAATCCGATAGCTGGTGCGAGCGGTCCGAGGGCATCGCGCGCTGCGGATGGACCGATCAGACCGACGGCCAGCTCCACCGCGGCGGCAGCGACCGCTACCACCCACTTGGCCAGACCGAGGGGCCTGAGGGCCGCAGCCGCCACCGCTACCGCGAGGAGCACCAGGGCGAGAGCCACCATGTCCAGGTCAAGCTAACTGGGTAAGGGCCTCACCAGCTCGGGGGAGTCGTTGGCAACGCGGTTGACTGCCCGGTCCACGGGCCAGGCCTCGAGGGGCTGCGTGGCCCGGGCCAGGATCGCGGCCGCGCCGGCGGCCCCAACATGGTCGCAGTCCAGCCATGCCTCGACGCTGTCGGAGTCCAGCAATACCGGCATCCGATCATGGATCCCGGCAATAGGGGCACGCGCGGAAGTGGTGACGATGGTGGCGCTCAGCAACCAGCTACCTGCGGGGTCACGCCAGGCGTCCCATAGCCCGGCCACCGCCAGGGGCTCGCCGCCGGGCGCGCTGAAGTAGTAGGGCTGGCGCCCTCCCGGGGCCCGGCGGTCCCCGGCGGCGACCTGGCGTCGCCACTCGTAAAAGCCGTCCATCGGGATGATCGACCGTCTACGGGCCAGGGGACCCCGGTAGGCGCCAGAGCTTTCCAGGGTCTCGGCCCGGGCGTTGATCATCCTGGCGCCCGCAGCAGGAGACTTGGCCCACCAAGGCACCAGGCCCCACCGAAGGACCTCGAGCGTGCGCAGGCCATCGCGGTGCAGCACCGCCAGGATCCGAGTGCCGGGAGCCACGTTCCAGCTGGGTGCGATCTCGGCGACCTCCGGTGCCACCGCGTCGAGCCCGAACCGCTCGGTCAGCCGGGCGGCAGACGCGCTGGCCGCGAAGCGCCCACACATGAGCCGATACCGTAGTGGCCATGATCAACCAAGACGTGAAGGCGCTCGCCCAAGCGCCGAACTTTGCCGCCCTCACCACCCTGCTCCCCGACGGCCAGCCCCAGACCAACATCGTGTGGGTCGACTGTGACGACTCACACTTGCTGGTCAACACTGAGCAGCACCGACAGAAGTTCCTGGACGTCGAGCGCGACCCCCGGGTCACCCTGGCCATCTGGGATGCGAGTAACCCCTATCGCTACGCCGAGGTCCGGGGCCGGGTCACCGGCGTGACTCACGGGGACCAAGCCAGGACCCATATAGACCGCCTGTCCAACAAATACACGGGTCACGACTACGACCCGGTCATGATCCAAAGCGAGAGGGTTTTCCTGCATATCGCACCGGATCGCCAGCGCGTGCAGGGCTGAGCCGGCTGAGCTGAGCGCTGGCGAGCACGGTCCTGCGGTCCGGTGCCCACCACGCGGCACTCGTTGGGAGTACGCTTGGTGGTGTCGTGAGAGCCGTCACCCGGAACCCTGGGTTTGCCCAAGCGCTCCTGCTCATCCTCGCCGGAGGCTTGGGCTTGGGGCTGTTGGCCTCGCTGCTGTTGCCCTTCGCCCCGGCGCTGGGCGGGGTGCTGAAGGTGAACACCTCTGTCCCGGTCCAGCTCAAGTCTTTGACGCTTCCGTCAAAGGTCTACAACGCGAACGGCCAGCTCATGGCGGTTCTGCAGGACTCGGACTTCCGGCGACCGGTCACCTTGGCCCAAGTGGCGCCGATTGCTGTGACTGCGATCCTGGACGTGGAGGATCGCGGCTTCTTTACGCAGAGTCCCATTGACCTTTCCTCGATCCTGCGGGCGGCCAAGGCAGACTTGGGCGGCGGCGGCGGTCTCCAGGGTGGCTCCACGATCACCCAGCAGCTCATCAAGGAGACAGTGCTGACACCCAAGCGCACCTTTGGCCGCAAGATCAAAGATGCGATCCTTTCGCTCAGGCTCGCCAAGCAGATGAGCAAGGATCAGATCCTGGAGCGCTACCTCAACACGATCTATCTCGGCAACGGAGCCTACGGGGTCGGGGCCGCCGCGTATGCCTACTTCAACGAGGATGCCAGCCAGCTCAACCTGGCTCAGTCCGCCCTTCTTGCCGCGATGATCGAGGATCCCGGGGGCTACGACCCGATCATCCACCCAGCCAGCGCCCTGAGCCGGCGCAATCTGGCCATCAGCCAGATGCTCACCGATGGCAGCATCTCCTCGGCTCAGGCCTCAGCCGCGGAGGCCCAGACCCTGCCCACGAGCATTCACACCGTCCACATCCCGGGCGGGCCGCCGGGCCAGTCGACCTTCCTCGAGGAGGTAGTCAAGGCCTTGGAGGGCAATCCTGCCCTTGGCGCCACCCCACAGGACCGTTACAACGCCATCTTCGGTGGTGGGCTGTCGATCTACACGACCCTCAACCCAACCATGCAGACCGCGGCAGATGCCGCCGTGGCCCAGGGGCTCCCTGACACCGGGGGCGAGTTCACTGCCGCGCTGGTGGCCATCGACCCGGCGAATGGGGAGGTGCGGGCATTGGTTCCGGGGAACAACTCCACCACCGCGGGCTTTGACGTGGTCACAGGGCTCGGGGGCAACGGTGGCCGCCAACCTGGCTCGTCGTTCAAGCTGTTCACCCTCCTGGACGCGATCACCCAGGGTTACAGCATCGACGACACGATTGACGGTAGCTCCCCCTGCTACTTCAGCGACCCGGGCCTCGCGGGGCCGATCCCAGGGGTATACAAGGCCAACAACGCCGAAGGATTGACGGGCACCGACATCATATCGTTGACCACGGCGACAGCCGACTCGATCAACTGCGCATACCTTCGCCTTGGCCTGGACCTGGGACTGCCGTCGGTGGTGAACCAGGCTGCGATCATGCACGTCACCGTGCCCAACCCCACCTACCCGTCCCTCATCATCGGTGGCGAGGGAGTGGAGCCGATAGCCATGGCTGGCGCTTACGCCACGGTGGCAGACAACGGGGTTTATCATCAGCCGACCTTCATCGACCGTGTGGTAGGCCCTGACGGAAAGGTGCTGATAGCGCCTCCGGGGCAAGGTCAACAAGTGGTCTCGCCCGAGGATGCGGCCGTGGCAGACAGCGTGCTGACCCAGGTAATCGCGAGGGGAACCGGCACCGCAGCGCAGCTCCCGGGGCGGCCTGCAGCTGGGAAGACGGGAACCACCGACAGCTACACCAACGCCTGGTTCGATGGATATACGCCCCAGCTGGCAACTGTCGTGTGGATGGGGGACCCCAACGGGAACGCAGCCATGCGACCCCCCGCAACGCCAGAGGATGTCTACGGAGGGACCTACCCAACCAAGATCTGGCATGACTTCATGGCCGCGGCGCTCGCGGGTCAGCCAGTCCTCCAGTTCCCGGCGCCTGGACCCGTGGGCCCGGGCAAGTACCTTCCGCCACCTTCTATCGACGTGTCTGGAAAATACGGTCAGGCCGTCCCCACAAACGTTGCCCCGCCCCCCCCGCCCAGCACTCCGACCACCACCTGCACTGCAACGACCCCGGCGTCCACCAGCTCGACCACGCCGGGGGCCGCGCCCGCGACCACTTGCACGACCACCCCGACATCGTCATCAACCAGCGTCACCACGTTCCCGGGGTTCCAGACCACCACCACCTATCCAGGCGAGATCCTCAGCACCACCACCACCTACCCGGGCCAACCCCCGGTTTCCACCACCTCGACGCTGCCGCCCGGTGTGACCACCACGACATTTCCCAACCCGGCCGGGGTGACTTGCACCTCGACGCCTTCGGGGATCTTCTGCCATGACACCACTGACACCACTGCCACCACTGCCACCACTGCCACCACTGCCACCACTGCCACCACTGCCCGGGGAGGCTAGGTGGGGGGCGCCGACCTCGACGCGCTGCTGGCGCTGCAGGGTCACGACCTGGCGCTGGACCGCCTGGCTCACCGCCGGGACAACCTTCCCGAGCGTGCCGCGATAGTCGCCCTCATGTCCGAGCTGGCGATGACTGCGCTTTCCGAGGGGATGGCGCGCATCGACCGGGAGAACCTGGCTGATCGCCAAGGTCAGCTGGAGGCGGAGGCAGACGCCATCGGTGCCCGCATAGCCGAGATCGAGGGACGGTTGTATGGGGGTAGCGTCTCAGCGTCCCGGGAGCTCTCAGCAATGGCTGCGGAGGCCGAGTCCCTTCGCCGTCGGCGAGGGGTGGTGGAGGATCGGCTGCTTGAGGCGATGGAAGAGGGCGAGCCCCTGGATGCTCGCTTGGAGGACCTGGCTCAGAGCCGAGCAGCGATGGAAGCCCAGCAGGCCCGTCTGATGGATGCCCTCGGCGCGGCCGAGCTGGTGATCGAGGCTGAGGCGGCGGTCGAGCGGGCTGCGCGCCAGAAGCTGGTCGCCAGCCTGCCCGTGGTCCTGGCCAACCGCTATGAAGGCCTGCGGGTGCGTCTGGGAGGCATTGGCGTGGCCAAGGTCCATAACGGGTCCTGTGATGGCTGCCACCTGGCCCTCCCCGCCGCCGAACGTGAGCGCCTACGTCGTCTTGGCTCCGACGAGGTGGCCACGTGCGACCAATGCGGCCGCATCCTGGTGCCCTGAGGTCCGCCGGTCCCCTGAGATGGTCGGAGCGGGCTAGCTGTAACCGCTTCGCCTGATCCCGCTAGCGGGCGGGTTTGACCACCTTGCCAGCGCGGATGCAGGACGTGCACACGTGCAGGCGGCGCACCGAGCCGTTCACCACGGCCCGAACCCGCTGGATGTTCGGATCCCAGCGCCGCTTGGTGCGGCGGTGGGAGTGGCTGATGCTCATGCCAAATGACGGGTGCTTGCCGCACACCTCGCAAACAGCTGCCATTGCGTGAACCCCTCGCTAGCGGAAACTGAGAAGTAGCGAGGTTAGCATCCGATCCGGATGAACGCGCTCGATCGCCTGACGCCAGACGCACTGCGGGACGTGCTACGCCGCTACGGGGAGGTTCTCGACGACCACCGCGAGGCTATCAACAGGCTGAACGTCTACCCGGTGCCCGACGGGGACACGGGAACCAACATGGCCCTCACGGTCTCCTCGGTGCTGGCTGCGATGGACGAGGCGCCGTCTGACGCGTCGATGGCCGCCACTTGCAGGGCCATCGGACACGGCGCACTCATGGGCGCTCGGGGCAACTCGGGTCTGATCCTGTCGCAGCTGCTGCGGGGAATGTGCGACACCTTCGCTGGCCTGGACGAGGTTGGACCGGGCGAGCTGGCAGTTGCCCTGACCCAGGCGGCGGACACGGCCCGATCTGCGGTCAGCAAGCCGGTGGAGGGCACCATCCTTACCGTGGCCAGCGCCGCCGCCGCCGCCGCCAGTGCCGCGGCGACGCATGGGGCCGGCATGGTGGAGGTCCTGGACCAGGCCGGCGCCGCTGCCGCCGAAGCCCTGGCCCGCACACCTGAGCAACTGGAGGTGCTGGCCCGGGCCGGGGTGGTAGATGCCGGTGGGGCCGGTCTTGTCTTGCTCATCGATGCGTTCCTGGCTGTGGTTGCCGCCCGCCCGCTCCCTCCATCCCCGCCAGCCCCGGCGGCCCAGCCCACCCCGGCGGGTCCTCCGCCGGGCGGCATCGGCGACCTGCGCTACGAGGTCATGTACATGCTGGAGGCCCCCGAGGACCTCATCGGTGCCTTCAAGTCCTGCTGGGAAGGGATGGGTGACTCGATAGTCGTGGTCGGCACGGGAGGGCTGTGGAACTGTCACATCCACACCGGCGACATCGGTGCAGCCATCGAGGCCGGGCTCGACGTTGGCCGGCCCCGCAACATCCGGGTGAGCGACTTGGCCGAGCAGGTCGAGGAGGAGCGCTGGGTTCGCGAAGGGGCCACCAGCGGGCAAGCCACCGACCTCCAACCCGACCCGGTGACTGCGGTGGTAGCGGTGGCCAACGGGGAAGGGATCAGTCGCATCTTTCACTCCCTCGGCGTCACCGAGATCGTGCGCGGAGGCCAGTCGATGAACCCCTCCACCGCCGAGCTTCTGGCGGCCATCGCGGCGGCCCCTGCCGACCAGGTGCTGGTGCTGCCGAACAACGACAACATCGTCGCGGTTGCCCGCCAGGCCGCCGCAATGTCGCCCAAGTCGGTGGTCGTGCTTCCCACCGAAGGAGTGGGCGAGGGCTTTGCCGCCCTCATGGAGTACGACCCCCAGTCAAGCGCGCAGGACAACGCCAAGGCGATGGCCGCAGCCGCAGCCAGGGTGCTCACCGGCACGGTGACCCGCTCCGTGCGCGCCTCGGACACCGCAGCCGGGCCTATTGCCGAAGGCGACTGGCTGGGCATGTCCGGCGGTCGCATCGAGGTGGTGGGCACGACCGTTGCCGAAGCGGCCTGCGGCCTCCTGACCAAGCTGTGCACCGACGACCACGAGCTGGTGACACTAATCGAGGGCGAGGGCGCCCGCCCGGCCGACACCCGCAGGATCACGGAGTGGCTGGCCGAACAAAGGCCCAGAGTCACCGCCGAGATCCACCACGGAGGCCAGCCGATGTACCCCTACCTGCTCAGCGTCGAGTAGGAACCGGTGGCCCGCACCCTGGCCGCCCTGGACCGCATCGGTGTCGAGCGGCTGAAAGGAGTCGGTGCCGCAAAGCTCCGCGCCCTCGAGGCCCTCGGGATCCGCAGTGTGCTGGACCTGCTGACCCACTACCCCCGCCGGTACGTTGACCGTACCGCCCAAGCTGCCATCGGCACGATGACGATCGGCGAGCAGGCCACGGTTCTCGCCACCGTAAGGAGGGTCAAATCAAGGCGAACCCACCAGGGCCGCGTCTTGGTCGAGGTGGATGTGTTCGACGGGACCGGATATCTGAGGGTCACCTTCTTCAACCAGTCCTGGCGAGCCAAGCAACTTGGTCCGGGACGCCAGGCCCTTTTCTTCGGCAAGCTGGAGCTATTCCAGGGTCGCCGGCAGATGACCAATCCCTTGGTGGACCTCATCGACGGGGATCCCGACGGAACGAGCCGCACCGGCCGGGTGGTTCCCATCTATCCCCAATCCGAAAAGGCCGACCTGACCAGCTGGGAGCTGGGCGCCTGGGTCCACGAATCCCTGGAGCGGGCTGGGGAGCTGGCCGACCCGGTTCCCCGAAGCCACCTCCAAGGCCTGAACCTCCTGGACCGGACCACCGCGATGCGCCAGATCCACGCGCCAGACACCCTGGAGCTGGCAGGCGAGGCCCGGCGTCGGCTAGCGTTCGATGAGCTTCTGCGCCTCCAGGTCGAGGTGGTCGGGCGCAAGCGGGCTGCCGAGCGCGCCGCCCGAGGGATACGGCACGGCGACCAACAGGGCTCACTGGGCGCGGCGACCGACGCGATGCTGTCTCAATTTCGCCAGAACCTGCCCTTCACCTTCACCCAAGCGCAAGAGGCGGCCCTGGCAGAGATCGTCGGCGACCTGGGCGGGCCGCACCCGATGCACCGCTTGCTGCAGGGCGAGGTGGGCTCCGGCAAGACCGTGGTGGCGGTAGCCGCCATGCTGGTCGGGGTGGCCGGCGGGTATCAGGCTGCCCTGATGGCTCCCACCGAGGTGCTGGCCGAGCAGCACTACCTGGGTGTGCGCGAGCTGGTGGGTGGACTCGTCGTGGCCGACGGAGACACCCTGAGCGGGGAGCGCCCTGTGCGGGTCGAGCTGGTGGCTGGGCGTAACACCGCCGCCGAGCGGGCCCGCCTGTCCGCCGAGCTGGCTGCCGGGCGAATCGACATTGCGATTGGCACCCACGCCCTGCTCACCGAGTCGGTGGGCTTTGCCTCTCTCGGCGTGGTGGTGATCGACGAGCAGCACCGCTTCGGGGTGGAGCAGCGGGACCTCCTGCGCGCCAAGGGACGCGAGGGCGCGGATCCGGATGTGCTGGTGATGACCGCCACTCCGATCCCCCGGACCGCGGCCATGACCGTGTTCGGCGACCTCGATATGAGCGTCATGCGCCAGCGCCCACCGGGGCGGATCCCGGCGGCCACGTGCTGGGCCCGTGGTCCGATGGAGGTGGCCGCCGCGTGGGAGCGGGTCCGCTCCGAGGTGGCGGCCGGGCGCCGGGCTTACGTGGTGTGCCCGCTGGTCGAGGGCTCCGAGCGGATCGAGGCAGCCTCTGCGGTGGAGGAGGAGGCCCGCCTGCGGAGGGAGGAGTTCGCCGGGCTGCGCCTGGGTCTGCTCCATGGCCAGCTCCCGGCGCGGGACAGGGAGGCGGTAATGGGGGACTTTCGGGCCGGGCGCCTGGATGTCCTGGTCGCCACGACGGTGATCGAGGTGGGTGTGGACGTGCCCGACGCAACGGTGATGGTGGTGGAGGATGCGGCCCGCTTCGGCATGGCCCAGCTGCACCAGCTGAGGGGCCGGGTGGGCCGGGGCGGTAACCCGTCGTGGTGCTATCTTCTGGGCGAGGCATCCACCGCGGAGGGGGCCGAGCGTCTCGCGGCGCTCGAGCGCCACGACGATGGGTTCGAGCTGGCAGAGATCGACCTGGACCTGCGCGGTGAGGGCACCATCCTCGGTGCCCGCCAGCAGGGACGCAGTGACCTGAAGCTGGCGTCTCTGCGGGAGGACCGCGAGCTCGTGGCCACGGCGCGTGAGGTGGCGTTTTCCCTGGTGGATGGGGAGGGCGGCCTGGACGTCCACCCGGTGCTGGTGGCGGAGGTGGGCCTGTTCCTGGAGGCCGAGGACACGGACTACCTGCTGAAAAGCTAAGATTTGGGGCATGAGCGCCCTGCGGGTCGTTGGGGGCGAGGCCCGCGGGCGCCGTTTGACCATGCCCTCCGGTGGCAGGGCGCGACCGACCAGGACCTTGGTGAGAGAAGCGGTATTCGACATGCTCACCAGCCGGGGGGGCGTCGAGGGCGCCCGAGTGGCCGACCTATTCGCTGGGAGTGGGGCGCTTGGTATCGAGGCCCTGTCGAGAGGCGCAGCTCAGGCGACTTTCGTGGATGCCGACCGCCGGGCAGCAATGACCATCAGGGCCAACCTGGGAATTCTCGGTCCGCTGGCTAGCCGGGGCACTGTGGTGCGCTCCGACGTGGTGGACTGGTTGCGGGCGGGAGGTGCTGGCGGGTCATACGACCTGGTTCTTTGTGACCCACCCTATTCTTTCGACGGCTGGGACAGGCTTCTCAGGGACCTCGGACCACTCGTCGTGCCGGGGGGCCTGGTTGTGGCTGAGGCTGCGGGTCCAGTCGCGGTCCCACCCGGCTGGGTATCCGTCCGCAGCCGGTCCTATGGGGCTAGCGTGGTGAGCCTGGTCGGTCCTGCCGGCCATCCCAGCCCTTAGCCAGGTTCATATATCGAAGAAAGGCCCCGAGTGACGATTGCCCTCTTCCCGGGCTCGTTCGACCCGTATCACGACGGCCACGCGGAGATCGTCGAGCGGGCACACTGCCTCTTCGATGGCGTGGTGGTGGCGGTCCTGCGCAACCCGGCGAAGGGTCAGCCCCTCTTCGACCTGGACGAGCGCAAGGCGATGATGGCTGAGTGCATGGCTCACCTGGATCGGGTGAGGATCGTGTCGATGACCGGGTTGGTCGCCACCCTGGCGAGAGAGGTCGGTGCGGGCTTCATCGTGAAGGGCCTTCGAGCGGTCTCCGACTTCGAGTACGAGATGCAGATGGCGCAAATGAACCAGCACCTGTCGGGGATCGACACCTTGTTCATTGCCTCCAGCTCTGAGCATTCGTTCATCGCCTCAAGGTTGCTGCGCGAGGTCGCGCGCCTGGGCGGCGATGTCAGCGCACTGGTTCCGCCGCCTGTGGCGGCCCGTATCAAGGAGAGGTTCCCACCCCGATGAGCTACAACCCCGACACCCCGTCTGTGCGAATCGAGACCAGCCGTCACGACCCTCAACGCAGTGATATCGACATCGAGGTGCTGCTGCGCCGGCTGGTCGACGTGATCTCCAACGCCAAGTCCATGCCTCTTTCCACATCTGTCCTCATCAGCAAGGACGAGGTCCTGGAGCTGCTCTCCGAAGCCCTCCTGCGCCTCCCCGAGGACCTCCACAATGCCCGGTGGATCCTGCGTGAGCGCGCTGAGCTGCTGGAGAAGTCCACAAGGGAGGGAGAGGAGATCGTGGAGTCGGCTCGGGGGCGGGCCGAGCGGATGGTCCAGCGCACCCAGGTGGTGCGGGACGCCAAACGGGCTGCCAACCGGATCATCGAGGATGCCGAGGTCGAGTCCCGGCGGCTGCGCCACGAGGCCGATCAGTTCTGTGACCGCAAGCTGGCCAACTTCGAGATCGTGTTGGAACGGTTGACCAAGATGGTCCAGGCTGGACGGGAGAAGCTGCAAGGCGGTCCCCCCGACGAGTTCGGACGGGCCAGGAACCAGGGCGGCCCGGGCAGCGTCGGGGGCCAGCTCCCCATCGATACCGCGGCCGAGGATGCCTTCTTCGACCAGGACCGGTGAGGACGGTTAGGACCATCCCTTCTGTGGGGCTGTCGGGGGGTCGCCTCTTTGGGGGGCTGTCGGGGGGTCGCCCACCGACTGTGGGTCGCCCCCCGACTGTGGGTCGCCCCCCGACTGTCGGTTGAGGAAGCGGCCCTTCGCGGTCAGCGTCGCCCCCATCCTGCGTCATGGGGCTGCCTGCCAGCGTGAGCGCCTGTCGGGTCCGATCTCCGACCTGGTCGTGTGCTCCAGCACGGTCCCCGACAGCGCCGAGGTCAGCGTCGATGTCGTGTTGGAGGCTGCGCACCCGGGGGTGATGGTGAGCGGGGTGGTCAGCGCCGCCTGGGTGGGGGAGTGCCGTCGCTGCCTGGGACCCTCCGGGGGCCTGATTCGAGCACAGGTCAGGGAGCTGTTCGAGAGCGATGGCGACCCGGAGTCGACTTATCTGCTGGAGGGCGAGCAGGTGGACTTCGAAGCGATGGCTCGGGACGCTATCCTGTGTGAGCTTCCGCTGGCTCCGCTGTGTCAGCCGGGCTGTCGGGGGCTGTGCCCAACTTGTGGGGGCGACCGCAACCTCGATGAATGCCGGTGCCCTTTCTCCGATTGACCGAATGCCGATTGACCGATGCCCAGCGATCCGAAAGTAGGCAGCGATGGCCGTACCCAAGAAGAAGACCTCCAAGGCCAAGAGCCGTAGCCGGCGGGCCTCCAACTGGGTGCTCGAGCCGGCCCCTCGGAGCTTGTGCCCCCATTGCGGCCAGGTCAAGGTCCCCCATGTCGTTTGTCCGGCGTGCGGGTGGTACCACAACCGCCAAGCTGTCGAGGTCGGCTAGCCGCTGTGTCCAGCATCGTCGCCGAGCCGACCGGGGCCGGGCCAACGGATGTATCGATTGTGCTGCCGGTGGCGGTCGACGCCATGGGGGGGGACCGGGCGCCGGGGGATGTCGTTGCCGGAGCGCTCCGGGCGGCCGCTGAGCACGGCGTGCCGGTGATGCTGGTTGGCCGGCCGGACACCCTCGGCGAAACCGGCGCGCTGGAGGTGCTGGCCGCCAGCGAGGTGATCGGCATGGAAGAGGATCCGACGCAGGGCGTCCGGCGCAAGAAGGACTCTTCTTTGTTGAGGGCTGCGGAGGCGGTTCGAGACGGCAGGGCGTGCGCCATGGTCAGCGCGGGGAACACAGGGGCCACGATGGCCAGCGCCTTGCTGCGCATGGGCAGGCTTCCTGGAGTGGCCCGCCCAGCTATAGCCACACCGATCCCAATTCCTGGGTCCACGCCCCTGGTGCTGCTGGACGCTGGGGCCAACGCCGAGTGCACCGCAGCGTGGCTGGTTCAGTTCGCCCAGATGGGGACCGTGTTCGCCAAGCGCCGCTATGGGGTGTCCGAACCACGGGTCGCCCTGCTGTCCATTGGCGAGGAGGCGACCAAGGGGACTCCGCTGGTCAAAGAGACTCATGCCCTGCTGGCCGGGCGCTCCGACATCAACTTCATCGGCAACGTCGAGGGCCGGGACTTGATGAGCTGTGTGGCCGACGTCGTGGTGACCGACGGCTTCACCGGGAACGTAGCGCTCAAGACGCTCGAGGGTGGGCTGCGCTTCTTCGTCTCCACCATGGCTGCGGCCATGGCGACCAACGAGGAGACCAGGCGGGCCGCTGAGGTGCTGATACCGGTCCTGGCACCGCTGGCCGCGGAGCTGGACCCTGACTCCCAGGGAGGCGCCATGTTGCTCGGTGTAGACGGGGTTTGCATCATCAGCCATGGGTCCTCCTCTGTCGAGGCCGTCGCCAACGCAGTTCGAGTTGCCCACGAGCTGGCGACCGGCGGGATCGTGGAGGACCTCCGCCGCGCGGTGGCGCGCACCTAGATGAGCCGGCGCTGGGTAGCGTTTGAGTCGAGATTCCCGACCACGGACGGAGCGTCACGTGCCAGCTGAGACTGACCTGGGCCCGGCGCCCTTGGACCGCAAGGCGGTATTCGAATTGGTGCGCAGCCAGCTGGGCGACATCTTGGAGATCGACCCGGCCGGGATTGCCGAGGGGTCCTCGTTCGCCGAGGACCTGGATGCGGATTCACTGGCCCTGATCGAGCTGGTCGAGGCGCTGGAGGAGGAGCTGGGCGGTCGGATCGACGGATTCCGTATTGAGGACGAGGACCTTGAGGACCTCAAGTGCGTCCGAGACGCCGTGGACTACGTGATGGGCAGGCTCGAGGATTCCTGAGCAGTCGGATTCGCCTGAAGCCTTGGCCGACCCGCTTGCAGCCTTGGCCGAGCGACTGGGCTACACCTTCGAGGCGCCCCGGCTGCTGGCGCAGGCCGTGGCCCATCGCTCGTGGTGCGCAGAGGCTGGCGGTCAGGAGTCGAACGAGCGCCTGGAGTTCCTGGGCGATGCCGTGCTGGGCCAGGTGGTGACCGACCATATCTTCAGGAAGTACCCGGATCTCCCCGAGGGGGATCTGGCGATGGTGCGGGCGTCGGTGGTGAGCGCGGATGCGCTGGCGGAGGTGGCCATCGAATGGGATCTTGGCGCGGCGCTGAGGCTGGGCAAGGGCGAGGACGCCTCCGGGGGAAGAGCGAAACCGTCGATCCTGGCTGACGCGGCCGAGGCGGTCATCGGAGCGGTCTACCTGGATGGGGGATGGAAGCCAGCGACCAGCCTGGTGATGAGGATGCTGCGACGTCGGATCGTGGACGCGGCGGCAGGCCCGGGATGTCGGGACTACAAGACCCGCCTGCAGGAGGTGGTGGCTCGCCGGGTCGATCAGCTTCCGCACTACGAGTTGCGAGACGAGGGCCCCGATCACGCCAAGAGGTTCTTTGCCCTGGTGATCGTCGATGGTGTGGCTGTGGGCCAGGGTGAGGGAAGATCGAAAAAGCAGGCCGAGCAGGCTGCGGCGAAGGTTGCCTGGCTGGCGATGTCTGCGCAGGCGGAGCCGGGTGCCAAGGGCACGGCGGGTGCCAAGGGCACGGCGGGAGCTTCGGGTGATGCCAAGGGCACGGCGGGTGCCAAGGGCACAGCGGGAGCTTCGGGTGACGCTGGGGAGGCGGCCGCGGAGGCTGCTGCCATGGCGCCTGACGTCGCGGGTGCCTGAGCTACCGGAGGTCGAGACCCTACGACGTGACCTGCAAGGACGGGTATGTGGCTGGCGGGTCGAAGCAGTCTCGGTAACAGGCGCTCGGACAGTCCGGCGTCAGGTATCCAGCTTTGCTCCCCGACTGGAGGGGCGGTTGGTGGTCGGTGTGGGGCGGCGGGGCAAGTACCTCCTGTGCTCTCTCGACAGTGGCGATGTGTGGGTGCTGCATCTGGGCATGAGCGGACAGCTCCTCCTGGCTCAGGAGTCCTGTGAGCCGGTGAGGGTGCACACTCATCTGAGGGTCACTTTCGCCGATGGAGCCGAGCTCCGCTTTGTGGATCCGAGGACCTTTGGCGAGAGCTGGGTGAGCCGGGCCGGCGTGCCCGAGCTGGCCCACCTCGGTTTTGAGCCGCTCGAGCCGGGCGGAGCCCGCCTGCTGGCGAGAGGTTTGGCAGGCACGGACAGGCACCTGAAGCCCTTGCTTTTGGATCAGCGCTTCGTCGCGGGTATCGGGAACATCTACTCCGACGAGATCCTGCACGCCGCCCGTTTGCGGTGGGATCGTGCTGCTTCGTCCCTTCAGTCCGCCGAGGTTCGCCGACTGGGGGAGTCTATGGTCGATGTCCTCACCGCGGCTATCGAGGCCCGCGGCTCATCGCTGTCAGACTCCCAGTACCGGGACCTGTCCGGCCAGCTGGGCGGCTTTCAAGCGTCGCATCGCGTCTACGCACGAGAAGGCCAGTCGTGCCTGCGGTGTGGGGCGCTGATAGTGAGGGTCAGGGTTGCCGGCCGCAGCTCGTTCTTCTGCCCACGCTGCCAGGCGTGACCCCTGGCTGAGCCACTCCGGGATCGATGGGTGGCCGTGAAGGATCACGGCATAAAGAGCCCGGAGCTGGTGAAGGTCCTGATCGACGCCGGAGCCGAGGTCGTGTCCGTGCCCGGGTACCGGTGGCGTCTCCCCACTGACCCCGAGCCAGCAACCCGGCCAGGGCCGCCGGATCGTCGACGGGTGGATGGCAGACGGCGTTGCCACACACCACGCCCACCTGAGTTCCCGAGGGCCTAGCCGCCAGGCGCTCGGATGCAACTGACCAGAAACCGCCGCTGCCGTGCCGACGACGCTATAATCCTGTACATGACCACGCTTCCGGTGGCCGAGGCACGAGTTCGGCTCTCCAAGCTTGTCGAGGAGGCTGCCTCCACCCACGAACGCTTCGAGATCACGCGAAACGGCCAGCGAGCCGCCGTCCTGCTCGGTGCCGACGATTACGACGCCCTACAAGAGACAATCGCGGTGCTCGGAGACTCCGAGCTACTCCGTGACCACCTGGAGGGCATGGGCGCGCTCGAGCGGGGCGAGAGCATGGACCAAAAGGAGCTGACGGAGACGATGCGAAGAGCGGGGCGCCTTCCGCCCAGAAGGTGACCGGTGAGCGCTACCGCCTCCAGATCGCTCGGCCAGCGGCGCGTTCGCTCGCTGAAGCCCTTCCGCCCAAAGTGGCCGGGCCGCCTACGCATTCATCACCGGCCCGCTGCTCGGCAACCCTCGCCGGGTCGGCAAAGCGCTGAGCCCACCCTTTGATCCGGCTTGGTCTGCCCGACGCGGCGATTACCGAGTCCTGTACCTCATCGATGACGTTGCCCGGATGGTGCAAGTCACGGCCATTCGCCATCGAAGCCACGCCTACCGCAGCTAGGCTCACCCGGTCTCCGAACCAGGAGGGTGTCCGTTTAGCGACGACACCTTGTGGTCCGGCGAACCTCGTCAAGCCACACTGAGATATACTAAGAGTATGACAAACATGACTACCATCAAGGTTTCGACGATGACCCGCGACCGGCTCAAGAAGCTTGCCGACCAAGACAGCCTCACGCTGGATGCCGAGCTGGCTCGGACGCTCGACAGGGCCGAGGAGGCCCGCTTCTGGGAGGGGGTCCGGGCCGACTACACCCGGCTCCAGGCCGACCCCCAGGAGTGGGAGAGCTACGTCGGCGAACTGGCCGAGTGGGATCACACCGCAGGTGACGGGCTGGGCCACGGGTGAGCGAGCCGTTGCGCACCGGGGACGTCTGGCTCGCCGACCTGAACCCCGTCAGAGGGCCGGAACAGGCCGGCCACCGACCAGTGATCATCGTGTCCGGACCGCTGCACCTAGCCCTGCCTCATGCTGTCGTGTTCGTAGTACCCCTCACGAGCCGTGACCGTGGACTGCGCCATCAGATCCCGATCATCTCGCAGTCGTCCGGGCTCAGCGAGCTTCCATCTTTCAGTCGGCCCGAAGACACGCGGGCGGTGGCATACCAGCGGCTTGGCCGCCGTCTCGGCACGGTGACACCCGGCGAGCTGGCCGCCGTCCGGCGGATCCTCCAAGCGTTTCTGGACCTATGAGTAGCGGCGCCAACACCCGACCGCACCCCAGTTGGATCCGATTCCGCTCATCCCTCGTATCCGCCGATAAGGGTCGTTATGTAAAGTGCGGGCCCATGCCGGTATCGGCAGCCGTTGGCCTTGGCGAGCACGGCGGTCAGGGCTGCGAAAAGGGCCGGCGGGCCGACCGGTGGGTCATCCGCTTCGGTCCGGGCCCGCCCTCTCAATCGAGATGCGCAACAGCACCCGCCGCTCGGACTGCATCGCCCGGCGGTACTCATCCCAGTTGGGATGCTCTCCGGAGACGGAGCGGTAGTAATCGACGAGGCCCTCCATGGCCTCGGGAAGCCGCACGACCTCGGCTCGACCGTCCAGCTGGATCCACTCCCCGTAGAACGCATCGGCGAGCACGCAAAGCGACACCGCGGGGTTGCGCTCCACGTTGCGCACCTTCATGGCGGTCTGTCTGGTTGACACCACGACGTGACCGTTTGCGTCCAGCGCACAGGCGACAGCCGACATCTGCGGCGAGCCGTCGATCCGGCGGGTGCACAGCACCGCCCGGTGGTGGTTCCGCAGGAAGCTTCGCGCAGCATCGAACTCCATTATTGGTATCCTACCGAGTCGTTCCGCATCCGTGAGCTATGCCTAGCTAGCTCATGACCAGCGCAGGTTTGCGGGACCGTCGGGTCGCCACCTTCGAGGAGTGGGACCCGGCGGGGCGGATCTTCGATCTCGTGATCGCCGGGCAGGCCTGGCACTGGGTCGACCCGACCTCGGCGCCGCCAAGGCGGCACGGGCCCTCGCCCCCGGTGGCCGCATCGCATTGTTCTGGAATGCGATGTCGTTCCCGCCCGAGCTCGCCCAGGGCTTCGCTGGCGTCTACCGCAAGGTCCTGCCCGACTTCCCGTTCTTCCAGGGCGGAGCCCCCGGCGGGACGGCCTCCTACGCCCCGCTGACCGAGAGAGCAGCCGCCGGCATCCGCCAGGCGCAGCGCTTCACCGAGCCGGAGCAGTGGACCTTCCCCTGGGAGCGCTCCTACACGAGCGCCCAGTGGCTCGACACCGTCCCGACCTTCGGCGGACACTCCCGGATCCCCGCGGCGAAGCTCGCCGAGCTGCTCGCCGGGATCGCAGCCGCGGTCGACGCAGCGGGAGGTAGCTTTACGGTGGGCTACAACGCACTCGTCGTCACCGCAACCCGAACCGAGGCCGACTGAACCTCGGATCGACGGTCAACACTGGACGTCAGGCGTGGTCCAGCCGTCCCGCAATGCGAACGTGACCGGCCACAGCTATACCAGTGGCTATACTGACGGTATGTCCAAGGTCATGGTGTCGATTGCCGACGACCTGCTGGCCGAGCTCGATGCCGAGGCCGCGCGACGCTCGACGAGCCGGAGCGCGCTTCTTTCGATCGCTGCCCGGCGCGAGTTGGCGCGCCGGGACCCCGAGCGTGTCAAAGCAGCGATCGAACGGTCTGAGCAGCGTTTTCGCGATTCTGGGCGCTTCGACGCCGCTGATCTCGTGCGCCTTGATCGAGACTCACGCCGGTGACCCACCTGCTGGTCGACACTTCGGTGTTGATCAAGTGGTTCCACAGTGAAGGCGAGAGTGAGCTAGTAGAGGCCCGCGCCTTACGCTCGGCCCAGGTCGCAGGCGAAGTCGACGCGCACGTCCTCGACCTCGCGATCTACGAGGTCGGCAACGTGCTCGTGCGCTCGCTGCGGTGGGGCGCGGTCGACGTGGCCGACCAGCTCGACGACCTGCGCGCTGTCGTCGGTCCGCCCCTGGTGATGACCGCTGCGTGGCTGCGGCTCGCGGCGAGGCTTGCCCACGAGCACGACCTCTCGTTCTACGACGCCAGTTGGGCGGCAACGGCCTCCGCGCTGGGCATGCTGCTGGTCAGTGCCGATCAGCGGCTGCTGGCTGCCGGGCTGGCCGAGTCCCCGAGCCAGGTCGCAGTTCGCTTCAAGCTCGTGCCCGAAGACAGAACGACTCGCGAGGAGACGAAGCGGGCGAGGAGGACGTGCGCGTCGCTGGCCAGGTCCTGATATGGGCGTGGCACGCCCGCGCGGTCGCGCATCGTGGTCATGATGTCGAGGTCGCCGGCGTCGGTGCGCCAGTTGCTGAAGTCTGCCTGGCCGAG
>JAVKSL010000008.1:0-70877 GCA_039583695.1 Acidimicrobiales bacterium | reverse complement strand
GACGAGACCGGTGCCGACGAGACCGGTGCCGACGAGACCGGTGCCGACGAGACCGGTGCCGACGAGACCGGTGCCGAGACCGGAAGTGCCGAGACCGGAGCACCCCGGATCCACATCGAAGCCAGAGAGCGCCACGGCATGGTCGAGCTGAGCGTCGCCGACTGCGGCCCTGGCATACCGCCAGCCAAGAGGGCCGATGTCTTCGAAGCCTTTCATCGCCTCGAGGGCCATGATCCGGACCGACTTGAGACCAGCTCCCCGGGTGCCGGTGTGGGCCTAGCCATAGCCAAGGCGTTTGTGGAGGTACAGGGAGGTCAGATCAGGGTGGAGGACAACCCGGGCGGGGGCACCGTCGTGGTGTTCTCTCTCCCGATCTCACGTCTACCGTGACAGATTGCAAATTGAGGAAATATTGACGCCCTGGATGGCTCTATTTATTCTCTATTGATATTCCGCTGCCTAATCTGGCCCCGTGTCTCCTTCAGCGAAGTTTAGCACCAATGGCTGACATCGGGTTCATCCTTGGGACGATTGGCTTTCTCGTGGCTTCCATCGCCCTCGCCCGGGCCCTCGCGAGGGTCTGATGAGTGTCGTCCAGGTGGTGCTGCTCATCGTCGCAGTGTTGCTTTTTCTCTACCTGGGATTCGCGCTGTTCAACCCGGAACGATTCTGAGCGGTGAGCTTTGGTTTGACCATTGTCGCCCTGGTGGTGTGCCTGGGCCTCACCTGGCGGTTCCTCGGGTCCTACATGGTGGCCGTCTACGAGGGCCGGGTGCGCTGGCTGGCCTGGGTCGAGCGCCCCCTGTACCGGGCGATGGGAACCGACCCCGAGGTGGAGCAGAGCTGGCAGCGATACGCGCTGGCCCTGCTGGTGTTCTCGGCGGTGTCGATCCTCGTCACCTACGGCCTGCTGCGCCTGCAGGCATACCTGCCACTCAACCCCCAGCACCAAAAAGCGGTGACGCCGGCGCTGGCGTGGAACACGGCCGTGTCTTTCGTCACCAACACCAACTGGCAGAACTATTCCGGCGAGTCGACGATGTCGTACTTCTCCCAGATGGTCGCCCTGGCGGTGCAGAACTTCGTCTCACCGGCGGTGGGGACCATCGTGGCCGTCGCCCTCATCCGGGGCTTCGCCCGCAAGAGCGCCAAGGTGATCGGCAACTTCTGGGTCGACCTGGTGCGCACGGTCATCTACATCCTGCTGCCGATCTCGTTCGTCTTCGCCCTGATCTTCATGACCCAGGGGTCGCTGCAGACCCTGGCCGGCCCAGCGCACATCCACGACGTCCTGAACGGCGTGACCCAGACCATCCCCCGCGGCCCCGTCGCCTCCCAGGAGGTGATCAAGCAGCTCGGCACCAACGGCGGCGGTTTCTTTGGCGCCAACGGCGCCCATCCCTTCGAGAACCCCACCGGGCTCACCAACTTTCTCTCGTTCTTCCTGCTCCTGTCCATCCCCGTGGCCCTCACCTACGTTTTCGGCAAGATGGTGGGCGGCCACCGCCAGGGTGTGGCCGTCCTCGCCGCCATGACCATCATCTTTGGCGCCTGGCTGGCGATCGGCGCGGTCGCCGAGGCCGGCCCCAACCCGGCGGTGGCCGCAGCCGGGCTCACCCACCAGCCCCAGGGCAACACCGAGGGCACCGACACCCGCTTCGGCGTGCCGTCCTCGGTGCTGTACAACATCGCCTCCACGCAAACCTCCACCGGGTCGGTGGACTCGGCCAACGACTCCTACACACCCATGGGCGGCCTGGCCCTGATGGCAGGCATGGCCCAGGGCGACATCACCCCCGGTGGGACCGGGAGCGGCCTCTACACCATCTTGCTCTCGGCGATCCTGGCAGTGTTCCTCGGTGGGCTGATGGTGGGGCGAACACCGGAGTACCTGGGCAAGAAGATCCAGGCCCGCGAGGTCAAGCTGGCCGCCTTCGGGGTACTGGTCATGCCGATCACCGTGCTGGTCCTCGCCGGGATAGCCAGCGCGGTGCCTGCCGGCGTCGCTCCGATCACCAACCGCGGCCCGCAGGGCTTCTCGGAGATCTTCTACGCCATCTTGTCCCAGGGAAACAACAACGGGTCCGCATTCGGGGGCTTGGCGAGCAACACCGCCTTCTACAACATCGTCGGCGGCATCGACATGCTCCTCGGGCGGTTCTTCATCATCATCCCCGTCCTGGCGCTGGCTGGGGCCCTGGCTGCCAAGTCAGTGGTGCCAACCTCGGCAGGGACCTTCCGCACCGACTCGCCGATGTTCGTAGGCCTGCTCATCGGGGTCATCCTGCTCATCGGGGGACTCACGTTCTTCCCCGCCCTGTCCCTCGGGCCGATCGTCAGCCAGTTCATGCACGGGAGGTTCTTCTGATGTCCACCACCCCGCACGGTGTGGCCCAGGCCCGGAGCCTGTTCGACCCCGAGATCCTGCGCCACGCCAGCGTGGACGCCTTCAAGAAGCTCGACCCCCGTGTCCAGGTGCGCAACCCGGTCATGTTCGTCGTGGTGGTCGGCACTGTGGTGACGCTGGTCGCCGCCATCGCGCACCCCTCGATATTCACCTGGGGCATCGCAGCCTGGCTGGCGCTCACTGTGGTGTTCGCCAACTTCGCCGAGGCCATGGCCGAGGGGAGGGGCAAGGCCCAGGCCGACACCCTGCGCAAGATGCGCACCGACACCGCGGCCCGTCGCCTCCTCCCCGGCGGCGAGGAGGAGCGGGTCCCCGCCGCGGCGCTCGCCAAGGGTGACCTGGTGGTCTGCGAGGCGAGCGATGTCGTGCCATCCGACGGCGAGATCGTCGAGGGGGTCGCCTCGATCGACGAGTCGGCGATCACCGGGGAGTCGGCACCAGTAATACGCGAGTCAGGCGGTGACCGCTCGGCAGTGACCGGAGGCACGATGGTGCTGTCGGACCGCATCGTGGTGCGCATAACCGCCGAGCCCGGCAAGACCTTCATGGACCGCATGATCAGCCTGGTCGAGGGCGCCAGCCGCCAGAAGACCCCCAACGAGATCGCCCTCACCATCCTGCTCGCGGCGCTGACGGTCATCTTCCTGCCGGTGGTGGTGGTGCTCGAGCCGTTCGGCAGCTACGCCCACTCGGCGCTGTCGGTGGTGATCCTGATCGGGCTGCTGGTCTGCCTCATACCCACCACCATCGGCGCCCTGCTCTCCGCGATCGGCATCGCCGGCATGGACCGCCTGGTGCAACGCAACGTGCTGGCCATGAGCGGGCGCGCGGTGGAAGCCGCCGGCGATGTCTCCACCCTGCTGCTGGACAAGACCGGCACCATCACCCTCGGCAACCGGATGGCGTCGTCGTTCTTCCCAGTGGGCGGCCACAACGAGGAGGAGCTTGCCGATGCAGCCCAGCTGGCCTCCCTCGCCGACGAGACGCCTGAGGGTCGCTCCATCATGGTCCTGGCCAAGGATCGCTTCTCGCTCAGGGAGCGCCAGATGTCGCCAGACCACGCCTTCGTGCCCTTCTCCGCTCAGACCCGGATGTCGGGCCTGGACGTCGACGGGCGCCAGATCCGCAAGGGTGCCACCGAGTCGGTTTGCCGCTGGGTCACCGAGCAGGGTGGCAATATCCCTTCCGACCTCGGCGCAGTCGTGGAGCGCACGGCGAAGGCGGGGTCCACGCCCCTCGTCGTGGCAGACGGCCCCGTGGTCCTCGGGGTGATCGAGCTGAAGGACGTGGTGAAGGAGGGCCTGCGGGCGCGCTTCGAGGAGCTGAGGGCCATAGGGATCCGCACCGTGATGATCACCGGCGACAATCCCCTCACCGCGGCGGCCATCGCGGCGGAGGCGGGTGTCGACGACTACCTGGCCGAAGCCACGCCCGAGGCCAAGATGGACCTGATCAAGACCGAGCAGGAGGGAGGCAAGCTCGTCGCCATGGCCGGGGACGGCACCAACGACGCCCCCGCCCTAGCCCAGGCCGACGTCGGGGTGGCGATGAACACCGGGACCACCGCGGCCAAAGAGGCAGGGAACATGGTCGACCTCGACTCGAACCCGACAAAGCTCATCGACATAGTCGAGATAGGCAAGCAGCTGCTGATCACCCGGGGCGCGCTTACCACGTTCTCCATCGCCAACGACGTGGCCAAGTACTTCGCCATCATCCCAGCTCTTTTCGCCGCCACCTACCCCCAGCTGGGCGCGCTCAACATCATGGGCCTTCACAGCCCGCATTCGGCGGTGCTCTCGGCGGTCATCTTCAACGCGCTGGTCATCGTCGCGCTCATCCCCCTTGCGCTTCGGGGAGTGCGGTTCAGGGCAACCTCGGGAGCCGTCATCCTGCGCCGAAATGTCTTCATCTACGGCGTCGGCGGGATCATCCTGCCGTTCATAGGCATAAAGCTCATCGACCTCATACTCACCGCAACGAGGCTCTACTGATGCTGATCCAACTTCGGCGCTCTATCGTCGCCGCCATATTCTTTGCCCTGTTGTGCGGCATCGCCTACCCACTTGCCGAGACCGGCCTGGGCCAGGCGTTCATGTCGCACCAGACCAGCGGCTCCATCGGCCCGAACGGCTCGGTCTTGATCGGCCAGCCGTGGAAGGGAACCAAATGGTTCCACGGCCGGCCGAACCTGGACGCACCCACGGCCAGCGGCCCGACGAACCTCGGGCCGCGCTCCAAGGTCCTCGAGGCGCATGTCGCCAGGCGCATAGCTGCCTGGCGGTCCGTAGGGGTCAACCCGACGTCGGAGCTGGTCACCAGCTCCGGCAGCGGCCTCGATCCCGACGTAAACCCAGCCTCGGCGTACGCCCAGGTGCCGATGGTGGCCAAGGCCCGGCACCTCCCCGCAGCCGTGGTCCATCACCTGGTGACAACCATGGTGCGCGGGCCCCAGCTGGGCTTCCTCGGCGCACCCTACGTGGACGTGACCCAGCTCAACGAGGCCCTGGCCACCCTACGGTGAACCCGCCGGACCCCGAGCTCTGGGCTGGCCGGCCGATCGCCCTGCGCGTAGCCGACGCCGTGCTCCGTCAGCGCCTGCGGGTCTCAGGCGTCGTGCGTGCCGTGGCGATCCGCCCGTGGGTGGGCGGTGACACATTGGAATGCGAGCTGGACGACGGCAGCAGCACCCTGACGGTGGTCTTCCCTGGACGCCGGGAGGTCCCGGGCATCCGCCCGGGTGCCCGGCTCGCCATCGAGGGAACCCTCGGCGTGCACGAGGGCCGCCGGGTGGTGGCCAATCCCTTCTACAGCTTCGTGGGTCCCCCCGGGAGCGGCCCCGGGAGCGGGGCCTCGAGTTGATAGCCGACGCCGGGGCTGGTCCGCAACAGTCTTCCCGTGCCGTCCCCGATCTTGGTCCGCAGCCGGTTGACGTAGACGCGCAGGTAATGCACCTCGGTGCCGTAACCCGGACCCCACACCCGCTCGAGGATGACCCGGTGCGTGCATACCTGCCCCGAGTGCTGGGCCAGGAAGCTCAGCAGCTCGAACTCCTTGGCGGTGAGTTCCACGGCCTGGTCACCCACGGTCACGGAGCGCCGCGCCAGATCGATGACCACGGAGCCGATCCGAAGCTCGCTGCTCATCGAGTCGGCGCCCGCCGCACGGTCGGTTACGTGGCGAAGAGCGACCCGCACCCGGGCCTCGAGCTCGGCCATCCCGAAGGGCTTGGTCATGTAGTCGTCCGCGCCCCCGTCCAGGGCTGCCACCTTTCGGTCCTCGGCACCAAAAGCCGAAAGAACCACGACGGGGACCTCGCTCCACTGGCGGATCCGCCTGCACACCTCCAGCCCATCGATGTCCGGCAGGCCGAGGTCGAGCACTATCACGTCGGGTGATGTCATGGTAGCCTGGGTGAGGCCGCTCGCGCCGTCTCGCGCGGTCACGACGTCGTATCCCCGGGCAACGAGCCCGATTCGCAGCACCCGCAACAGCGACGGGTCATCGTCGACTATCAGCAGGCGGGCCATTACCAGCCCCTATGCGGCGCCGGAGAGATCGCGAACCTGGGTAGGCGACCTGCTGGCCTCGGCATACCGCAAACCTGCCATGCCGACAGCATCGCGCACATCATACGGGCTCAATCTCGACCGGAAGGCGGCGTGGCGCCTACGCCTGGACGTTCCCGCGGGTTCGGGTAAGAGATAAGGTCACGGCCATGCGGGCGACCCGGGCGACCCGGATGTTCGGAGCGGCGGCCGTGGGCTATGTCCTGGGTGGGTTCCCCTCGGCAGACCTGGCCACCAGGGCGGCTCGCCGGGGCAGCGACGTGGACCTGCGCCGGGCCGGATCAAAGAACCCCGGCGCGGTGAACGCCATGGAGGTGCTGGGCAAGGGGTGGGGGTGGGCGATCTTGATGGCCGACATAGCCAAGGGGGCACTGGCCTGTGCCACGGGCCGTGCCCTGGCCGGCCCCAACGGGGCCCATGTCGGGGGCACCGCGGCGGTTGTCGGGCACTGCTTCCCCGCAGCCAGCCGGTTCCGGGGCGGCAAGGGTGTGGCGGCAAGCACGGGGCAGTGCCTGGCCACCTTCCCGGCGTACTTTCCGCTGGACCTGACCGTGGCGTGGGTCGCCTCCCAGCCCGATTGGCGCCACCGGGCCTTTGCCGGCACCGTGATCTCGTCGGTGCTGTGGGTGGCCAGCGGGGCGCTTTGGTGGAAGAAGGGCTGGCCAAACCTGTGGGGGCCCCCGCCCGGACCGGGCCTACCAGTCTCGGCCGCTCTGACCAGCGCGGTGATCTGGTATCGCTTCTGGGCCGCGCTACGACCCATCCCAGCCGCGGGCTTCCCGCCCCGCACCCCTTTCCAGTGATCGGGCTGTGCACCGACTCGAGCTCCCAGATCGCCGTCGAGCTGGCCCGGCGCTACGACATCGAGGTGGTTCCGCTCACCGTCACCATCGACGGTGAGGCCTTCCAGGAGGGACTGGACATCGACGCGGACAGCTTCTGGGCTCGCTTCACCAGCGGGATCACCACTGCTGCACCTTCTCCGGGCCAGTTCCTCACCGCGTATCAGGCGCTCGCCGACCGGGGCGCAACGGCGATCCTGTCGGTGCATGTGAGCGTGGTGGTCTCCTCGACCGTCGAGGTCGCCCGCCTGGCGGCGAGGGAGGCGCCGGTCAAGGTAGCAGTGATCGACTCGGGCACCGCGTCGTTCGGGGTCACCTGCGCCATCTGGGAGGCTGCCCAAGCGCTCCGGGCCGGGGCCGAGATCGAGGATGCGGCCCGGGTAGCGACCAGCGTGGGTGCGAGCACCGGGAACGTGTTCGTGGTTGGCGGACTCGAGCTGGCCAGCCGGGGCGGGCGCCTCGACCCGAGCGCGCACGCCGGGGCCGGCGTCCCGGTTCTCTCCATGATCGGAGGAACTATGACCGTGCTCGACCAGGTCAGTGACCTCGCAGCCGCAGTAAGGGCAATGGCCGATCACATCAGCGGTCCTGCGCTTCGTGTCGCCATCGGCACCGCCGATCCGGGGACCGAGGCCATGGCTCAGGCCCTGGAGGCCCGGCTGAGAACCAAAGACGACGTGGTGGACCTGATCCGCTACCGCATCGGACCGAGTGTGGGGGCTCACACCGGGCCAGGCACAGTGGGGGCCTACTTCTACCCGCTCAAGAGGTAAGAGGGCTCGGGTGCTCGGCGCAGCCGACTCTATTTTTCAAAACCTGAAGCCAACGCGATCACTACCTGCTCCTGCAGCATGCTCAGATAGGAGTAGGTCGCCATCGCCGGGGCGAGGGAGTGGCCGGGTGGCAGGGGGACAAATTCTTCGCTCACATCGAGGCGGGTGCCAAGCACCAGGCGAAGGTCGTTGAGGGCGCCGAGCCAGGCGTTCAGCTCCTCGTCGTCGAGCATGGCCGCGTCGACTGTAGACTCCATTATTCGCAGGGCCTCGGTGTGCGACGCCAGGATGGATCTGCCGACCATCTGGCGGTACTCGGACTCGGCGGCGACGTCGTCGGCATAGGCCGGAGGGAAGAGGCGCCGGGTGCTGTCGTCGCCGGCCTCGATTAGCTGGCGAACCTGGGACGGAAGCGTGCGCAGGAGGTCGCGCTCGGCGGCCGGAAGGCGTAGCTGCCAGCTGCCGTCCCGGCCCCGGCGGAGGCGGCGGGCGCGAATCATACGTCGTGCTCCATGGTGGCCCACAGGCCGTGCTCGTGCAGGCGCATCACGTCCAGCTCGGCGCGCTCTCGGGGGCCGCTCGACACGACGGCCCGGCCCCGCTGGTGCACGTCTAGCATCAGCTTGGTGGCGTGCGCCCGGCTGTAGCCGAACAGCTTTTGGAAGACGAAGGTCACGTACGACATCAAGTTGATCGGGTCGTTCCACACGATCACCACCCATGGTCTGTCGGCCTCCCGGTCGCTGCGGGGAGTGGGCAGGTCTCTCCGAGTAGGGGCAGTGGCGGGGTTCGCCGACGGCATGGTCTAAGTTTGCCGCGTTTCAGGGGCGAGTGCGAGGCGGGCGGCCGCCCAGGCACCGAGGGCCTCACCGGCCCGGTAGCTTTCCGACGGCGAGGGAAAGGAGCCCGAACGCACGTCGGCCGCCCAGGCACCCAGGGCGCCGCGGCCAGAAGCTGCCAGGTCGGCGTACTGGCGAACGAAACGCGGATGGGCTTTGACTGTGGCCGGGTCGACTCTGGCCGGGTCGGCTAAGCCCAGGACGTCGTGAAGGACCAGAACCTGACCGTCACAGTGCGGGCCTGCGCCAATGCCGACCGTGGGCACGCCGACCGCGTCAGTGACCACGGCGGCCAGGCGGTCCGGTATGCCTTCTAGGACCAGGGCAAAGCAGCCCGCGCCGGCCAGGGCGATTGCGTCCTCCACCAGTGCCTCCGCCTCCTCGAGGGCGGTCGCCTGGACCTTGAATCCCCCCATGCCGTGCACCGACTGCGGTGTCAGGCCCAGGTGCCCCATCACCTGGATCTCTGCGCTCAGCAGGGCCGCGATCATGGGGAGCCGGTGCCGACCGCCTTCGAGCTTGACCGCCTGGGCCCCGGCCCTTATGAGCGCCGCGGCGTTGACGACCGTGTCAGTGGGGCTCAGGTGGTAGCTGAGCCAGGGCATGTCGGCCACCACCGGGCAGGCTGGCCGGGCTCGGCGCACCGCGGCCACGTGATGAGCCATCTCGGAGACCGTGACGCTGAGGGTGTCCTCACGGCCGAGCACGGCCATCGCCACCGAGTCGCCGACCAGGATGATGTCCACGCCGGCCGCATCGGCCATCGCGGCGCCGGGCGCGTCGTAGGCGGTGACCATGACCAGGGGCACTCCACCTTTGTGACCCCGTATGGCCGGGATGGTCAGCTTCTCTGACATGGCAATGCCTCCTACCGTCCAGCGCCAGGTTGGCTGCCGGCGGCGCCAATCAGGCTAGTCGAGCTCGTTCCTTTGGCGATAATGACCACCCGGTGGCGCTCAGTCCCGGGGACGGCCGCCCATCACCTGCATCCGGGCCAGGTGGTTCCACGAGCAGGCAGGGCAGACCTCGACCACGTAGCAAGCGACCTGGGCGACTCCCCTGGAAAGCTTGGTCAGCTCCGCAGGTGAGGTCACGCACCGGCCGCCGGGGGGGAGGCGGGGCCCGAACACGAACGAGACGTGGACCACCACACCGTCGCCACAGATCGGGCAGTCCTCAGCGGTCGGCTGACCCAGGTGCCGAGCGACGCGAAGGAGCTCGGGGTGGGCATCGCACACGTCCAGCCTGGACAGATGACCCTGGCGGAACTCTCGGACAACAGCGTTGCGCGCCAGCCGGTAGTCGATCTGGCCCGGCAGGCAGCCTTTGCTGCCCCCTTGCACCGACGCTGGACCGAAGCTCACCCCTCCAGATTATCCCGACGAGCCAGCAGGGAGCGAAGTGGGACAAGCAGCGACAACCTGTTACACTGTCGATATATCGACACGATACATCGCATCGGAGCAAGAGTGCTGGAGCTGGCCATACTGGGATTGCTGGAGGAGCAGGAGCTTCACGGCTACGAGCTGCGCAAGCGGCTGGGGGAGACGCTGGGCTTCTTGGTGAGCGTGTCGTTTGGGTCGCTGTACCCCGCGCTGGCTCGCTTGGAGGCAAGCGGGGCCGTCGTCGCCTTGAACCCCCCGGCTGGCGCTCCCGGGGGTGTAGGAGCGGGCAGCCGGTCAGGTGCCGGCCCTGAGGAGCCGGGACGGATCCCGATGACCGGGTCGCTCACAGGCGAGCGGGCCGCCTTTCGGGCTACCAGAGCCACCGCCAGGGCGCGGAGCAGCTATGTGGCAGGCGCCCGTACAACCCGCCAGCGCCGGGTGTACGCGATCACCGACGTCGGAAAAGCCATGTTCAAGCGCCTTCTGGCTGGCGACAACACCGCCGGGGAGGCGGAGGACGACAGATGCTTCGCCCTGCGCCTGGCCTTCGCCCAGCACCTGTCGCCCGAGGCGCGCGTTGCGCTCCTGGAACGCCGCAGGGCTGTGCTCACCCAGCGTCGCGCCCGCAGCGCCCTCACCCAGAGCACCGACACGTGGCGCGTGGCCCTCGCCGAGCACGGCGCCGAGTCCCTCGATGGCGACATCGACTGGCTCGATCGGCTCATCGAGGCCGAACGAGCTCGCACCACCGTATCGCCCGGCGACCCTGCCGAGCCCACCCCACGAAAGGTAGCAAGCACATGAGCAAGATCCGCGTAGCCATCGCCGGCGTGGGCAACTGCGCAAGTGCCCTCCTCCAGGGCATCGAGTACTACCGGGACGCCAACCCCGATGACGTGGTCCCCGGTCTCATGCATGTGGTGCTGGGCGGCTACCACGTGGGCGACGTGGAGGTGGTGGCAGCTTTTGACGTGGATGCAGCCAAGGTCGGACTGGACCTGGGCAAGGCTGTCCTTGTCCCCCCCAACAACACGATCCGCTTCGCGACCCTGGGCAACCTGGGCGTCGTGGTGCAGCGGGGACCCACCCTCGACGGGCTGGGCCAGTACTACCGGGAGACCATCGAGGAGTCCCCCGCCGCGCCGGTCGACGTGGCGGCTGCTCTGACCTCGGCGGGCGCCGAGGTGCTGGTCGCCTACCTGCCTGTGGGATCCGAGGCTGCCCAGCGTCATTACGCCGAGGCCTGCCTGAGCGCCGGCGTGGCATTCGTGAACGCGATCCCGGTCTTCATCGCCAGCGACCCGGCTTGGGCCGAGCGCTTCCGTGCTGCGGGAATCCCGATAGTAGGCGACGACATCAAGAGCCAGGTGGGAGCCACGATCGTGCACCGCATCCTGGCCAGGCTCTTCGAGGACCGGGGAATGGCGCTGGATCGCACCTACCAGCTCAACGTGGGCGGCAACATGGACTTCAAGAACATGCTGGAACGCTCCCGCCTCGAGTCCAAGAAGGTCTCCAAGACCCAGTCGGTGACAAGCCAGATTGAGAACGGCATCTCCGCGCACGACGTCCACATCGGCCCGTCGGACCATGTTCCGTGGCTCGACGACCGCAAGTGGGCCTATATCCGCCTGGAGGGCCGCAACTTTGGCGACGTGCCCCTCAATCTGGAGCTGAAGCTGGAGGTCTGGGACTCGCCCAACTCGGCTGGAGTGATCATCGACGCGATCCGCTGCGCCCGGATCGCCCTCGACCGGGGTATCGGCGGTCCGTTGCTCGGCCCGTCTGCTTACTTCATGAAGTCCCCGCCGGTCCAGTACCACGACGACGTGGCGCAGCGCATGGTGGAGGAGTTCGCCGACGGGGCGCCTACCGGGGCTAAGGGCCTGGCAGAGAACAACCTGGGCGGCGGGCACAGCTATAGCCCTGATGAGGACCGCATTTGAACGGCTTCGCCGCCCAGGTTGTTCTCGTACAGGCCCTAACGACAGCTAGGTAGGTGGGCAAGGGCCGCTCAGATCGGGCATGATTGTCACTGTGCCCAATGACAACCTTGCCGCGTGGGACCAGCACTCGGCCCAATACCAGGCGTCCTCCCAGCTCTCCTGCGATGTAGCTCACTACGGCCCCGACATCGGCTCTGAGGCCGACCTGCGACTGCTCGGGGACCTACGTGGGAAGCGGGTCCTGGAGCTGGGCTGTGGCGGGGGCCAATGCTCGGTAGCCTTCGCCAAGGCAGGAGCCACCGCGATCGGCATCGACTTCTCCTCCCAGCAGATCGCCTACGCGCGCCGGCTGGCGGAGCACGAGCAGGTGAGGGTCGAGTTCCGGCAGGGCGATATCGCCGATCTGGCCTTTTGGCGGGCCGACACAATCGACCTCGTCTTCTCCGCCCACACATTCGGTTTCGTGGAGGACCTGCGACGAGTCTTTCGCCAGGCGCACCGGGTCCTCAAGGTCGGCGCCCACCTCGTGTTCAGCCTCCCACATCCCGCCTACGCAATCATCGACGACGCCACCATGGGCATCGTGCGCTCATGGTTCGATCACTCCCCCATCGACTACGAGCGCGATGGCGCCGCCTTCACCGAGTACCGCCACTCGATTCCCGAGCTCTACAGTGACCTGTTGCGCTCGGGCTACAGGGTCGAGGCGATACTCGAGCCGGAGCCGGCCGCCGCCGGACCGCGCAGCGCCCACTGGAGAGATGCATTCCTAATGGTCCCCCACACGTTGGTGATCAAGGCACGCAAAGAAGGTATCTAAAAACAGACGCACGGCAATGAGGTGGCTCTTGTGCCCGGGACCACCAGTGGGCCCGGAGCCCCCACCAGTGGGCCTGGAGCCCCCACCAGTGGCCCTGACGCCTCAGCTCCTGCTGGCCCGTAAGCCAATTGACGTGCGAACCAGCCTGAGGACCAGCCAGGCGGTGGCAATCATGAACAGGAGCTGGAACAGGTGCTCAGGACCCCAGGGTCCGACGCAGGTGAAGGCCATCGCGGCCGTGAGCAGGACCAGGCGGCGACTGAACGTGGCCAGGAGGATCGCCCCAGCAAGGATCAGGCCTATCGCCAGGTACGCGCCCCCGGTGACATGACCCCCACTGTGACCCAGGTTGGGAACCCAAAGAGTAAGGAACGAGAACACAGCTATCGCGGCAGCCCCGAAACCAAGCCCGCGCTCCGTTTGAACCATTTTGATCGTAGTCACGTTCATGGATGCCGACCCTAGGCCAGCTCGGTGGCAAACGTGTTTCCGCTTTGTGAACTCTCGGTTACGAAGGGCGTGCGCTGATTGCAACACGAGTTCATTCTGACGTAACAAACGCGAAACGGTCTCGACATCACCATGGCCCAGTGTGTGTGATCCGAGGACCCTCTGGGGGCCAAGGACCCTGAGCAACGAGGACCCTGAGATCCGGGGAACCCCAGACCGAGAGGAGCATCTTCGAATTGATTGCCTCACTGATTCCATATCCCAGCTACCTGAGCGCAGGAGATAACGCCTGGCAGCTCACCGCTGGCACGCTGGTCGGGCTAATGAGCTTGCCCGGCCTCGCAGTCCTCTATGGGGGCCTCGTCCCGCGGAAATGGGCGGTGAACACCATGCTGATGGCGTTCACCGGCTTCTCCGCGGTGCTCGTCGTCTGGGTCCTGTGGGGCTTCGACATGGGCTTCGGCTCTCCAGCCCACCTCGGACCCGGCATCCTCGGAAACTTCATCGGCGTCCCTGGCAACGTCCTCGGTCACGTCTCCGAGCAGGGCCAAGCCAACATTCCCCTGCTTGTCGGACCGGGGCTCCAGCCAACCTTCCGTTTCCCTCAGGCCAGCCTGGTCTACTTCCAGTTCGTGTTCGCCGCCATCACCCCCTTGCTCTTCCTGGGTAGCGTGCTCGGGCGGATCAACTTCAAGGCTTGGGCCATCTTCGTGCCGCTGTGGTCCACCTTCGCCTACTCGGTCAACGCCTTCTTGGTATGGGGCGGGGGCTGGTGGGCTCAGCGCGGAGCGGTCGACTTCTCGGGTGGTTACGTCATCCACTTGGCGGCCGGCGTTTCAGGCTTCACCGCAGCTGCGGTCATAGGGCCCCGCCTCGCTAGGGACCGGAACAGATTTGTGCCCCACAACTTGATGATGGTGGCTGTGGGAGCCGGCATCTTGTGGCTCGGCTGGAACGGTTTCAACGGAGGCGACCCGTACTTCGCCGGAGCCGACGCCGCATCCGCCGTCCTCAACACCAACCTGTGCGCTGCTGGCGCCTGCCTCACGTGGATCCTGTGGGACACGTTTGCCAGCAAGGAGCGCAAGCCCACCTTCCTCGGCGCGGTCAATGGCCTGATCGTGGGTCTCGTGGTGATCACGCCCGCTGCAGGCTTCGTGGACGGCGTGGGGGCATTGCTCATGTCGTTCATCGGCAGCACTGTCGTTTGGTTCTCGTTCAACAAGCTCAGCCAGACGCGCCTGTTCCAAAAGGTGGACGACGCGATGGGAGTCGTGCATACCCACGGCGTAGCCGGCCTCACAGGAGGCCTCCTGGTGGGCGTGTTCGCCAACCCCAACATCATCGAGTACCCGGCCGGGAGTGCGAAGGGGTCGTCAGCGTCGTCGGTCACCGGTGCGCTGTACGGTCACCCCAAGCAGCTGATCGCGCAGGCTGGGGCCGCCCTGACCATCATCGTCTGGGACGCCTTCGTGACGTTCGTGCTGCTCAAGCTCATTGGGCTGTTCATCCCTCTGCGGATGCCCGACGAAGACCTGGAGATCGGCGACCTGGCCATCCACGGCGAGGAGGCCTACCCCAGCTCGACAGGTGTCGAGCGGATCGGGGGACCGCAGCTGTCCATGGGAGGTGAGTCATGAAGCTCGTCGTCGCAGTGATCAAGCCGTTCAAGTTCGATGAGGTAAAGGATGCTCTGCAAAAAGCTGGCATCCACGGCCTCACAGTCACCGAGGTCCAGGGCTACGGACGCCAACGCGGGCACACCGAGGTGTACCGCGGGGCGGAGTATCAAGTCGACCTGGTCCCCAAGCTGCGCATGGAGATCGTGGTGGGCGACGCCGAGGCCCCGGCCCTGGTGGAGACGCTCACCAACGCGGCGCGCACTGGAAAGATCGGCGACGGCAAGGTGTGGGTGGCGGATCTGGACGAGGTCATCCGCATCCGCACCGGCGAACGGGGCACCGAAGCCCTGTAAGGACCTGTTGGCGAAGGACCCGGCCGGCGTACGCCGGCCGGGTCCTTCCTTATCGAGACTGGACACCCTCATGGCAGGAAGCCTCCCCTGGCCCGCAGAACCACTGACAATCCGGTCCGGACGCTCCATCGTGGCGGTGGCGCTGGTGTTGCTCGCCGCACTGCTCGGCGCTGGCGCATGGGCCGTGGTACGCCCAAGCGCAGCGGCGCCTTCAGCTCACGGCTGCGTCAACGTGGTGGTGGCCATGGCGACGGGGGGGACCGTCATCCACGACTGCGGGCCCGCCGCCCGGACCCTGTGTGCGGCGGAGCTTGGCCGCCGCGACAGCTTTGCCCACCTGGTCCAACCCCAGTGCCGCCTGGCCGGCATTGCTCGGTGAGTCACGCCGACAACTGCCACTTCACACCGGGAAAGCGCCCGAAGTCATGATGCTTCCTGGCTCTCCCACCACCCAAGGAGCCTGCGAGTGGCCTCCTCCTCCCCCAGGGGGCCCTCTTCCAAACGCAGCTCCAGCAGGAAGGACAGTGCCCGTCCGACCACCGGGCCGGGCTTGACGCCAAGCACCTCCATCACCTTGATCCCGTCCAGGTCGGGGCGCAGCGCTGCCAGCTCCTCCTTGCCCGCCAGCTCGGCGATGCGGCGCTCCAGCTCGTCCATGCGCAGGCCCAGCGCCTTTGCCTTCGCGGCGTTACGGGTTGTGCAGTCGCACCGGGTCAGCTCGTTCAGGCGGTCCAGCAGCAGCCCGGCGTCGCGCACGTAACGGCGTACCGCGCTGTCTGTCCAGCCCAGCTGGTAGGTGTGGAAGCGCAGGTGAAGGGCCACCAGCTCCGAGACCTGCACGATGTCCTCAGTCGAGTATCGCAGCTGTCTCATGCGCTCCCGGGTCATGCTGGCACCCACCACCTCGTGGTGATGGAAAGACACTCCCTCTGGACCGAAGGCGCGGGTCCTTGGCTTGCCCACGTCGTGAAACAGGGCAGCCAGGCGCAGGATGCGGTCGGGACTGGTCTTTTCGACCACGGCGATGGTGTGAGCCAGGACGTCTTTGTGCCGGTGGATCGGATCCTGCTCCAGGGCCATCGCCGGCAGCTCCGGCAAGAAGTCCTCCGCCACCCCCGTGTCGACGACAAAGCACAGCCCAGGCGACGGATTGGGCACCACCACCAGCTTGTCCAGCTCGTCGCGGATCCTCTCCGCCGAGACGATCTCCAGCCGCCCGTGAAGAGCACGGACCGCCTCCACCAGCTCCGGGTCAGGCTTGAAGCCAAAGCGAGCGATGAAGCGCGCCGCCCGGAGCATTCGTAGGGGATCGTCGGTGAATGAGGCCTCGGGGGCAAGCGGCGTCCGAAGACGCCCAGCCGCCAGGTCGGCCAAGCCGTCGAAGGGATCGATCAGGGCAAGATCGGGAAGGCACAATGCCATCGCGTTGACCGTGAAGTCCCGCCGGGACAGGTCCACCTCCACCTGCTCGGCGTAAGCCACCTTTGGCTTGCGCGAGTCGGGGTCGTAGCACTCGGCCCGGTGTGTGGTGATCTCGAAGTGCCTGCCTCGGCGGATCGCCGCGATCGTCCCGAAGCGCTTGCCTTGCACCGATACGGCGTCTGCCCAGCCCGACACCAGCGCCTCGACCTCCTCGGGGCGGGCGTCGGTCGTCAGGTCGAGGTCGTAGTCCTCGGGGAGGGCTTGGCCGATGATCGCGTCACGGACCACGCCACCCACTAGGTAGAGCCTCTTGCCTGCGGCCTCGAAGCGCTGTGCCAGCTCGGCGGTCTGCTCGACCAGCGGCCTTACCCGCTCCGGGATCACAGCGCTCACCAGCGATCAGGGTAGCTGCTGCCGGCCACGGAGTCACCCTCGCATCTGCCGAGATTACAGCACTCGAAGCTCTCATCGTGGCGCTTCTCGAAACGAGCTGGCCTCGCTACCGCCCGACCGCAAGAGACGAGAGATGCAACAACAAGGCCTGGAGCAACAGCGCCTCGTTGGGGTTGCGGTCGAGGTCTCGGCCGGCTTGGTCGATGACCCTGATCGCCTCGGCTAGTGCCGGTGAGGGCGAGGTCGGATCCAGTCGGGCGCGGTAGTCGCCGGACAACGCAGCCAGCCCGGCGCGCAGGTCGTCCACCCGGAGGCGGCGCTGCTCACGCTTGTGGCGGGCCTCGATGTCAGCCCGGCCTGGGAGGCTCCGTTCGCCCCGAGCCGTCGCCGCCTCGCTCAGGCGCTTCAGCTCGGCCTCCTGGCGGACGGCCAAAGCCTCGGAGATCCCCTCGGCGCCGGCCAGCAGCTCACAGACCAGCACACACACCGTGGCCCCAGTCCCGTCCAGGCGCCCCGGGACGCTCCGCCAAGCCTCCTGGCGGGCAGCCAGTCCAGTGTCGGAGACCAGCAATCGAGCTCGGTCCAGCCGACCACCCGCGACCTGCGCCACCCGTTGCGCCGTGCAGACATCGGCACCCTCGGACTCGAGCACCAGAGCCAGACGCTCCGGGCTGAGAGCGCCGAGCTCGATGGTCACACACCGGCTGGCAATGGTCACCAGCTCCGGCGCCAGCTGGTCGGCAAGCAACACGAACACAGTCGTGGGCGACGGCTCCTCGATGGTCTTGAGCAACGCTGGAGCAGCCCGCTCAACCAGGTGGAAGTCGGCCAGGACTAGCACCCGTCGCCGAGCCTCCGTTGGGGTCCTCGCCGCAAGGCGGGTCACCTCCCTGGCCTCGTTCACCGTGATCGAAGCCCCGGTGCGCTCGAACACAGCCAGATCAGGATGGGTGCCAGCCAGGGCAAGCCGGCAGTGCCGGCACTCGCCACACCCACCGTCCGGACAAAGCAGGCTGGCAGCAAAGGACCGCGCTGCCGCTCGCTTGCCCACCCCGGCCGGCCCTACCAGCAAGTACGCGTGTACCGGCGCCCGGGCTGCAGCACGGAGCTCGGCCACCGCAGCCTCCTGGCCAACCACCTCAGCGAACAGCTCAGCCATTTTCAGGGTCGTTCCGAACTCAGGCTCGTGCCCACCGAGGCCTTCTGAGCGAAGATAACGTTGTATCCCAACACTAGCGCGACCCAGCTGAGGCCTCAGGAGGTCCGAGCCGCTCGGCCACCGCGGCCACCACCCGCCCAGCCACCTCCTCGATGCTCCCCGTCCCGTCGACGATCACCCACCCGGCGCGATCCCCTTCGGCCAGCGCCCGAAATCCCGCTGCGACCCGAGAGTGAAACCCAGCATCCTCGGCTTCCAGGCGATCGGGGGCGCCGCCCGAGCATGATCCGGGGCGCTCCAGCAAGATGCTGAGGTCGGGCCACAGACCACCGCTGGCCCAGGAGCTCAGGTTGTGCAGCTCATCCAGGTCAAGACCCCGGCCATACCCCTGATAAGCCAGCGTCGAGCCGGCGAAGCGGTCGGTGACCACGCAGCGGCCTTCCTCCAACGCCGGGACCACCACCGAGACCACGTGCTGGGCTCGGCTGGCCAGCATCAGCAGCGCCTCGGCTCGCGAGCTCACGCCAGGCCCGGCCCGGGCCAGCAACAGTCCCCGAAGGGCCTCGCCCAGCGGGGTCCCCCCCGGCTCCCGGGTCAGCACGGCACCCAGCCGGGTGGCCAGCAGTACCGCCTGGGTGGTCTTGCCGCAGCCGTCTGGTCCCTCGAGGGCGATCAGCCGACCACGACCCGCATTCATTGGTCAGGTGGGTCGGCTGGACCCGGTGTTCCCGTGGGACGCCGGCTGGCGCCGGGCTTCTTGGCGGTGGCGCCGGGCTTCTTGGCGGTGGCGCCGGGCTTCTTGGCGACCGTCCGACCCCCAGTGGCGACCGTCCGACCCCCAGTGGCGACCGTCCGACCCCCAGTGGCGACCGTCCGACCCCCAGTGGCGCCCCGACCCCCTGCCGCGGTCCGTCGACCTCCAGCCCGGCCATTTGTCGGCCCCTTCGCCCTCTTGTCGGCCAGCAGCTCGGCCGCCCGCTCCAGGCTCAGATCCTCGACGTCGTCTCCACGGCGCAGGGAAGCGTTCAGGACTCCATCGGTCACGTACGGCCCAAATCGGCCCTCGCGGACCACGATCGCTGCCCCCGAGGCCGGGTCCAGACCCAGCTCCCGCAATGGCGGGGCGGCGGCGGGCCGACCCCTGGTGCGGGGCTGGGCGAACAGCGCCAGGGCCTCGTCCAGACTGACGGTCCAAAGCTGGTCCTCCGACGCCAGGCTCCGGCTGTCGGTCCCCCGGCGCACATACGGCCCGTAGCGCCCGTTGAGCGCCTGGATCTCCGAGCCGTCCGCCGGATCGACCCCCACCAGACGTGGCAAGCTGAGCAACCTCAGGGCGTCCGACAGGGATACGGTCTGCGGGTCCATGGTCCGAAGCAGCGAGGCGGTAACCGGCTTGACCGCCACAGCCGCGCCACCACCAACCCCGCCCGACCCATCGGACCCACCCGACCTGCCAGGCGGAGACACCCCCGGATCCCCTATCTGCACGTACGGCCCGAAGCGACCGGCGCGCACCATTACAACCTGGCCAGACTCGGGATCCGTGCCAAGCACCCGATCCCCCGAGGGCGCTTCCAACAATTCCAGCACCCGCGACAGTTCCAGCTCGTCGGGCGCCACCCCATCTGGCACCGATGCCCGACGCTCCCCGGCCTGGATGTAGGGTCCGTATCGCCCGACCCGCACCACGACCGGCTCGCCGTCCACGCTGAGCCCCAGCGGGATCGAGTTGACCTCCTTGGCGTCGATCTCCCCCAGATTCCCCGAGACCAGCTCCTTGAGCCCCTGCCGACCGTTCGGGCCCGTAGGAGAGCAACCTGGGCCGCGAACCCGCTCTTTCAGATCCCCTCCCTGGCCGATGCCTTGCCCGCCGGCACGATTCTTCTCTGACGGGTCCGCCCCGAAGTAAAACCGGCTCAGCCACGGAACGCTTTGCGTCCCCCCAGCCGCGATCTCGTCCAGGTCGTCCTCCATGCTGGCAGTGAACCCGTAGTCGACCAGGTCGGCAAAATACCGCTCCAACAGACCCACGACGGCAAAGGCGACAAATGACGGCACCAGCGCTGAGCCCTTGCGCCACACATAGCCCCTCTCCGCAATGGTCTCGATGATCGAGGCATAAGTGGACGGCCGCCCCACACCCAGGTCCTCCAGAGCCTTGATCAGCGACGCCTCGGTGTAGCGAGCGGGCGGCTGGGTCTCGTGCCCCTCCGCTGACAGCGCCACAGCCGTAAGCGACTCCCCAACAACGAGCGGCGGCAGGCGCACCTCCCGGTCCTCCAGGGCCGCCTCCGGGTCGTCGGCCCCCTCCACATAAGCCCGCAAGAAGCCCGGGAACGTGATCACCTTCCCGCTCGCCGTCAGCTCTGCCCGCCGGGCAGCACCCGCCAGGACGGTCCCAGCCAAGGCTTCACCTGAGGTGGGCAGCCCAGCGGGCTCACCCACAACAGGGCTCATCTCGCCGAAGATCCGGACCTGCGCGGAGGTCCCCCGGGCGTCGGCCATCTGGGAAGCCACCGTCCGCTTCCAGACCAGCTCGTACAGGCGGCGCTCGTCCCCGCCCAGAACCGAAGCCTGCTCGGGCGTGCGCCACGTGTCGCCCGCCGGGCGGATCGCCTCGTGGGCCTCCTGGGCGTTCTTGACCTTGCGCTCGTACCGGCGGGGCTCCTGCGGCACGTACTCGGCGCCGTAAAGGGCACGGGCCTGATCCCGGGCCGTCGCCAGGGCCGCCTCGGACAGCCCCGTCGAGTCGGTGCGCATGTAGGTGATCCAGCCTGCCTCGTACAGCCGCTGGGCGACCTGCATGGTCCGATGCGACGTCCAGCGCAACTTGCGCCCGGCCTCCTGCTGGATCGTCGAGGTCATGAACGGCGGGTATGGCGAGCGGCGGTATGGCTTGGACTCCACCGAGGCGACGGCGAAGTCGGCCCCCTCGAGCCGGGCCGCCACCAGCCGGGCGGCCCCCTCGTCCAGCGCCACCACCTCGTCGGTCCGCAGCACTCCGACCTCGTTGAAGTCCCGCCCGCTCGCCAGGCGCCGCCCGTCCAGCGCCACCAGCCGGGCATCGAAGTCCGCGGCAGCCCGAGACGAGGCCGCCCGGAACGTCGCGACCACGTCCCACCACGACCCCGCCCGGAAGGCCATCCGTTCCCGCTCACGCTCGACGACCATGCGGGTCGCCACGCTTTGGACCCGCCCGGCCGACAACCGGGGCATCACCTTGCGCCACAGGACCGGGGAGACCTCGTAGCCGTACAGCCGGTCCAGGATCCGCCGGGCCTCTTGGGCGTCGACCAGGCCCCGGTCCAGCTCCCGGCACTCCGACACAGCCCGCTCGATCGCCGAGCGGCTGATCTCGTGGAAGACCATCCGCTTGACCGGGATCCGGGGCGCCAGCACCTCCAGCAGGTGCCACGCGATCGACTCGCCCTCCCGGTCCTCGTCGGTCGCCAGGTACACCTCGCTGGCGTCGCGCACCAGCGCCTTGAGCTTGGCAACCTGGGCCCGCTTCTCGGCGATCACCACGTACAGCGGCTTGAACCCGTTGTCCACGTCGACGCCCAGGCGCGCCCAGGGCTCACTCCGGTAGGCCGCGGGCACGTCGGCGGCGTTGCGGGGCAGGTCCCGGATGCCACCGATCGAGGACTCCACGACGTAGTCGGGCCCGAGAAAGCCCGCGATGGTCCGAGCTTTGGCCGGGGACTCGACGATTACCAGGGGCTTGGGCATATACCGCCTTCGTTGGGGCCCTTCTTAGAAATTGTGCCCCTCCGTCATAGCACCTGTGCCCACCAACCCCGGATGAGCCCCCGCCGGGCTCTTAGCTTCCCGACCAGTCGCGCGGCACCCCGACCCCAGGCCCGGCGCTGGTCGGGGCAGCACCAGCGTGCGCCTGGCCCGCCGAGCTGGCGGCCATCGCCGGCGTCGGGACTGCCGAGCGGGGAGGGGCCTCGGGGGCTGCCCCGTCCGCGGAGGCGCCGGTCTTGCGCTTGGAGTAGGCGATGGCCCCCATCAGGATGACCAGGGCAATGGCCGCGATGGCATAGCGGGCAGTGGTGTTGTCCCGAAGCGTGATGACCAGGGGCAGGATCAGCAGCGAGACCAGGTTCATGACCTTCATCAGCGGGTTGACGGCTGGGCCGGCAGTGTCCTTGAAGGGGTCGCCGACGGTGTCGCCGATGACTGCCGCGGTGTGGGAGTCCGAGCCCTTGCCGCCCTCGTGGCCGTCCTCGATGTACTTCTTGGCGTTGTCCCAGGCCCCGCCGGAGTTGGACAGGAAAACCGCCATCAGCTGGCCGGTGATGATGGCGCCGGCGAGGAATGCGCCCAGCGCGAAGTAGTTGATGCCGAACCCGATGATTACGGGGGTCAGGATGGCGAGCAGGGCGGGGGTGATCAGCTCGCGCTGCGCGGCCGCGGTGCAGATGCCGATGACCTTGCCGTACTCGGGCTTCTCGGTGCGGTCCATGATGCCCGGGTGCTCGCGGAACTGCCGGCGCACCTCCTCGACCACCGTGCCTGCGGAGCGCCCCACCGCCCGGATCGCCAGACCCGAGAAGATGAAGGCGACCGACCCGCCGATCAGCAGGCCGATGAAGATGGTCGGGTTGGCCACGTTGATCTGGGTCTGGGCCAGGGCGAAGATCTTGTCGCCGGTCGCGGTCAGATTGAGCTGGGAGGCGATCGTCTCCACGAAGCTGGCGAACAGGGCGACGGTGGCGATGACCGCCGAGGCAATGGCCACTCCCTTGGTGATCGCCTTGGTGGTGTTGCCCACCGCGTCGAGGTTGACCATGATCGACTCTGCCTCGCCGCCGAACTCGCCGGCCATCTCGGCGATGCCCGCGGCGTTGTCCGACACCGGCCCGAAGCTGTCCTCCGACACCACCATCCCCGTGGTCGACAGCAGGCCGATGCCGATGAGCGATACCAGGTACAGGGTCAGTGCGATGTGGGTCGTGCCCCCGATGGCAATCGCCAGGGCCAGGGCCACGGCGATGGCCACAGCCGCCCATACGGTGGACTCGAGGCCGACCGCCAGCCCTGCGAGGACCGCTGTCGCCGGGCCGGTCCTGGTGGAGGTGGCGATCTCGCGCACCGGGCTGCGCTCGGTGGAGGTGAAGTGCTCAGTCAACAGGCTCGCGGCCTGGCCGAGACCGACCCCCACCAGCACGGCGAAGAACACCCTGAGGTCGTGCAGGTAGAACTGTGCCACGAAGAACGCCGCCACGACAGTGGCCAGGCCGGCGATGCGATATCCCCGGTTGATGGAGGTCATGGCGGAGCGGTCGCCCTTTCGGCCCCTCACCGAGAAGACGCCCAGGATCGAAGCCAGGATACCGAAGGCCACGACAATCAGGGGGAACACGATCGCCTTGGCTGGGTTGACATGGAGGGTCGTTGCGGCGGCGTAGCCGAGGATCAGCGAGGCGATGATCGTGATCTCGTATGACTCGAACAGGTCGGCGGCCATGCCCGCGCAGTCCCCCACGTTGTCCCCCACGTTGTCGGCGATGGTGGCCGCGTTGCGGGGGTCGTCCTCGGGGATGCCGACCTCGACCTTGCCAACAAGGTCCGCGCCCACATCGGCGGCTTTGGTGAAGATGCCGCCGCCGACCCTCATGAACAGGGCGAGCAACGAGCACCCGAAGCCGAAGCCGACCAGCACCTCGACTACGGAGTTGGTGAAGATGAGGGTGATGCCGGCGGCCCCGATCAGCCCCAGCCCGACTACGAACAGCCCGGTGATGCCGCCGGTGCGAAAAGCTACCTTCAGCGCGCCCGGCATCGACCCCAGCCTCGCAGCCGCCGCCGTGCGGACGTTGCCCCTCACCGAAAGGCTCATGCCGATGAAGCCAGTGAGCCCGGAGAAGGTTGCGCCCACCAAGAAGGCCACCGCGCGGTCAATCGAGGAGGTGAGCCGGGTGAGAGCCACGACCCCGTCCGGCTTCACCACCTGGGTGGCGGTCAAGCCCACCAGAACCGCCAGGGGAACGATCACGAACAGGATCGCCCGGAACTGGCGCTTGAGGAAAGCTTGGGCTCCCTCCTGGATGGCGGCCGCGATCTCTTTCATGACCGAGGTACCCTGGTCGGCCGCCAGCACCTGGCGCATCAGGACCAAGGCGGTGAACAGGCTGACCACGCCGCAGGCGAGGGCAAAATACAGCCAGTCGTGCTCACTGCCGGCGAAGGTGAAGGCCTGGTAGTTACCGGCGGTGGCAAGGATGGGGGGCATCATGGCTCCTTCTTTACGTAGATCTGGCGGGCGATCCGCTCGCCCAGGACTCGGTCGATGCCTTCGACCCGCAGCACCAGCGGGCCGTCGAAGGGGTGCTTCTCGATCACCTCGACCTTGGTGCCTGGGCGCAGGCCCAGGGTGTCGAGGAAGGCCACGATCTCGCAGGCCAGGGAGCCGGGGACGGCGACCACCGCGACGTCGCCGGGCTCCAGGGCGTACAGCGGGGGCAGCTCGGTGATGTAAGCCTCCTCTGGCTCAGGGATCGGAAAGCCGTGCGGGCAGGTGGCGGGGCGGTCCAGCGCCACGAACAGGCGATCCTCGACCTCGTCCGGCAGGTCGTGCTCGAAGCTGGGCGCAAGGCGGTCGGCCTCGTTCCACGGATAGCCGAGCATGTCGGACAAGAACCGCTCGACTATGCGGTGCCGGCGGATGGCACCGACCGCGGCCCGGCGGCCGTCGGCGGAGAGCTCCACCCCGTGGTAGGGCCGGTGAACTGCGAGGCCGCGATCCGCCAGGCGCTTCACCGAGGCCGTGGCCGTGCCCGGGCTGACCCCGAGCGCGCTCGCCAGATCGCCGGTGTGGGCGCCGCTGTCAGGTCCGCCCTTGGCCAGCCGATAGATGGCCTTGAGCATCTCCCGCTCGGATCGGGTGAGTTCGGTGTTGGATGTCATGTCTTGAACTCGGAGAAAGCTAGTTTTTGTCTAGCCAAAATGCAAGTTGGCAGGGGGTCAGGACTCTTCCTCCTCCTCGGAGGGTGCGTCGTCGTCTCCGAGAAGGTTCACCTGAGGATTGAAGATGGCCAGGTGCCCAGCGACCTGGCTGACCATGCCCTCCGCGGTCAGCCGCGCGCCGGTGGTGACTCCGGCCACCTGTCGCCGACCGAAGACCAAGGTGATGCCGCCGGTCGGGTCCACCAAGGTGATGACGAGACGCGGGGTGTCGCCGTAAGGCTGGACCTGGATCGACTTGACTCGACCGGCAACCTTGGCCCGCTGGCGCCAGCGAACCTCGGCGATCGGGACCGCGCCGGGCACGCCGGGCTCGGTGGTGGGCACGCCGGGCTCGGTGGTGGGCACGCCGGGCTCGGTGGTGGGCACGCCGGGCTCGGTGGTGGGCACGCCGGGCTCGGTGGTGGGCACGCCGGGCACGCCGGGCTCGGTGGTGGGCAGGCCGGGCTCGCTGTGAGGCGGATGCGCCATCAACGGCTCTGCCGCCAGCTGATAGGGCACGATGGTGGCGTTCGCGTGGGGAAGGCGGCTGATCTGGGCGGCTATACGGTCCGCCGTGTGGTCGTGGAGCAACCGGCTCCAGGCACGAGCATAGGCCCTCCGCGGTAGCAGCACACTCACCTCGGTCCCACCCTCTGCAACCGTCCCGGCCACCAGCTCCAGGGCATCGCGCATCAGGCGGCGATCCGGGCAGTCGCGCAGGTCGAGGCTGATCTCCTCTGGCACCGCAAGGTGCTCCCAGGTTTCCTTCAGCTCTTTGGCCACGAGGTCGTCGAGCACGAAATGAACCGCTCGAATCTCATCGGGGCGAAGCGCGCGGGCGTACTGGATGGCCCGGGCCACTGCCATGTCGAGGCGGTCCACGAACACGAACACGACCAGCTTGCGCAGCGCTGGCGCCTCAGCTGCCCTCTCGGCACCGCGCTCGAGCAGCTCGGCTTCACGGCGGTACTGGCGGTTGAGCCGGATCAGGATCCACAACAGGATCGGGAAGGCCACCACCACCACCCACGCGCCCTGGGTGAACTTGGTGATCGCGAAGATCAGGACCACCGCGCCGGACACGACCGCCGCTGACCCGTTGATCACCAGCTTGAGGCGCCAGCGCAGCTCCCGGGTGCGTTGATGGTAGCGCACCATGCCTGCTCCGGCCATAGTGAAGCCGGTGAACACGCCGATCGCGTAAAGTGCGATCAGCGCATCGACGTTCGAGTTGGTGGCGACGAGCAGGGCTATCCCGACCAGGGCCAGCACCAGGATCCCGTTCGAGAAGACCAACCGGTGCCCACGCTTGGTGAGCTGGCGCGGCAGGAACGAGTCGCTGGCCACGAAGCTGGCCAGGAAGGGAAAGCCGTTGAAGCTGGTGTTGGCCCCGGTCCACAGGATCATGATGGTGGCCAGCTGGAACAGGTAGTAGGGCACGACCCCGGCCCCGCCGCCGAAGACCTCCTTGGCCTCCTGGGAGATGACTGTGGGGGCGCCGCTCACGTACGGGATGGCGTGGGTCAGATGTGCCAGGATGGACACCCCCACGACTAGGGACCCCAGGATGCAGCTCATGACCACCAGGACCCTGCGGGCGTTGAGGCCCTCGGGGGGGCGGAAGGCGCTCACGCCGTTCGAGATCGCCTCCAGGCCGGTCAGAGCCGATCCCCCGTTGGCGTAGGCCTGAAGTATGTAGAAAAGGCCGGCCCCTTCGAAGATCCCCGTCCCGGAGTGGTGCCCGGGCAGGAGCGCCACGGCCCCATGCACGTGGATCGGCAGGACCGGAAGGTCCCCCAGAGCGGCCCGGACCAGGCCGATGACGATGGCGAGGGCGAGGGCTGTGACGAAGAAGTAGGTCGGGAAGGCGAAGGCCCTGCTGGCCTCCTTGAGACCCCGCAGGTTGCCGTAGCAAAGCAGCACCACCACCGCCACGCTGATGAACGTCTGGTACGGCAGGAGGCTCTTGGGAAAGACCGAGACCAGGGCCGCCGTGCCAGCGGCGGTCTGGACGGCCACCGTGACCGTGTAGTCGATCAGAAGCGCGACCGCCGAGACCTGGGCCACGTTGGGGCCGAAGTTCTCCCGGGCCACGACGTAGGACCCGCCGGCCTTGGTGTAGACCTGCACCACCTCCCGGTACGAGAGGGTGACCAGGATCAGGACACCGATGATGGCCGCGGTGATCGGCAGCAGCAAGCTGAAGGCCGCCACACCCACCACCGGGACCAGGATGCGGAGGATCTCCTCGCTCGCATAGGCCGAGGACGAGATGCAGTCCGGCGCCAGCACGCCCAGAGCGGCAGGCTTCGAGAGGCGCTCGGTGCGCAGCGCAGAGGTGTTGAGAGGAGAACCCAGCAGCTTGTTCTTGATCCGGTAGCCGAGGGTCTCGGGGAGGTCGAGAGAGTCCGGGGTGGGCAGCGGACCTGGTTGATTGCTCACTGGGACAGTCAAACACCAATCGCGAGTTGTGCCGAACCGCCGATGCGTGTTCGATGGTAGGCGTGCTTGTCATCGTGGTCGGTTGTGGTCGCGTAGGGTCCGAGCTGGCCGTCAGCCTGGCCAAGGCCGGATACGAGACAGTTATCATGGACAAGGTGGCGGCAGCCTTCCGTCGCTTGCCGCCAGGCTGGAACGGTCGGGCGGTGGTGGGCTTCGGGTTCGACCGGGACCACCTTCAAGAAGCCGGCATCGCCGAGGCCAGCGCCGTGGCCGCGGTCACCAGCGGCGACAACTCCAACATCCTCACCGCCCGCATCGCCAAGGAAAGCTACCAGATCCCCCATGTGGTGGCCCGCATCTACGACCCTCGCCGGGCGCAGATCTATCGCCGCCTCGGGATCGAGACAGTGGCCAGCGTGACCTGGACCGTCGACCAGGCCATACGCCACCTTTTCCCCGAGACTGCCTGGCACGACTGGAGCGACGCCTCCGGGCGGCTGTTGCTCGTCGAGCGTGGGCTGCCCGAGACCTGGGCCGGCCAACGCCTCGATCGCCTGGTTGTCCGGGGCAAGCACCGCCTGGTGGCGCTGGAGCGCGACGGCGAGCCGATCCTGGCCAGCCCGGATCTGCTGGGCCAAGAGGGCGACCACCTCCACGTTGCGGTCATGCGAGAGTCCCTGGCGGAGCTCGACCGCCTTCTGGTCGAGGGACCCGCCAGGTGAGGGTGGTGATCGCCGGCGCAGGCAACGTGGGAATCTTCTTGGCCCAGGACCTTCTCGAAGCCGGTCACGAGGTCCTGGTGCTGGAGAAGGACCCGGAGGTGGCGGCTCGGCTCGGCGAGGGCCAGGCAGGGGGCTCGGGGGCAAAGGCTGCCGACACAAGGCAGGTACAGTGGCTGGTAGGCGACGCCTGCGACATGAGGACCCTGCAAGCTGCCAGGCTGGAGACCGCTGACGTCATGGTGGCCGCCACGGGGGACGACGAGGACAACCTGGTGGTATCGCTGCTGGCCAAGCAGGAGTTCGCCGTCCCGAGGGTGGTGGGCAGGGTCAACCACCCCAAGAACCACTGGTTGTTCAAGCCGACCTGGGGGGTGGACCTCTCGGTCTCGACGCCGCACCTCCTGTCTGCCCTGGTGCAGGAGGCGGTCTCTGTGGGCTCGCTGGTGCGCCTGCTCACCTTGGAAGGCGGTGGTGCCCGGCTGGTTGGGGTGACGCTGGCGGATAGCTCCCCAGCGGCGGGGCTCACCATCCGGGGGCTGGGCTTGCCCCGAGACGCCAGCATCGTGGCGGTGGTGCGCGCGAACCACGTCGTGGTCCCCCGGGGCGACACGCCGCTGGTAGCCGGGGACGAGGTGGTGGCCTTGGTCACCCGGGACTCCGAGGACACGGTCCGCGCGGTGCTCCTTGGTGCGGGGCCGCCTACGTTGGGGCAGGAACCAGATGTGGACTAGTCCTGCTCGACCCTGCACCTCGGACATTTGAGGGACATTCGCACCGTCGTGCCTGGGTTTCCGGGCTCCCAGCAGGCTTCGTCCACCAGGATTTGGATCAGCTTGACCCCCAAGCCCCCGGAATTGCTCGGGATAGCCTGTGCGGGGTCGTAGCCCCGACCGCGGTCGGTCACCCTCACCTCCACACGATCATCGTCCTCTTTCCAAGAAACCAGGACCCTCGGAGCATCGACATCGGGCCCATAGGAGTTGATAGCGTTGGTACAGGCCTCGGATACTGCCAGCTCGAGGTCGTCAAGCCTCTCCGCCGAAAGCTCACGTCTCGTCGAGGCCAAGCAGGACACCATAACCCGGGCCGTGCTCACCAGCGAGGGGTCGGCCACGATGTCCAAGACCACCGCGTCCGCCGGGAGTGAGTCCCTCACGTCTGCGCCATCGCAGCGGTTGCCGCCTCCACGGTATGGAAGACGGAAAAGATCGTATTGACCCTGGTGATCTCGAATAGCTTCAAGAGCTGCTGCTGCGCGCACACCAAAGCCAGCTCCCCCTCATGCGTGCGGATCCGCTTGAGGCCGCCCACCAGGACTCCGATCCCTGTCGAGTCGAGGAGCTCGACCCCGTTGAGGTCCACCACAATCCGCAGAGTCCCCTCGCTCACCAGCTCAACCAGGCACTCTCTGAGGCGCGGGGCAGTGTAGACGTCCAGCTCCCCGCTCACGACGAGGACCGCGCAAGACCCGCCGGCCCGAACGACGTCGACGCTCATGTCCACCTCGATGATCCTAGCGCGGCCGGCCCGGCGCGACGGGCCTAGCCCCGGCGGACCCTTAGGACAAGCCTTATCGCCAGGGCGGCCACTACCAGGAAGATCATGCCCAGGGCTACTGTCGCCAGCGTCCGGACCCGAGACCCGGACGCGCCGGACGGTCCGGGCGTGGCCGCCGGGTCCGCTGCCGTCTGGGCGCCGCTGGGGCTCTGTCCCTTGGGATAGGGCAGGACCTCCGAGAAGCCACCCGCCTTGGGTGCTCCGGTCACCGACGACCCCGAGGTGGTGCCGCCACTGCTGGCGGAGGAGGCAGGTGCAGAGCTGGCCGGTGAGGGTGCCCCGGCATTGCCCGCCGCGGCGATATCGGCCTGGTACTGCGCCGTGAGGGCCGACTGAGTGAGGAGGGGCGCCGACGGGGTGGTGGCGGTCCCGCTCTGACCAGAAACGGACCCAGTGGAACCCGACTTGGTGGAACCCGACTTGGTGGTGCCCGACTTGGTGGTGCCCGACTTGGTGGTGCCCGAGCTGGAAGGAGCCGTCCCTGAGACCTCGGTGCTCACCCCACTCGAGGGTGGGGAATACAGGCTCGAGCCCGGCGCATCCCCCGCACGCAGTGCCACCACCGAGTAGGTGTAGCGCACCCCGACCTGGGGGGTGTTGTCCACATAGCTGGTAGTCGCCGTGCTCCCCAGCTCGCTCGAGGCGCCCGTGCCCGTCGAGCGCAGCACCACATAACCCAAGGTGTCCGGCTCGGGATTGGGGGACCACGAGACAGTCACCTTGCGAGCCCCGGTGACGTCGGCGGTGACACCGGTTGGCGCCACAGGCGGCACGTCCTCGGCCAACCCGACGCTGGTGCTGGCCGTACCTGTCCTGACCGATCCCAGCAGCGGGGTATCGGTCTCGGTGACCGTCACCGTCACCGAATACTGGCCGTTATAGGCGATGGGTATCAAGGGGCTACCGGAGAAGGTCCACGTCGAGCCGCTGGTCGGAGCCTGCGGCGCAAGGTCGAAGGTCGTCCCCGGGTGCCCAGCCGAGGAGCTGATCACGACCTTCACGGCGCTGATGACGCCGTTGCCGGCCTGGTCACCCGGGACCGCGGTGCCGGTCACCACCGGGCTCGTGGTCTTGAACGCCTCCATTCCCCCGCTCGAGGGGGACGACAGGGTGACGGTTGGCTTGGGGGTCCCACCCAGGAGGCCGAGCGCGGCGGCCGACGCTGGTGTTGCGCCCACCAGCTGCACCGCACCACTCACCAAGGCCACCATCGTCCCCAGCACCACAGGGACCAGTGCTGCCGGGACAAGCTCCCGGCAGGCATTAGCTCTGCGCCGTCCGTGCGCCCGTGGAGGCCCAGGCCCAAGCCCCCGCCGCGGCGAGCCCATCAGGCCGCCGTGCTCCCAGCGCTCTTGGCGTTCGAGACCATCGTGGCATGGACCACGAGTCGGTGGGTGGCAAAGTACCTCGGGTTACAGGTGGTCAGGGTGAGGGTGTATCGGCCTGGCGTGTTGGCCACCACCGCGGTATCGGTCGGAAGGACACTGATCGGCACTGCCGAGACCGAGTAGGTGCAGGACCCGATTGGCGTGTCCAAGATGATCTTGTCACCCGGGACCAGCCTGTTTAGGTAGGCGAACGGCTTGCCGTAGGTGGTCCGGTGACCGGCGATCGCCACGTTCCCAACCGTGCACGGCAGCGGGGTGCTGGTGTAGTGCCCCGCGCCTGCTCGGAGCGCGGTGTCGGAGGTCCCCTGGACCACCACCACGTTCACATGGATGGCTGGGATCTCTATCCTGGTGAGGCTCTGGCCTATCCCGACGTCCCCATTGAGGTACTCGTTGCGGATCTTTGTGCTCGCCAGCTCCTTGGTCAGCTTTCCCTCGTTGGTGCCTGCGGCAACGTTGGTTATCAGGGGAAAGGCAATGAGGCCGATGGCTACCAACAGCAGGGCACCCGAAAGCCCAGAAAGACCGAGCCTGGCTGCGCGATGTCCGCGCAGCCAGGCGATGGTCGAGCTCATGAGACAACTCTCACGGTAGAAGACTCCATGTATTGAAGTCTACTCCCACTTACCTCACTCGTGACTTCAGGGCAAGGCGTCCCACAACACCCGCGATGGCCAAGAAGCCGAGGCCGGCGAAGGGCATCCAGGGAGGCTCACCGGTGAATGGCAGTGTCGTCGGGGCGGTAGTGGTCGGCGCCGCGCTGGGTGGGGCAGAGGTGGTAGGCGTGACGACCGCCGCGGTGCCACCAATGGATGCGGTGGAAGTGGCGAGGGTAACATCGATCCCACCGGTGGTGCTGGAGGTGGCAGACGTGGTGCCGGTGCCACCCAGGATGCTGGTGAGCCCGCCGGTCCCGGTGCCACCCAGGATGCTGGTGAGGCTGCCGCCACCACCGAGGATGCCGGTGAGGCCGCTGGTCCCACCAAGGAGGTTGGTGAGGCCACCCAGGCTGGCAGCTGTGGAGTCCGCAGGGGTGACCGCAGCGCCGCCCAGGATGCTGGTGAGGCTGCCGACGCCACTACCGGTGCCACCATTGGTGGGGCCCCCGAACAGACCCTGGAGCAGGTCGATCTCGGGCCCGGTGGCGGTGGCGGTGACCGACCCGTTGGCGTTGTGGGTGACGGTCCCCGAGGAGGGAGCGATGGTGATGGCCAGCGGGGTGCCACCGAGAAGGGTGATCGGCTTGGTGCCCAGCGCCAGGGTGATCGGCTTGCCACCGGCTATCGAGATCGACACGATTGCCGGGTTCACCACGGGAGTGGCCACACCGGTGTGGGTGTTGAAGGTGGCCAGCGCCCCCGAGCTGCCGACGGTGATCTTGATCAGGGGCGCCCCACCCAGGACGGTGAGCACGCTGATGCTGGCGCCAGTGGCGGTGTCAGCCGCGCCGTCGGAGTTGGCAGAGGTGGTAAGGGCCGCCGAGGTGGAGCCGGCGGTGATGCCGAGGGTCTGCTCGGTGTTCTTCAAAAGGTTGCCGAGGATCGAGCTGAGCGAGATCCCGGTGCTGGGCGCTCCGCTCAGGATGCTGGTGAGGTTGGTCCCCGATGTCCCCCCGAGCAGGCCGCTGAGCAGGCTGCCGCCGGTCAGGCCGCTGAGGCCGCTGCCCGTCGTGGTGGTCGTGGTGGCCTGAGCCGGGGTGACAGCAGCACCGCCGAGGATGCTGGTGAGCCCGCTGCCCGTGACGGTGCTGCCGCCGCTGTTCGCCAGGTTGAGCAGGCTGGTGAGACCGCTCAGCAGGCTGGTGGCACCGGCCGAGCCGGGCACGACGTTGGTCGAGCTGAGAAGGCCGCCCAGGCTCACCGAGATGCCTGCGGCGGTGCCGGTGCCGCTGGCGGTGGGCTCGGTGGTGGTGACCGCCGACACGTTGGACGAGCAGCCGAGCCCGATGCTCAGAAGCGGGAAGGCGGTCTTGTAGTTCGGAAGGCTCCCCGACCCGCACAGCTGCCCCTTGACGTCGGACTGGTTGTCCCCGGTCACCGACGCGGTCTGCTTGGCGACGTCGCCCAGCACGCTGAGGCTGCCGGCCCCGAGGGCATTCGCCGCCGGAGTTGAGTCGCCCTGGACCGAGCTGACCCCTGCAGCCAGGGAGTCGGTGCCGATGCTGAGGGTCAATGCCGAACCGGAGGCCGCACCGGAGAAGCTGCCGGGTGTGCTGGCGCCTGCGGGTGCCGCCATGGCCACAGCCGCCGCGGTCGCCATGACCACTATTGCGCCTGGCCTAATAAAACGTGCTCGCATGAGTTGCCCCTGTCGTCCTGTTGGTCGGTTACACCTATGGCTAGCGGTACCGTATCAGATGCCGGCCCACGTGTGTCAAATAGTCCTGATTTGTCCAAATCTGCGCCACATGGACACCCCCCTGCGGCGAGTCCATGCACTTGTGCTGACGCAATCCTACGTCAGATGTCACTGGATCGTCAAACATTTGGAGGCGAGCCTCCGGGGCCCCCCAAAACCCGAGGTTCGTAGGACGCGCCACACGCTAGCCGATCCCGGACAAACCAACCAACTCGGGTCCTCCGGCTGGTGGGCGTGGCCCTGGCCTAGGCTCACGGGCGTGGAGGCAGCCTTCTTCGACCTGGACAAGACAGTGATCGCCAAGGCCTCCATGCTGGCCTTCGGCCGGCCCTTCTACCGCGAGGGCATGATCTCCAAGACCACCGCGCTGCGGGCGCTGTACGGCCAGCTCATCTACCTCCACCTGGGCGCCGACGAGCAACGCCTGTCCCGGATCCGCGAGTCGGTCCTGACCTTGTGCAAGGGCTGGGACCAGGCCAGCGTGGCCCGCATCGTCGCCGAGACGCTGGAGGAGATCGTCGAGCCGATCATCTTCGCGGAGGCCCTCGAGCTCATCGGGGCCCACCACGTTGCGGGACGGGAGGTCTACATAGTCTCCGCGGCGCCTGAGGAGATCGTGCTCCCGCTGTGTCGCTACCTGGGCGCCGACGCCGCGATCGCCTCGGTCCCGCGCATCGACACCGCAGGGCGATACACCGGCGAGATGGACTTCTACGCCTACGGCCCCTACAAGGCCGAGGCCATCGCCTCGCTCGCCGCCGAGCGGGGCATCGACCTCGAGAGCTCCTACGCCTACTCCGACTCCTACACCGACGTCCCGATGCTGGAGATCGTGGGTCACCCGGTGGCGGTCAACCCGGACAGGGTCCTGCTCAAGCTGGCAGTCGACCGAGGCTGGGAGGTCCGACAGTTCGTCGAGCCGGTGCGGCTGCATCCCCGCCTGATCGCCTCGCTCAGCGACACCATGTCCGCGCTGCCATGGCTGCCCCAGACCAACGCCAGCCGCTGGCGGGCCGCGGCTATTGGGGCGACTGTTGCGGCCGCTGGTGCGGCACTCCTGACCAGGCGGAGCGGGGCACGCACGACCCGATGAGCTGAGCAGCCTCAGGCCCCGTTAGGGATCAAGTCCCTGGGCCCAAGTGCGCTCACCTGCCAGCGGCTCAGCTCGGCCGTCCTGACCCAGGATCACTCGGGCCAGGCTGATCGACCCCCCTAAGGGCCCGTAGGTTGTTGCCCGCAGGCCCTTAGCTGGAGCGGAGCTTCTTGGCGGCCAGTGCGCCAGCCCCAAGAACCACGATTCCACCAAGCAAGATCAGCTTCCTCATAGGTGCCAGCCTAGCAGGCCAGCTGCCCTAGGGCGGCGGAGGTGGACGGGAATCGAACCCGCCGGACGGGGAGCACCCGTCCCACCCGCTTTGAAGGCGGGGGAGCCCACCAGGCGCTCGCACACCTCCGTGATGGGTGAACCTAATGGCTCAGCAGGTGAGCAGGTCCCGAGCGCCGGTGTCACTGGAGGGATGGCGCAGCTTGGACATGGCCCTGGCCTCGATCTGGCGTATGCGCTCCCGGGTCAGGTTGAAGTGCTCCCCCACCTCCTCCAGCGTCCGCGGCTCGCCCCGGTCCAAACCGAAGCGCAGCCGCAGGATCTGACGTTCCCGCTCGTCGAGGGGAGCAAGCAGCCGGACGATCTCCACCGGCAGGAGCGAGGTGGCGGCCATCTCGAAGGGCGACTCGGCCAGCCGATCCTCCACCACATCACCCAGCTCGGCGTCGCCATCCTCACGCAGCGGCTCCGACAGCGACAACGGCTCGGCCCGGAATCGGAGGGCCTCGATCAGCTTGTCCTCCGACATCTCGCACTCTATCCCCAGCTCTACCAGCGTGGCGGGCCGGCCCAGCTTGAGCTCCAGGCGGGCCTGGGCCTTCTGGACCCGAGCCAGGGTGTCGCCCGCGTGGACGGGCAGGCGGATCGTGCGTCCGGTGTTGGCGATGCCCCGGGTTATGGCCTGGCGGATCCACCAGGTCGCGTAAGTGGAGAACTTGAACCCCTTGCGCCAGTCGAACTTCTCGACCGCGTGCATGAGCCCCAGGTTGCCCTCCTGGATCAGGTCCAGCAACGGCAAGCCAGACGCCTGGTACTTCTTGGCAATGGACACGACCAGCCGGAGGTTGGACTGGACGAAGGTCTGCTGGGCGCAGTCCCCGGCCCGGATCGCCCGGCGCAGCTCGCGCCGGCGGGCTGGGGAGGTCTGGTTGACCTTGGCGGCGTCCAGCTCGGCGGCTGCGGCGTAGCCCGCTTCGATGGTCTGCGCCAAGCGAACCTCGTCGTCCTTGGTGAGCAGGGGGTACTGTCCGATATCGGTGAGGTAGAGCCTGACGAGATCCTCCTCGTCGCGCTCCACCCTCTCCTTGGTCAGGGCCATGACACCTCTTTCACAAGCTCACCCCCCACACGGGGCAACGGCACCGTGTCGAATCTCCGCGCCCCGGCATTTGGACGGCAACAGCAGAGCATCGCTACTAAGCGTACCGAGACAGTCAAGTGCCTCAGTCCCATTCCACCCCAGAGGGGACGCCGCCAAACGGGCTCAGCAACCCCTGGCCCTCGCTCAGGTCGCGCCGCTCGTCGGCGAGGACCAGCTCGAGTGCCCTGATGACCGGGCCGTCAGCCACCGGTCTGGCCCTGGTCAGATGCCGTGCGTACACCCCGACGAGGCTCGGCAGCACCACCCGGTAGACCGCCACCAACGACTCCCCAGGGCCCTCCAGGATGTCGCGCACCTCCGGCCTCGGAGGCACCACCAACGACCCCACCGGCAGGTGCGCGAGGATCGGAATGCGTGACCGCCATATCTCGGCGTGCCAGGCGTGATGGCTGGCGTGCGCCAGGGCGACCATCGCCACCTGAGCGGGCTTCGCCGTCCCCGCCGTCCCCGCCATCCCCGCCGTCCCCGCCGTCCCCACGAGGCCGCCCAGCACCTCGAACAGCCGCTGCTCCACCCAGGCGTAGCCGCCCAAGCGGATCGCTGTCCCCTCGATCGACCAGGGCGGGCTCACCTCCGCAGACCGTAGCGGTTGGTGATCGGGACCCGCCGGTCCTTGCCGAACGCCTTCGATGAGACCCTGACGCCCGGAGGGCCCTGGCGACGCTTGTACTCGGCCCGATCCACCAAGGTGGTGACCCGCTCCACCAGCGCGGGGTCGAAGCCGTCTGCCACCAGCTCGACCGCAGTGCGATCCGCCTCGACGTAGGCGGCCAGGAGCGGGTCGAGGACCTCATAGGCAGGCAGGGAGTCGTCGTCACGCTGACCCGGACGCAGCTCGGCCGAAGGAGCTTTGAAAAGTACCGCCTCCGGGATGACCTCATGGCCCTTTATGGCGTTGATGTGCCGGCACAACGCATACACCAGGGTCTTGGGCACGTCCTTGATCACCGCAAAGCCACCAGCGCTATCACCGTAGAGAGTGGAGTACCCGGTGGCCAGCTCGCTCTTGTTGCCGGTGGTGAGCACGATCCAGCCCAGGGCGTTGGACAGGGCCATCAGGATCACCCCGCGGATGCGCGACTGCAGGTTCTCCTCGGTGAGCCCGATCGGAGGGCCCCCCAGCACTGGGGCCAACATGGCCGACATCGTCGAGTGAGCCGGCTCGATGGGCACCGTCCGCAGCTCGATTCCGAGGGACCCGGCCACCGCGGCCGCATCGGTTAGGGAGCCCTCGCTGGAGTACCGCGACGGCATGGCCACCCCGTGGACGTAGTCGGGCCCGAGGGCCTCAGTGGCTATCGCCGCCACCAGCGAGGAGTCGACGCCCCCGGAAAGGCCGATCACCGCGCCGGTGAAGCCATTCTTTCTCACGTAGTCACGGGTCCCGAGGACCAGGGCCTGGTAGATTTCCTCCTCTGGTCCGGGTGGCACGTGGCGAGGCGGTGGAGGGCCCAGCCGGGCGTGAGCCCGCGGGTGCTCGCTCACCACCACCTGGGGCAAGGTCGCGCCAGGCCGTGGTGGCGCTTCCACGTCGATGACCATCACGTCCTCCACCCACTGATCCAGGCGAGCCATCACCCCACCGGCCGCGTCGAGGATCATGGATCCGCCGTCGAAGACCAGCTCGTCCTGCCCTCCGACCTGGTTCACGTACGCCAGGGGGCACGACGCAGCGGCAGCCCGGCTGGACAGCATCTGCTCCCGCGTCGCCAGGCGCCCCGCAGCAAATGGCGAGGCGCTGAGGTTCGCCAGGAGCTCCGCTCCCCCCGCCGCCTGGGCCATGAGCGGTCCGGTGGGACTCCAGGCGTCCTCGCAGATCGACACCCCCACCCTCACCCCGGCGACGATGTAAAGAGGCCCGGGAGCCGCGCCCGGCGCAAAGTACCGCTGCTCGTCGAAGACCGAGTAGTTGGGCAGGAGCACCTTTCGGGTGACCCCAACCACCGAGCCACCCACGCAGATCGCGGCCGCGTTGTGCAGATGCTGCGCCGCCTCGACGAATCCGACCACCGCGGCGCAGTGCCTGGTGGCGCTGGCGACCTGCTCCAGAGCGGCGAGATTGTCGGCGACGAAGCCACCCTTGAGGAGCAGGTCCTCGGGCGGGTACCCGGTGATCGCCAGCTCCCCGAACACGGCCAGGTCACAACCCGCCTCCTCGGCTCGGGCCAGGGCGGCAAGGATCGCCCTCACGTTGGCCTCCAGGTCGCCGACCGCAGGGTTGAGCTGGCAGGCAGCTACGCGGATAGCGGCCATGAATCCCAGAGGCTACGGGCTCGGGTAGCCACCGCGGGCCACAACGGCAAGACTGAGCCCAGTGAGAGCCCTTGCCAGCCTGGTTGCCGGCTCCGCCGCGCCCGGTGCCGTCAGCCAGGTCCTGACCCGGTTGACCGAGGCCGATCCGGGGCTTCCCGCGCGGCTCGAGACCAACCGGCCCCTAGCCGAGGCTCTGGTGGGCGCGCTGGCCGCCAGCCGCTCGATCGCCCGGCTATGCCAGACCAACCCGGGCGCTCTGGACGTCCTCGCCCACCTGGACCGCCGCCCATCGCTGGACCCATCGGCCGGCCCCCCCGGCCTGGTCGCCTGGAAGCATCTCGAGCTGATGCGGATCGCCGCGCGGGATCTGTGCGGCCTCGACGACTTGGAGATCGTCGGGGCGGCGCTGGCCCGCCTTGCGGACGACGTGATCGGCGCAGCCCTGCTCATCGGGGCCCCGGACTCCGCCCTCGCCGTGATCGGCATGGGCAAGCTCGGGGCCAACGAGCTCAACTACTCGAGCGATGTGGACCTGATGTTCGTGGGTGACGACGGCGCCACATCAGCCGCGAGGACCGTCCTGGACTTGGTGGGTATGTGCTACCGGGTGGACATGGCGCTGCGGCCAGAGGGTCGGGCCGGGGCGCTGGTGCGCTCTTTACCGTCGTACATGACCTACTGGGAGCGCTGGGTCGAACCGTGGGAGCTCCAAGCGCTGATCAAGGCCCGCCCGGTGGGAGGAGACCCGGCGCTCGGAGACGATTTTGCCCGTGCGGCGGCCGAGGTGGTCTGGAACCGACCCTGGGGGGTCGCCGAGATCCGCCAGGCCAGGGAGATGAAGGCCCGCACCGAGGCGGTCCTGACCCGCCGGGGCCTGGCAAAGCGCGAGGTGAAGTCCGGTCCGGGCGGGATCAGGGACGTCGAGTTCTCCGTCCAGCTCCTGCAGCTGGTCCACGGAAGGAGTGACCCGGCGTTACGGGCTCCCTCCACCCTGGCGGCCCTGGCCGAGCTGGGCCGCGCCGGGTATATCTCCCCGGGAGACGCGCAGGTGATGGAGGCGTCCTACCGGTTCCTCCGCAAGGTGGAGCACCGGCTCCAGCTGGTGGAAGAACGCCAGGTCCACGCCGTGCCCGCAGACCCGGCGGTACGGACCCAGCTGGCCAGGGTGCTCGGCTACCGGGACCGCGCCAGCGCCAGCGCGCTCGCCAGCTTCGACGACGATCTGCGCCGTCACCGCAGCGCGGCCCGGGAGATTCACGAGAGGCTGTACTTCCGTCCCCTGATGGAGGCCTTCGCGATACTGCCCTCACGGCCAGCCTCGGCGGCACCGCTGGAGGGTACCCAAGCCGGGTCACCCGAGGCCGCTCCCGCGATGGGAGCCGCCGCAGTGTCAGAGCGCCTCGCTGCGTTTGGCTTCAGCGACGCCGCCCGCACCAGGGCGGCGCTGGGTGAGCTGACCCGGGGCCTCACCCGGTCGTCCCGGCTGATGGCCCAGATGCTGCCGTTGGTGCTGGCGTGGCTCTCCGAGGAGCCGGACCCCGAGGCCGGGCTGCTCCGGCTGCGCACGCTTGCCGATGGGGCGCACCGGCGGGCGCTGCTCGTGAGCACATTCAGGGATTCGCCCCTGGCAGCCAGACGACTGTGCCGGATACTGGGCACCAGTGGGCCGCTTCACGAGCTTGTGCGCCATGAGCCCACCCTGATCCCAACCCTTGGCGACGACGCCTCGCTGGTCCTGGCGGGGCGGGCCGAGCTGGTGGACCGGGCGCGGGCGGTGGTCTCCACCGCTGGGTCGCCCAGCCGGGCGCTCCTGCGCTTCAAGCGGACCCAGCTCCTGCGCATCGCCACCAGGGACTTGCTGGGCCTGGACGACGTTGAAGGGACCGGCACCGCCCTCAGCACACTGGCCGAGGCGGTCCTGGAAGCCGCCCTCGATGCGCAGGAGCGCCCCGTGCCCATGGCGATCATCGCCATGGGGCGCCTTGGGGGGGCGGAGCTCTCCTACGCCAGCGATCTCGACCTGCTGGTGGTTCTCCCGGACGGCGGCGACAACCGGGCCGGTGAGGCCGCAGCCGAGGCACTGCTGCACTTGCTCAACGGGGGACCCAACGTGGCTGAGCAGGTATTCCGAGTGGACCCCAACTTGCGTCCCGAGGGCCGGCAGGGCCCCCTGGCGAGGAGCCTCTCGGCCTATACCGCCTACTACGAGCGCTGGGCGGGCACCTGGGAACGCCAAGCGCTCATCAGGGCGCGCCCGGTTGCCGGGGACCCGGTGCTCGGCGCTGCCTTTGGCAGGCTGGTGGACCACTTCGTGTGGGAGGCCCCTTTTGGCGAGGACGAAGCCCGCCAGATCAGGCGCTTGAAAGCCAGGATCGAGCGCGAGCGGGTGCCAGCCGGGGAGGACCCCCAGTTCCACCTCAAGCTCGGTCCCGGTGCCCTGGCCGATGTCGAGTGGACGGCCCAGCTGCTCCAGCTGGCCCACAAGGTGCGCTCACCAGGGACGATGGATGCCCTCGCGGCCCTCGCGGCCGCCGGGGCCCTGGACAGGGCCGAGCACGCCATGCTCACCGATGCCTACCGGCGGTGCGAGCAGATCCGCAACCGCTGGGCGCTCATGGGTGGGGCCCCGACCGACTCCCTGCCCGTCGCCGCGGACCGTCTCGCCGCCCTGGCGCACTCCCTCGACACCACGCCCACCGAGCTGCGCCAGGGCTACCGCCGGGTCACCCGGCTGGCGCGCCGGGTGGTGAGAGGGCGCTTCTATGGAATGGGCACGGACTCAATTTCTTAAGAGCTTCTAACGGACCCGTGGCCGGTCGTGGAAGGCCGCCGTGGACGCCACGGCCGTCGCCACGTCGACGGGGTAGGTGCGCAGGGCCCTGAACAGGATCACCGCTCCCGCCGCCAGAGGCACGAGCATGATCGCGAAGGTGTCCTGCAGCCCGATCCCGTCCGCCAGCGCCCCGAAGATCAGCGGTGCCAGGGCCTGGGCGCCGGTGCGCAGCGAGGTGCGGACCCCCTCCGCCCGGCCCCACAGCAAGGGGGGCACGATGTCGAGGCGGGCTGCGTCCATGGGAGGAACTTGGGCCTCGAGGGCAAAGGCCGCGATCATTAGGTACGGCAGGGCGCTGGCCGCGCTGTGCAGGATGAGCGCCGGAATGAAGGCGACGACACTCACCAGGGCACCTATCGCCCCGACCAGGACCCGCCCGTTCAGGTGCCCCCGGTGCAGCAGGGAGTCACCAAGGCGCCCCCCGACCAGCACGCCCAGCAGTGCCCCACCGCCGAGCACCAGCATCAGCAGGGTGGCCTCGACCTGGTTCACGCTGTAGTGCGACTTGGAGAACTCGAGACCGAAGGTCTCCACGCCGGACAGGAAGAAGTACCCAGCCGCCCCCGAGGCGATCAGGATGATGTTGGTGCGCAGGCCCAGTATGTAGCGAACCGCGGCTGGCAGGCTCATCTTGCGTGGGTCGCTGCGCAGGATCATGCGCTCCACGGGGGCAATCCCCTGTTCGGCCGCGATGCGCTGGGCGTCGGTCGCCACTGGCTCGGCTCGGGACGCCGCGGACGCCGGGTCCCGTGGTGTCGTAGCTGCCGCGGCAGTGGCGGATAGGCGCGCCCTGTGGGCCTCGGCCCGAGACCTGTATCCCCCGATGCGCGCCGCCCCGGCAACCATCTGGGTGGCCCCGCCTCGAGCAGGCTCGGGGAGCCGGCGGACCGCGGTCGCGATCGCGATCGCAGGCAGCGCAAGGATCAAAAAGGAGGCCCTCCACGACAACGGGGCCAGGTCCCCGCTGATCATGAAGCCGAACCCCGCCCCCAGCAGCTCGCCGGACAGGATGTAGCCGTAGATCTTGCCGCGCTCCCGGGCGGGAAAGTAGTCCCCCACCAGGGAGGCAACCAGGGGTCCGGCGGCGGCGGTGACCGCGCCCAAGCCCACCCGCACCAGCAGCAGGGAGGAGAACTTGCTGACCGAAGCACTGGCGATCATCGCCACGCCCCACAAGATGATGACGAAGGACAAGAGGCTGGTGCGCCGGGTCCGGTCGGCCAGGACGCCGAAGGGCACGCTGAACAACGCACCCATGATGAGGGGGATCGCCACCAGCAGCCCAATGTCGCCGTTGGAGATGTGCAAGGCGAAGCGGAGCTGGGTGGCCGCCGCCCCCACGGTCGCGGTGTCGGCACTGCTCAGAGCCAGGACCGCCGCCAGGACGACGATGACCCTGGCCCGCGCCGGGCCGCCGGCCGCGGTCTCGAACTTTTGGCGCACCCCCCTGGCGGCTCCCCCCAAACCTCCGGCAAGGGCGGCGCGTCCCCGGCCGGTCTGTGCGCTTCGGGGCCGGCCGGCGCTGGGTTGGGCACCGCTCAGGCGCTTGGACGACGCCGCCACCGCAAGTCACGCTCGAAACCAGGCACGCCCAATATGGTAGGGGGCTGCCAGCTTGACCAAACCTGCCGGCTGGCCGTCGGGGAGGATGGGTGCCGTGAACGTCGACGAGATCGACCTGTCGGACATCGTGGGGTTTTGGGCGCTGCCGCTGCCGATGCGGGAGGCTGCGTTCGCGACGCTGCGGCGGGAGCGGCCGATCGCGTTCTTCGAGGAGCCGGAGATCATCGGCCTTCCGAAGGGGCCGGGCTACTGGGCCGTCACCCGTTATGCCGACGTGGTGGAGGCCAGCAAGCGCTCAGACGTGTTCTGCTCGGGCCAGGGCGCCACGACGGTGATCGACCTGCCCGAGGCGTTCCGCGAGTACTTCGGCGGGATGATCAACGCCGACGATCCCCGGCATGCCCGGCTCCGCCGGATCGTGTCCCGAGCCTTCACGCCCAAGCGCCTGGCGTTGCTGCAGGGACAGGTCGAGCGGATCACCACCACGATCCTCAACTCGGTCTGCGAACGGGGTCAGTGCGACTTCGCCACTGAGGTGGCCTCGTTGCTGCCAATGCGGGTCATCTGCGAGCTGATGGGAGTTCCGGCGAGCGAGCAGTCCTTCGTCCTGGAGCGAAGCGACCTCCTGGTGGGAGCGACGGACCCCGAGCTGCTGGCCCAGGACGCCGATCTGCTGGGAGCCGTGCTGCGCGCCGGGATAGAGATGGGAGAACTGGTTCGCGCTCTCGGGCGTGCCCGTGAGGCGGATCCCACCGACGACGTGACCTCGGCCCTGGTGACCGCCGAGCTGGACGGGGAGCGCCTCTCGTTCGACGAGCTGGCCTCAGCGTTCATCCTCCTCGTCGTGGCGGGCAACGAGACCACGCGCAACGCGATCAACTGGGGATTGGTCACGCTGGGCTCGCATCCCGCACAGCAGGCCGCTTGGGCAGCCGACTTCGAGGCGATGGCACCTCGGGCGGTGGATGAGATCGTGCGCTGGGCCACGCCGGTGATGCAGACGCGGCGCACCCTGACCTGCGATGCGACATTGGGGGGGCAGCAGCTGGGCCAAGGGGAGAAGGTCGTGCTGTTCTACAACTCGGCCAATCGGGACGAGGCGGCCTTCGAGGCGCCGTGCAGCTTCGACCTGCGGAGGGTCGAGAACCGCCATGTGAGCTTCGGCGGTTACGGGCCGCACTACTGCCTTGGCGCTCATCTGGCTCGCCTGGAGATCACCTCCATGTTCCGAGCCCTGTTCGCCCGCTTGCCCGACATCCACCCAGTCGCCGAGCCCGAGCGGCTGCGCTCCCACTTCATCAACGGCATCAAACGCCTGCCCTGCGAGTTCACGCCCACCCGGAGGGAAAGGCCCCCGACGGCGCCGCTCGGAGGCTGACCGGGAAATGAAGGGCGACCATCCGTTGCTAGAGGCTGGCGATCTCGGCTTGCACGCCTGAGCTCACTGCCGACGTGCCCCCGTACAAGTAGCCCGAGGTGATGGCCGAGCTGGACAGGTACGACGCGATAGACGACGGCAGCGCGCCGGTCGGGGGCGCCAGGAGCATCGGAGCGCCCTCGGCGGCGATGCGGGCATCGCCGGACAGCTCGTCGGGATAGGTCGCCTCCGAGGCAAAGCCGGCACTCCTGGTCGACCCGAAGAACGCCTGAGCCACCGCCACCGAGGTCGCGTAGTTGTCGGGACCGCCCACGGCGTGTGCTTGGGGGTCGGCGGCCTGGGCTCCTGCACCAACCGCGTATGCAACGCCTGGGTGCGCGCCCAGGTACGCCGCCGTGTCGGGAGGCAGGGAGTCGCCGTTGCTCAACAGGATCGCGCCGTGGACCTGAGCCGCGGCAGGTCCGGCAACCAGGGCATCCGCGAACTGGGCCCCATCGGCCACAAAGACAGTGGAGGGGTCGCCCAGAGCGCTGGCGATGGCCAGCGCCGTGCCGAAGCGATTCGGGCCGGCCTCGCGCACGACCGCATAGCCGAGAGCCTGCACCTGGGAGGCGGCGGCTGGGGCTACCGCCGCCGAACCGCCGAGGATGTAAACGGTCCCGCCTTGTGGAAGCACCCGTTTGATCTCGGTAGCGACCGCCGGGTCGAGGGTTGTCGGGGTGGTCAACAGCACTGGGGCACCCAGAGCGACGGCCAGGGGCGTGCCGGCAAGCGCATCGGGGTAGTTGGCGTCGGTGGCCAACACCACCGCTCCAGCACTGCCGTTGGTGGGAAGGCTGTCCTGGCTCACCGCTACAGAGGTGAGGTCCCGGTTGGTGCCGGCCAGGCGGGTCAGGACGATCTTGGAATCCGGCGGCTGAGGTGAGTAGAGCACCGCCCGAGACTGGGTGGATGCGACCAGGACAGCCGAGTAGACCGGGACTGCGCCCGTGCCCTGCGCCGCTCCCATGTAGAAGTACGGCGTGGCAGAGTAGTTGCCCAGGATGACGTCTCGGTGCACCCAGCATCCGGAGCCCGACGGGCTGGTGCAGTCGACGTTGGCCGAGCCGTAGCCGTCGTCGTACATCCACTCGTAGTCGGTGAGCAGCACCGAGTAAAGGCCCTCGGCCTCAATGCTCCCGAACGTTGCGTACCCTGAGGGGGCCGCAGGGTCGGTATAGGTGTCGGCGCCAACCTGTGCGTCCTGGTTGTACGCGGCAACCAGGCCCGCGGGCACTGGCAGTCCTCGATCTGAACGCTCGAGAGCGATCACGGCAGCCAGCTTTTCCGCGGCGGTAAGCGCCAGATAATCGCTCGGCAGCGTCATGGGCCCGACACCCTCGGAGGACCGCGCGGCGTCGATCTGGGCCAGCGCCTCCTGCTCACAGCTGGCCGACAGGTTGGCTCCTGCCTGCTCACAGGCCGCGACTTGAGCAGGGTCAAGGGCCCGGTTGGCGGGCGGGTTGGCGGGCGGCAGGATCCCGAGGGCCTGGGCTGGTCCGGCCGCCGCAATGTTCACGACCGTTGCCAGGCCGCCAGCCAGGACCAGCACCGCTATGCCAGAGCGAAGGGCGCCGATACAGGTTGCTCTCATTGCAGTGTTCATCGGCACGGGAGAGTCGGACTTTAGGGGTACGCCCCGGTTGGCCCGGCCGCCGGGCCCTATGCGACAGTTCGGACCTCCGGCTCCCCGCTGCCAACCATCTCGAACGCCTGCCACATCAAAGAGTACCGCCCCGCTCTCTTCAGCAGCTCCTCATGCGTGCCAACCTCGGCCACCTGACCCTTGTCCAGCACCACGATCCGATCAGCCGCCTTTGCCGTTTCGAGTCGGTGCGCGATCACCACGGTGGTGCGGCCGTTCGAGACTTGCTGCATGGCTGCAGCCACCCGCGCCTCGGTCGCCAGGTCGAGATTGGAGGTGGCTTCGTCCAGCAGGAGCACGACGGGATCGACCAGCTCGGCGCGGGCCAGGGCGATCAGCTGCCGCTGGCCGGCCGACAGCGACCTCCCCCGCTCCGATATCTCGTGCAGGTAACCGCCGGGCAGCTCGGCGACGAAGTCGTGTGCCCCAACCGCCCGCGCCGCCGCCTCTATCTCGGCGTCCACCGCCTCAGGCCGCCCGTAGGCGATGTTGTCCCGGATCGTGCCGGAGAACAGGAAGGCCTCCTGGGGCACGTAGCCGAGCTGACGACGAAAGCTCCGAAGGTCGAGCGCCGAAAGCTCGTGCCCGTCGACACTCACGGCGCCCTCATCGGGGTCGTAGAAGCGGGCTAACAGCTTCATCACCGTCGACTTGCCTGCTCCGGTCTCACCCACCAGCGCCACCGTCTCCCCTGCTTCTATGCGCAGGTCGATACCTCGAAGCGCCTCAGGCGGCTTGGTGGGAATCGCATCCGGCGATCGGAGGTCCCGGGGATCGGTTGGGCCGCGCCGCTCGGAGCCAGCTGGCCGGCCGGGCGACGTGGGATAGGAGAACCGGACGTTGTCTATGGTGATGGCGCCGCTCAGCCGCCTGGGCACCACAGGTTGGTCCGGCTGAGGCGTGAGGGTATCGAGAGCCATGAGCCCGGAGATGCGACTGACCGAGACCCGGGTCTGCTGCCAGGAGTCGAAGACCTGGGAGAGCTGCTGGATCGGCGAGAAGAACAGGTCTATGTAGAGGATGAATGCAATCAGAGCGCCGGAGCTGAGCTGCCCCCTCAAGACCAGTCCCGCCCCCACCCCAAGCACGATCGCGTCGGCGGCCGCCGAGAGGAGCTGGACGAACGGGAAATAGGTGGCCACCAGTCGCTGGGCGGCCACGCGCGTTTCGAGATAGTCGAGACCGAGCCGGTGAAAGCGCCGCTTGGTCTCGGTCTCGTGGACGAAAGCCTGCGCCACCCGCACGCCCGAAAGGCTCTCTTGGAAGTCTGCGTTGACAATGGCGATCCGCTCCCGAGCCATGTCGTAGAGGCGGGCCGCCCGGCGGCGGAAGGCGACCGTGGCGACAGCCAGCGGGACCACCACGGTGAGGGTGAGGAGCCCGAGATTGGGGTTGATCAATAGCAGCGCCGCGCCCACGCCGACGAAGGTGACGATCGCGACCAGCGCCGAGAGCAGCCCATTCTCGATGAGCGACTCGAACTGATCGACATCGGTGGTCATGCGGGTCATGATCCGCCCAGCCATCTCGCGCTCGTAGTAGTCGAGCGACAGGCGCTGAAGTTGCGCCCAGATCCGGATCCGCAGTGACAGCATGATCCGCTGGGCGGCACGGCCCGTGACGAAGGTGTCGCCAATCTCGACGATCAGGTCGGCCAGGGTGATCATGAGGTAGACACCCGAGGCCACGAACAGCACGGTCGCCGAGCCGACCGACACCCCGCTGTCTATCCCCGTCTTGACCAGGATCGGACCGGCCAGAGACGCAAGCGCGTCCAGGATCACCAATGCCAGGCCGATGAGGAGCGGCTTTCTGAACTCGGACAGCAATCGTCCCAGGCTGAAGGCCCGATCGTGCCTGGACTCCGTTGCCAGGTCGAGGGAGGGCGAGTCGCGCACTGGTCGCAGCGACTCCACACGAGCCAGGAGCTCGGGGGTGGGCGCCAGGTTCAGGCGCCAGCCTCCTCCCCCGGCTCGAAGACCTGGGCCCAGGCTCGGTGCCCCGATGGTCCGCACGCCAACTCGACAGCCGTCCACACCCCGGCTCGCAGCGGTCCACGCCGGGTCGGTGGTGCCCCCCGGCACGGTTGAGTCAGTGGTGCCGCCGGGTCCGCCGGGCGCGGTGGTGCCGCCGGGCCCGCCGGGCGCGACGATGGCCGCCAGTGCCTCGATCCGGGCACCGGCCCGCTGGGCCCCGCCGTCGTCCAGCCCTGCCAGCAGGCGGCGGTAGGTGGCACTGCTCACAAGTAGCTCGTCGTGGGTCCCCTCCTCCACGACCCGGCCGTGCTCCATGACAACAATCCGGTCAGCCAGATGCAGGGTGGAACGACGATGGGCGATGAGCAGGGTGGTCCGAGCGGCCAGGACACTGCGGAGGGCATCGCGTATGGACTCTTCGATCGTGGCGTCTATGGCGCTGGTCGCGTCGTCGAGGATCAGGATCCGCGGGTCGTACAGGATCGCCCGGGCGAGGGCGATGCGCTGACGTTGCCCGCCCGAGAGGCTCAGGCCCCTCTCCCCCACAACGGTGTCATAACCCCGTGGGAGCTGCTCGATGAACTCGTGAGCCTGGGCGACCCGAGCCGCCGCCTCGACCTGCGCGTCGGTGGCGTCGGGACACCCGTAGGCGATGTTGGAGCGCACCGTGACCGAGAACAAGAAGCTCTCTTCGAACACCACGCCGACCTGGCGACGCAAAGAGCGCAACGATAGGTCCCGCACATCGTGCCCGTCGACCAGCACGGCTCCCTGGTCGGGGTCGTAGAAGCGCGAGATAAGCATGGCCGCGGTCGACTTCCCGCACCCGCTGGGCCCCACGAGAGCCACCCGCTCGCCGGGGCGAACGTGAAGGTAGAAGCCCTCCAGCACACGCTTGCCCCCTTGGTAAGCAAAGTGGACATCGCAGAGATCGATCTCACCTCTCAGCTCGGCAAGCTCGACGGCTCCGGGTGGGTCGGTGACCTGCGGGCGGAGATCAAGGAGCTGGAAGATTCGCTCGAGGCCTGCCCGGGCTTGCTGGCCGATGGTGAGGACGCCCGCAAGGCGGCGAGCTGGCGCCATCATCTGGGCGACGTAGGTCGAAAAAGCCAGGAAGGTCCCGAGGGTGATCCGGTGGCGCAGGGCCAGGTAACCGCCGAGGGCAAGGACGGCTAGCTGGCCGACGGTGGGCACCGCCTCGAGCAGGGGCTGGTAGCGAGATTGGAGCCGGACCGCCCGCATCTGCGACCCGTAGAGCGTCGATGCCGCATCGACCACACGCCCCAACTCCCGGTCCTCCTGGCCAAAGGCCTTCACCACCCGCACGCCGTTGACGCCCTCGTCCACCAACTGGATCACGTCACCTTCGCGCTGCTGGGCGTCCCAGGTGGCAGGAAAGACCCGCGACCGCATGCGGTACGAGATCGCCACGAGCGCGGGCACGAGAACCACACCCACGAGGGCCAGCAGGGGCGCCAGGTAGATCATAACGCCAAGGGAGGCCAGCATCAGCAAGACGTTGCCGCTCATGATCGGGAAGTAGCTGAGAAGCCCCTGTACCAGGGCCGAGTCGGAGTTGGCCCGCCCGACCACCTGACCAGTGGGCATGCGGTCCAGGTTGGCGAAGTCCATCGAGCACAGGTGGTCGTGCATGTCGTTGCGCAAGTCGTACTGCACGGCAAGTGCCATCCGACCACCCCGGTAGCGCCGGAGGTAGGCGAACCCGAAGGCGGCTACCGCCAGTGCGATCAGGGCCATCAGCCAGGGCCAGAGCGCGGAGGTGTGCTTGATGATGACGCCGTCGACGATCTGGCGCTCGATGAGGGGGACCACTGCCAGGCACGCGCTCCCAAGAACCGCGCCGCCAAGCGACAAGACCACGTCCCGCCGGTGCCGGAGCATGTATCCCCACAGCCGGCGCACCCATCCTGGCTGCTCAGCGGTGGTGGGAGGGTCGGCGCGGGGGGTCGGCCCCGCCTTGGTGGGGGGGTCGGCGCGCGGGGTCGGCCCCGCTGTGGCCCGACGTTCGGTGCTCACTTGGTTACCCTGGAGTGGGCCTCAGCCGCCATGGCTTCGATTGCCGCTCCGATCCAGGCCAGCGCCTGCATCACTTGCGCGGGTTCGGGTGTCCGGTCGCACAGGTCCTTGACCCGCTCGCTCATAGTGGCCTCGACTCTCCCGAGAATCAGCTCGCCCTCCGGGGTCAGATGCAGCGCTGCGGCTCGCTGATCGCCTTGCACTCCCGAACGGGTCAACAAGCCGCGCTGGAACAGCGATTCCACCGTCGCGCTGACGGTCGGTTTGCCCATGGCAAGCTTGAGCGCGATCCGCGAGGCTCTTTGATCGCCCGAGGCAATCGCCGACAACACGCGGTAGTGAGCCAGACTGAGCTCACCCGAGCACCGATCCAACACGCGCGAGGCCCGAGCCAGGGCCCGAACCGCTTCGACAGGCTCCGACGCCACATTGACGTTGGGCGACTCGCTCATGGACACAACGTAGCAAGTTAGTTCGACTACCAAACCATCTTGCCGGCGAGACGGGAGCTTGCCAGCTCGGATGATCCTGACCAGAGGATTGGCCCGCGGGCGGGCCCACGATCGCGATCACGCCATGAGCCCGGTTAGGGCCTGGCAGAGAACAACCTGGGCGGCTGGCTCAGCTATAGCCCTGATGAGGACCGCATTTGAGCGGCTTCGCCGCGCAGGTTGTTCTCGTAAAGGCCCTTAGCCCCTGGTTCCCCCGCCTCTCCAATCACATCCGGAACATCGCAGGCGCTCCCCCCTTCAGCTCTCTGCTGGTCATCGCCGCGTTCATATGGTTGGTCATCGGGCCGTTCGTGGGCTTCTCGTCGGCATGGGAGCTCAGTGCCACGGCTGGGGCGCCCATCCTTGCCCTTTTGCTTCTCGTGGTGATGCAGCACACCCACAACCGAGACAACCAGGCGACCCAGCTCAAGCTCAATGAGATCATCAGGGCCACCGAGCATGCCAGCGATCGGCTGATCGGCATCGAGGACAATCCCCAGATCGAGCTGGCCCGGCTAGTTGCTAGTGGCGACACATCGCGCGCTGCGCGGGCCCAGGGTTCGTTGTGTCTCGGCCCGCCGGCAGGGGCCGGCGGCTCTGGTCGAGGACGTCACCATCCTGCGGCTCGCGACCTTGGCTCAGCGCAGTGCTTCGTCTTCCGCTCCCACGAGGGGGCACCCGGCCTGGCTGCCCACAACCTGTCCGAGTTTGTCCAGCTGGCCGAGGTGGTGGACGAACCGACCTGGCAGGCCCACCTGGAGCGCGGGGACTACTCGCGCTGGTTCCGGGAGGCCGTCGGCAACGAGAATCTGGCCGCCATCGCCGCCCGATTCGAGGACGCTGGCGACGAGATCGGCACGAGCCGCGAACACATCGTGAGCGCCGTCCTTACCCTTGCGCCTCCATACGAGGTCGGCAACACCGGCGGACCTGGCTGAGCTGAGCTGAGCTGCGGTTCGCGACCAGACTGACGCCGCCGGCCAGCCCCGCGCGCCAGTCGTCGCCAGCCAGGCGGGTCACCACCTCGGGTGCCAGGTCATTGAGGGGGACCAGAACAAAGGCCCGTTCTGCTAATCGCGGGTGGGGCACGATCAGGTCTGGCTCTTCCACCCGGAGATCGCCCACCACCAAGATGTCCACATCCAGGGTGCGAGACCCCCACCGCTCGACCCGCTGGCGCCCAGCGCCCTGCTCGAGGACCCTTGCCATCTCCAGCAGGGCCTGAGGGCCGAGCTCGGTGCTCAGCTCGACGACCATGTTGAGGTACGGCCCCTGCCCAGGTGGACCGCCGACCGGGTCGGACTCGTAGACCGGGGAGAGGGCGACCACGTCGGGCATGGCCGCAACCGCCGCCTCCAACAGTGCCCGACGGTTCCCCAGATTGGAGCCTAGCCCGATAAAGGCGCGCCGGCTCACGGCGCCCGCCGCGTGATCCGCACTCCCACCGATGCGACATCCAAGGGTACTGGCGGTCGAAGCTTGCGCACGCTCACCGACACCTCCGCAACCCTAGGATCAGACCGGACCTCGATGGCGATGGCCTCGGCCAGGGCCTCCAGCAGGCAGAAGCTCTTCTCGGCGACAACTCTGGCCACCCCCTCGAGGACGGCGCCGTAGTCGACGGTTAGGGCCAGGTCATCGCTCCGCCCGGCTGGCCCCAGGTCCAGCATGAGGTCCACGTCGACCTCGAAGGGCTGCGGATTCAGACGCTCAGCCGGCCCGACTCCGTGGATACCAAGAACCCGCAGGCCATGAAGCTGGATGTGATCCTGCTGGCCGGCCTGCACTTCGCGCGGCACGGCGGGGTCACCCGGCGCCATCAGGCTCCATCCGGTCGCCCAGATTGCGGGTCCGGGCAGGTTCGGGGGAGGGGTCCCTGGGCCGGGTCCCCTTGGAACGCTTTCAGCTGGGATGCCAGCTGAACCAGCTCGCGCCCCTCAGGCGCCATCCGCCGGCGCATCATCTGCTCGACACCGGCTACCGCCTGGGTGCACGTTGGCAACCCTCCCGTCCAGATCAAGTATCCAGCGACCGCCCCCATGAGCCTGTCGCCCAGCTCCTCTTGGTGAACCAGCACCCGCTCGCCCTCGGCCAGCCACCGCTCGAGCCGGCCGTAGAGCCCGGGCAGCACGACCTTGGGGTCAGCATTGGGACCAAACGGCTGGTGGGCCCATGCTAGGTCCATCTCGTCATAGGCGTGTAGATTATGGGGCGAACCAAGCAGTGACACGACCCGGGTGAAACCGTTGACCTTCAACCACACGATCTCTTCGGTTCGCCTGACCGGGCGGTGATTGCGGGAGTAGCCGCCAGGACGCTCGCTCACTGCCAAGTGGTCTCGGATAACCCAGACAAAGTTGCGCGGGATGATTCCCGCCGCCCAGCGCCCGGTCACGAAGGCCTCCGCTCGCAGCCTACGGGCCGCGCGCCTTGCAATGTCAGAGCCTGCACTGTCGCCGACACATCGTGGACCCGCACCATCTGCACCCCCTGCTCGACAGCCCAGACGGCGGTCGCGAGCGACGCCTCCAGGCGATCCCCCGGACTGGTGCGCGGGCCCAGGTCCGCAGGGGCACTGAGCGGACCGAGAAAGCTCTTGCGGCTGGTGCCGACAAGCACAGGGTATCCCAGCCCGACGACCTGATCGAGGTGGCGGAGGAGGGCCAGGTTGTGAGTTGCGGTCTTGGCAAAGCCAATCCCAGGGTCCACCCAAACCTCGCCCAAACCGAGCTCTGACCCCCACAACGCCCGACCAGCCAGCCATTCACAGACCTCGCTTACCACGTCCTCGTAGCACGCCGCGCGCTGCATGTCCGCCGGGGTGCCCCTCATGTGCATCGCCACCCAGCCCACGCCAGCCGCCGCAGCAAGCGGCGCCAGCGACGCCGAGATATCGTTGACCAGGGTCGCCCCGGCCTCGATGGCAGCCTCGGCCACCGCAGCTTTGACCGTGTCCACCGACACTCGCACGTGGGGGGCCAGGGCCGTGATCACCGGCAGCACGCGCCGCGCCTCCTCGGCCAACGCAACCGGCGTCGCCCCTGGGCGGCTCGACTCCCCACCGACGTCGACGATGTCAGCCCCTTCCGCAATCATCGCCAGGCCCCTCACCACGGCCGCCTCGGGATCCGCCCAGCGCCCGCCGTCCCAAAACGAGTCCGGGGTGACATTCAAGACCCCCATCACAAGGGCTCGCATGGCTGAGCTACCGGTGAGCCTGAATAAAGGCCATGGCCTCGGCCCTGGTGGCAGCGTCCTCTCGGAATATGCCTCTCACCGCCGAGGTCACGGTTGCCGCTCCGGGCTTGTTCACCCCCCGCATGGACATGCACATGTGCTCGGCCTCGACGACCACCAGCACCCCACGGGAGCAAAGGGCCTGCTCCATGGCATCGGCAACTTGACTGGTCAGTCGCTCCTGCACCTGTAGCCGGCGCGCATAGCCCTCCACCAGCCGGGCAAGCTTGGAAAGTCCGGTGATCCTGCCGTCCTCGCTGGGAATGTAGGCAACGTGAGCCTTGCCAACAAAAGGCGCCATGTGGTGCTCGCACAGCGACGTAAAGGCGATATCGCGCACCATGACCATCTCGTCGTGGTCCGCGGCAAAGGTGGACTTCAGATGCCTGGCCGGGTCCTCGTAGTGACCGGCCAGCAGCTCGGCGTACATTGCGGCCACCCGACGGGGCGTCTCTACCAGGCCCTCGCGATCGGGATCCTCACCAATCGCGGCCAGGAACTCGCGGACCGCCGCCTGCGCCCTCTCCAAGTCGACACCTCCTGGTGCGCTCACCGACCTTCCACCGCAGCAATCCGGGGAGCGTCGGGGTTTGTGGCGGGCCGTGGCGTGGGAACCGCCCCGGGCACGGCACTTGGGGACCCGGGTGGGGGCTCGGCGCTTGGGGACCCGGGCGGGGGCACGGCGCCGACCACTGGCCAGGGTGCCAGGTGCCCGAGTATCTCGGCCAGCTCGTCCGGACCCAGAGTCTCCTGGCTGATCAAAGCCTCCGCGAGGCATTCCAAGGTCTCCCGGTGCGTCGCCACTATCATCCCCGCCCGCTCGTAGGCGTCGGCCAGCAGCTGTCCCACCTCGGCGTCCACCATTGCCGCCATGTCGTCGGAAAGCTCGGATCGAGACCCCATCTCCAGGCCCAGAAATCGCTCCCCGTGCGCCTTGGCCAAGAACCTCGGGCCCAGCTTGTCGCTCATCCCGAACTCGGTGACCATGGCCCGCGCGATCTCCGTCGCCTTGGCAATGTCGTTCTGGGCTCCGGTCGTGGACTCGGAGAAGACCAGCTCCTCTGCCACCCGCCCGCCCATCAGCACGCTCAGCTGGTCGCTCAGCTCGGATCGGGTCACCAGGTAGCGGTCGTTCAGGGGCAGCGAGAGTGTCCAGCCAAGCGCCTGGCCCCGGGCAACTATCGACACCTTGTGCACCGGATCAGCGTGGACCAGGACGTGTCCCACCAGGGTGTGACCGCCCTCGTGGTAGGCGATCACCTGCTTCTCCTTGTCCGACATGAGCCGGGTCCGGCGCTCCGGGCCAGCCAGGGTCCGGTCGATCGCCTCCTCCATGTCGGCCATCCCGATCGAGTCCCCCCTGTGCCGCGCCGCCAGCAGGGCCGCCTCGTTCACCAGGTTGGCCAGGTCGGCGCCGGTGAACCCGGGAGTCCGGCGAGCCAGGATGTCCAGGTCCACGCTCGGCGCCAGCCGCTTGTCCCGGCTGTGAACCGCCAGTATTGCCCGCCGCCCAACCAGGTCGGGGCGATCCACCACGATCTGGCGGTCGAACCGGCCGGGGCGCAAGAGGGCGGGATCCAGGATGTCCGGTCGGTTGGTGGCAGCGATGAGGATAACCCCGGCCGCGGGGTCGAAGCCGTCCATCTCGACCAGGAGCTGGTTGAGCGTTTGCTCCCGCTCGTCGTGGCCCCCGCCCATGCCCGAGCCGCGGTGGCGGCCCACTGCGTCGATCTCATCCACGAAGACGATCGAGGGCGCCTGAGACCGAGCCTTGACGAACAGGTCACGGACCCGCGCCGCGCCGACCCCCACGAACATCTCCACGAAATCCGACCCCGAGATCGAGAAGAAACGTGCCCCCGACTCGCCAGCCACCGCCCTGGCCAGCAAAGTCTTGCCAGTCCCGGGAGGCCCGTGCAGAAGGATGCCCCGCGGGATCTTGGCCCCCATGTCCTCGAACGCCGTCGGCGACTCCAGGAACTCCTTTACCTCCCGCAGCTCCTCCACGGCTTCGTCGGCGCCCGCTACATCGGCGAAGGTCGTCGTGGGCTTCTCCCCCTGGCCCGAGCGGGGACCGATCTGGCCGAACGAAAGGAGCCGCCGCGCACCACCCCCGGCCTTGGTGAGCACCAGGATTATGAAGATTGCCACGACAACCAGGGGCAGGTCGCCAAGCAACGACACCCAGACGTTCCCGCCAATCGATTTGGTGTTCACCGGCACGCCGGCCTTGAGCAAGTCCCGCGTTAGGGTGTTGGCGAAGTTCTCGTCGTAGTTCACCACGTAGCGGGTCCCGTTGGCGAGGGTCCCGTTGGCGGTCCCCCCGCCATCCACGATGGTCACGGTGGACACCTGATGGGTAGACACCTCGTGAAGGTAGGTGTTGAGGGTGAGCACAGTCGGGCTCGGGCCACCTCCCGCGCTGACCAGCCCGAGCACGACCGCCAGCACCGCCAGCAAGCCGAGCGCGCTCAGCCAGATCCAGCGCCGGCGCCGCCGGCTGGCGGGGGGCTGGTCCCGACCTGCAGGACCGGCTGCGGGTGCTCTCCGGGGCCGCCTCACGGCACCTCGATATAGCGGCACACGTAGGGCAGGTTGCGGTAGTGCTCGTTCATGTCCAATCCGTAACCGACCACGAAGTCGGGGGGAATCTCGAAGCCGACATAGCGAAGGTCGAGGGGTGCCCGCTGGAGGCCTGCCTTGACCAGCAGGGCGCACACCTCCAGGCTGGCCGGCCCTCTCGCCGCCAGGTTGCGCCGCAAATACGAAAGTGTCAGGCCGCTGTCCACTATATCTTCCACCACCAGCACGTGCCGGCCGGACAGATCCAGATCGAGGTCCTTCACGATCCTCACCACGCCACTGGTCCTGGTGGAGGTTCCGTAGGAGGCCACCGCCATGAAGTCGCACTCGACGGGCAACGCGATTGCCCGGGCCAGGTCGCTCATGAACAAGAACGCTCCCTTGAGCACCCCGATCAACAGTGGTGGGCGCCCGACATAGTCCCGTGTAATCTGCGCCCCGAGCTCGGCCACCCGGGCCGCAAGCTCGGCTTCGCCCACCACCACCGGCCCCAGCGCCGCGTCGTCACAGTGCGCGGCCCTGGTTGGTGCTCGATCGGCTGACACTCCTGCGCTCACTGCGGCGACCCTACTCGCAGCACCCCCCGCGCCCGTGAGCGACCTGCCCACGACAAGGCGTCCCCGGGAGCGTCGTACCCGCACGCCCCCACCGACGTCTGTGCCACCAGCATCCCCGCGCGCCACGTCCATCACCCGCTCGATCGCGGCCGCGTCTGGCGGATGACCCTGCTCATCTCGGAGCCAGGCCCGTAAGACACGCCGGGCGATCGGAGCGGGAACCAACCGCAGAGCTGTTGCGTCAGCTGCCTCGATGTCACTGGCCAGCTCGGCCAGCAACTCGGCGTCAGCGGCCAGCAACCCAGCCTGGCGGGCAAGCACTGGCGCGACATCCCTCTCGGCGACCGCGCACAGCAAGGGGAGCACCTCGTGGCGAATCCGGTTGCGACGCAGGCGCAGGTCAGTGTTCGACGGATCGGCCACAGGCACCAAGCGCACCTCGGCGCACAGTGCCACCGTCTCGGCCCGGCGCAGGGCCAGAATCGGGTGGGTCCGCCCGGCCCGCATCCCAGCCAGGCCGTCGAGGCCGGCCCCCCTGCACAAGTTGAGCAGGACGGTCTCTGCCTGGTCATCGACTGTGTGCCCCGTGGCCGTCCCCGGCGGCAGGACCCCGAGCCGGGCCTGGCGCGCCCTAGCCTCGACGTTGCCTCCCGGCTCGATCCACACCTGCTCTTTTCGAAATTGAGCTCCGAGGCGCCGGGCCGCCGCGTCCACGACGTCGGCTTCTGCCCCCGAGCCAGGCCGGAGCCCATGATCGACATGGATCGCGGTCACCCTGCACCCCGCCGCACATGCAAGCACCAGAAGGGCCAGCGAGTCGGCTCCGCCGGACACCGCACAAAAAAGCTCCTCACCGGCTGGCGGGAAGGTGCAGCGACCGAGCAGGCGGGCCGCGCCGCCTGAGTCGATGCCTGCGGCCTCAGGCTGCGGGTGGGACACCGACCCGGCTGAGCCAGCGCTGCGGCTCTTGTACCTCGGCCAGGGTGGGAAGCAGGGCCGGGCCCTCCCATGCCCGGTTGACCAGCGCGCGTCCACCCACTGCCTCCACCGCGGCAATGAACCTTTCACCCTGCTCGTACTGTCGTAGCTTCGCCTCGATACCGATCGCCTGCTGGAGGACCCGGGCTGGCCCGCTGGCCGTCGTGCGGCGCTCCCGAAGGATCCGGCTGAAGCGCTGTGCGTTGGGGACCTCCGCCGCCGCCGCGCGGTCCATGGTCACGTCGCCGTGGCCTTCCAACAAGCTCATCAGGCCCTGGATGCGGCCCAGGATCTCGGCCTGATTCGGGCTGGCCAGGAGGCTGACGATGCCGTCGCTCAGAGGGTTCCGGCCCGCGGAGACCTCGTTGGCCGCCCGCTTGAAGGCTTCCAGCAGCTGGCGAGGATCTGTGTCCAACGAGTCCAGACCCTCGGCCACAAGGGACAAGAAGTGGCCCCGCATCCAGGGAATGCCGGTGAACTGGACCCGGTGAGTGACCTCGTGAAGGGCCAGCCACAGGCGAAACTCCCGGGGAGGAAAGGCGAATCGCCGCTCCAGCTCCACGATGTTCGGCCCGACGTAGTAGACGATGTCCTGTTCCTCCGGCCGGTCGTCCTCCACCAGCAACAAGTCGTACTGGCCAAGCACGCGTCGCGACATCCAGCCCAGCAGGGACCCGACCTGGGCCCCCGTGACCGCCCGGCTGGCCGGGGCAAAGGGGCCTGTCCCAATCTTGGGACCGAGCTTGGTGATGACCGGGTGCAAGAGGCGCTGGAAGCTCGCCAGGTTGGCCTGGACCCAACCGGCTCGATCGGTCACCCGCGCCCTCGCCACACCAGTCATCGAGCGAAGCCCAGTCTCGCGCTCGACCAGCTCCTCGGCCTTCGCGGTCAGCTCGTCGAAATCCCGCTCGAGGGAGCCATACCGAAACGAGCCATCCGATCCCTGGCCACCGGCAACCCGGATCGCCACTCTCTCGGCAACCCCCCAGGACACCGCTCCGTTCATGCTGGGCCGTTCATGCTGGGCCGTTCTTGCTGGGCCGTTCTTGCTGGGCCGTTCATGCTGGGCCGTTCATTGCGACTCGACCATCTCGGTCCCTGACGGAGCCTGCTCGGCCCGGATGGCCGCAGCGACTCGCTCCCTGAGACGATCCGGAACCCGGTCCCGGCAACGTGATGCCACGATCTGGCGCAGCTCGGCCTCGAAGTCGAACGCCTCCAGGCACGAGCCGCAGTCATCCAGGTGACGACGGATCATGGATCGGCGCTCGTCGGTGAGCTCGCCATCGAGGAAGTGATATAGGCGACGCACGACCTCGCCACAGTCGTCCTCCCCCGCCGGCATCTCATCCAACACTGCTTCGTCGTTAGCCATTGGGTCCCCCTCGTAGCTGCTCATCGGCCGCCGGCCCCTACCAGACCACGCTCTTGGCCATACTCCAACAACGCCTTTTGCAGCGCCCTTCTTCCCCGATGCAGCCGGCTCATGACCGTGCCGATCGGTACATCGGTGATCTCGGCAATCTCCTTGTACGAGAATCCCTCGACATCGGCGAGCAGCACGGCAATGCGGAACTGCTCGGGCAGCGACTCCACCGCGGCCTTCACAGTGTCGTCGGTGAGTCGCTCCAGCACCTCGTCCTCGGCGCTGCGACCGGCCGCGGCGGCCTCGAGACCTCCCAGCCGACGGTACATGTACAGCTCCTCGACATCTTCGACGTCAGTCACCTCGGGGTGGCGCTGGCGGGCCCGGTACGCGTTGATGTAGGTGTTGGTGAGTATCCGGTAGAGCCACGCTTTGAGGTTGGTGCCCTCCTGGAAGGTACCGAATGCCCTGTACGCCTTCAGATAGGTCTCTTGGACCAAGTCCTCCGCGTCGGCAGGGTTACGAGTCATTCGCATCGCCGCGCTGTACAGGGCCGGCAGGAACTCCATCGCCAGCTCGGCAAAATCTGCCCGGTTGGCCATCAGGCAAGGCTACCCGGAGCGATCAGGCGTCGGGCTCCCAGAGGTGCGGGCGCTCATGCCAAGGGTGCGTGCGGTGAGGCCTTCACCTTGACATCCAGTCCCGACTCGAGCATCTCCCTCACGGCTCGCAACGCCCTCTGGCGAGCAAGGCCCTCGAGGCGGTCGATGAACAGGACCCCATCCAGATGGTCCGTCTCGTGCGCCAGGCACCGGGCCAGACGTTCGGTTCCCGCGACCTCGAGGGGTTCGCCGTGGAGGTCGAAGCCGCGGGCCACGATCTGGCGGGGACGGGCCAGGTTGTAGAACAGCCCCGGGATGGACAGGCAGCCCTCCTCGTCTTCGAGAAGGTCCTCGCTGGCCTCGAGCACCGGATTGATCAGGTGCCCGTAGCGAAAGCCCTCGGGGTCGTCCGGATCGGCGAGGGCATAGACGAAGACCCGCAGCCCCACGCCGATCTGGGGCGCGGCCAACCCGGCCCCGCTGGCGTCGTGAAGGGTCTCTGTGAGGTCTCCCACCAAGCGGGCCAGGGGCTTGTCGAAGTCGGTCACGGGAGTTGCCGGAGTGCGCAGCACGGGGTCCCCCACGACCCGGATCGAACGAACCGTCACCACGCCAGATTACAAGCAGGCACCCAGATCCGCGTTGCCCTTGAGAGCCTGGCCGACTCCGACAAAGCTGGGTAGGTCCTGACCGATTTAACCCTACCGTAGGAGGTCGCTCGTGATTTTCATCGTCGCCAAGTTCGCTGTGCGTCCCGAGCACGCCGCCAACTGGCTGGCTCAGGTGGACGACTTCACCCGGGCCACGCGCCAAGAGGCGGGCAACCTGTGGTTCGAGTGGTCGCGCAGCGCGGAGAACCCGGATCAGTTCGTCCTGGTCGAGGCGTTTGCCGACGCCGACGCCGGCAAGGCCCATGTCAGCTCTGCACACTTCAAGACGGCCTGCGAAGCCCTGCCCGGACTGCTGAGCCGTACGCCAGAGATCATCAACGTGGAGGTCCCTGGCACCGAGTGGTCCGAGCTCGCAGAGATGTCGGTGCCGCCCGACGGAGCAGGTAGCTGACGCTTGGGGGTCGTCGGTAGGCGTCGCCCACCGCCAAGCGCTGGTCGCAACCGGGCACGGGTCTTGCCAGGCACTGGGCTCGATTCCTCCCCTACATGGGCTCGCACGGTGACCGCACGTGCCAGATTCCCGGGTTGGTCAAACCCAGACCCTCGATGGCACTGAGCGGAGCCCTGCTGGAAGCCTCCGGCTTGGGAGTGGTCCCCTACGGCCAGCTCGGTCTGCCACTTGCGATCGAGCTGGGACCAGCCACGAGGACCGACCGTGGGCGAGCTCACACAGGGATTCTCGACCGCAGCGCGACTGCCGGGACTGCAAGGACCAGTCACTCCTGGCGAGCGTTGTCTATCAGCTCGATACGGTTTCCGAAGGGGTCGTCGACGTAGAGCCGTCGAATCCCGGGCAGGTCGTGATCCCATCGCCAGGTCATCCCCGCCGCCTCGAGGGTCGTGACGAGATCATCGAAGTCATCGACCCGCAGGGCCGGGTGTGCCTTGCGAGCTGGCCGAAAGTCCTGCTCGACGCCGAGGTGAATCTGTACATCACCGGAGCTGAACCATCGACCGCCTCGAGAGGCGAGCGGCTCCGGCTTGGGCAGGACAGACAAGCCGAGCACACCGCAGTAAAAGCTCTCGGCTTCGGCTTCCCGACCTACTGGCATAGCCAGCTGCACATGGTCGAGGGCGGCAACACGACTGGGCATCTAAGGATTCTCGCTCATCGAACCTCGCTCGCGGGCTCACCCAAGCAGGATCTCCGGAACGGCGGCCTTGCCTGAGCCGATCAGCACGACTCCCGCGGCACGGGACTGCCGCGGCGGCCCACCAAGAAGTCGAAGTCGGCACCCCGGTCCGCCTGCATCACATGGCGCCGGTACAGCTCGACGTAGCCCGTCGCGACGCCGGGCGGATCAGGCGGTGGCGCCAGCCGGCCACGCCGGCGTTCGAGCTCTGCATCGTCAACCTCCATGTCCAGGCTGCGGCGATGGGCGTCGAGCGAGATCATGTCGCCGGTGCGCACCAGGGCCAGGGGCCCTCCGGCGGCCGCTTCGGGCGCCACGTGGAGCACCACGGTGCCGAATGCGGTGCCGCTCATGCGGGCGTCGGAGATCCGCACCATGTCGCGCACCCCCTGGCGCAGCAGCTGCCGTGGCAACGCCAGATTGGCGACCTCGGGCATGCCCGGGTAACCCTTTGGCCCGGCGTTGCGCAGGATCAGGACGCTGCCGGCGTCGACCTCAGGCATCTCCTCCTCGGCGGATGTCACGTAGTGCTCGTAGGAGTCGAACACAAGGGCAGCTCCCCTGTGCACCAGCAGCGACGGGGACGCGGCCGACAGCTTCACCACGGCCCCGTCGGGGCAGAGATTGCCGTGCAGCACCGCTGCGTGACTCCCTGGGGCCATGAGCGGCTCAGCCCGGGTGCGGATCACCTGGCGGTCCCAGCACACAGCGCCTGCCACGTTCTCCCCCACCGTCCGGCCTGTCACGGTGATCGGGTCGAGGTGGATTAGGTCACCCAGCTCGTGCATGACCGCGGGCACGCCGCCGGCTGCGTCGAGCTCGTCCATCAGGAAGCGGCCGTGCGGCTTGATGTCGACCAGCACCGGCACGTTAGCCCCGAGGGTATCGAAGTCCTCGAGGCACAGCGCCACCTCGGCCCTCCCCGCGATGGCCAGCAGGTGGATGATGGCGTTGGTCGACCCCCCCACCGCCGCGTTCACCCGAACCGCATTCTCGAACGCGGGCCGGCTCAAGATGGCCGACGGGCGCAGGTTCTCGAGGACCATGTCGACGATGCGCCGCCCGGCCAGCTGGGCGATCTTGTAGCGCTGCGCGTCGACAGCAGCAACCGTGGCCGAGCCCGGCAGGGCCAAGCCCAGCGCCTCGGTCACACAGGCCATGGTGGAGGCGGTTCCCATGGTGGTGCAATGACCATTGCTGCGCGACACGCAGGCCTCCGCTGCGCGTAGGTCCACCTCGGTGATCTCCCCGGCGCGGGCCTCCTCGGACATCCGCCATACGTCGGTGCCCGATCCCACTGCCCGACCCCGGTAGCGGCCGCTCAGCATCGGGCCTCCGGTGACCACGATGGTGGGCAGATCTGCGCTGACCGCCCCCATCACCTGAGCCGGCGTGGTCTTGTCGCACCCCGCCAGCAGCACCACTGCGTCGAGTGGGTTGGAGCGGATCGCCTCCTCAACCTCCATGGCCATCAGGTTTCGGTACAACATGGCCGTGGGGCGTACCAGCGTCTCGCCCAGGGACATGGTGGGGAACTCGAGGGGGAGGCCCCCGCGCTCCCACACCCCACGCTTGACCGCATCGGCCACTTGGCGCAGGTGCACGTTGCACGGAGCCAGCTCCGACCAGGCGTTGGCGATGCCGATCACCGGCCGGCCGTCGAACACGTCGTCGGGCAGGCCCTGGGACTTGGAGTGCGAGCGGTGCACGAAGCCGGCCCTGCCAGCCTGCCCGAACCAGGACTGGCTCCTCAGGACAACTGGGCCACTCATGGGCCACTCATGGGCCGAACGACACGTAGTGCCACTCCTCGAACTCCTCGAGGCCGAGCCGGCCGCCCTCACGGCCGATACCGCTCTGCTTCATGCCGCCGAGCGTGGCGAGGGCCGCTGTGGGAAGGGGATCGTTGCAGGCGACGATGCCGGCCTCCAGGCCCTCGACCATGCGCCAAGCCCGCCCGACGTCGCTGGTGTACACATAGGCGGCCAGGCCCATCTCGGTGTCGTTGGCCCGGCGCAGCGCCTCGTCCTCCTCGTCGAAGGCAAAGACGCCGGCGGCCGGACCGAACACCTCGGTGGTAGCCAGGCCCGATGTGAGCGGTGGTTCCACCACGAAGCACGGCCGGTGCCAATGCCCGGCCGCCGGAAGCTCGGCGTCTGAAGTCAGCATCCGGCCGCCACCGGCGCAGGCCTCGCCGACCAGGGCCGCCACCTGAGCGACGCGCTCGGCAGAGATGAGCGGACCGAGGTCGACCGCCGAGGAGCCGAGCGGATCGCCCACAACCATGGCCTCGACCGCGACCCGCAACCGCTCGACAAATCCGTCGAGCACCGTCCGCTGCACCAGCACCCGGTTCGCCGCGATGCAGGACTGGCCGTTGTTACGGAACTTGGCGATCATCAGCCCAGCCACCGCGGCGTCGAGGCCGGCGTCGGCGAAGACAACGAAGGCGGCGTTGCCCCCGAGCTCGAGCACCGGGCGCACCACCCGGTGTGCCGCCATGCGCATTATCTGCTTGCCGACTCCGGTCGAGCCGGTGAAGCTGACCACCCGCACCGCCCGATGTGCCAGCAGGGCCTCGCTCTGGGCAGCGGCAGGTCCGTGCACCAGGTTGACAACCCCGTCAGGCACCCCGGCGTCGACGATGGCGCGAACCAGCTCCACCGCTGCCAGCGGGGCGCGCTCGGACGCCCGGGCCACCACGGTGCAGCCCGCTGCCAACGCCGGAGCGATCTTGCGTGCAGGGATGGAGATGGGGAAGTTCCACGGCGTGAGGCATGCCGCCACGCCGGCCGCGGTGGTGAAGGTGAGCTGGTGCCGGCCGGTGTGCTCGGAACGCATGATCTCCCCGGCGGGTTGGCGCACAGCGTCGGCGAACCAGCGAAAGAACTCGGCGGACAGCTGCACCTCGGCCTCGGCCTCGACGAGGCGCTTGCCGGCGTCAGCCGCCAGCAGCCGGGCGATGCTGCCCCGCCGCTGGTCGAGGATGTCGGCCACGCGACGCAACAGCTCGGCGCGCTGGCGGGCCGGGCGTGCTGACCACGCAGCCAAGGCATCGGCCGCGGCATCGGCCGCGGCGATGGCGTCGGCCGTCCCGCCATAGGCAAGCTCGGCGATCTGCGCCCCGGTGGCAGGGTTGTCAACCCGCAGGCGCCGGCCCCCCTCCGGTGCCACCCACCGCCCGCCGATCAGGCAGGGAAGCGGCCCGTCAGGAAGCACCACCGTGCTCTGGGCAGGCTCGTCGCCGGTCACCACGGCCACCCTCAGGCGCTGCGGTAGAGCTTGGTGATGACGAACTCGGCGTGCCCGATGGCCTCCGCCGCGGTGAGCCGACCGCAGATCGTGCGATCGAGGACCTCCATCAAGCGCTCGCCTGCCTCGCCCAGGGAGTACTCAAGCTGGAGCAGCCCCGATACATCCAGGTCGACGTGCTCGGCCATGGTCGATGCCGTAAGGGGGTTGGCCGTCAGCTTGATCACCGGCACGATGGGGTGGCCGACAATGTTGCCCTGCCCGGTGGGGAAGAGGTGCACCACGGCACCGGCCGCGGCGACCAGGGTGATGAGCTCGGCGGCCGCCGAGGAGGAGTCCATGAAGTTGAGACCCGGCCGACTCGGCGCCACCGCCGGGCCTAGGACATCCACGACAGCCACCGTTCCGGTCTTGGATATGTTGCCGAGGGCCTTCTCCTCTATGGTCGACAGCCCGCCGGCGATGTTGCCCTGGGTCGGCTGGGATCCGAGCAGGTCGGATCCCGAGGCCTCGAGCATCTCGAGGTAGCCGTCGAAGAACCCCTGGAAGCGTTTGCGGACCTCATCATCGATGCAGCGCGCGGCGATCAGGTGCTCACCGCCGGTCAGCTCGGTGGTCTCCCCGAACAGCACCGTGCCGCCAGCTGCCACGTGGCGGTCCACCACCTGCGAGACGGTCGGGTTGGCTCCCAGGCCGCTGGTGGTGTCCGACTCGCCGCACTTGATTGACAGCATGATCTCGGCGCGATCGACCGGTCCCCGGGAAAGCTCAGATGCGTCCTGCATGAAGCGTGCCGCGTGCCGGGCGCCTTCGGCGATGGTGGCGAAGTCGCCGTGGCGCTCGATGGCCAGGCCGACCACGGGCTTGCCGGTGGCGGCGATGCCATCAACCACCCGCTGCGTCCAATTTGGCTCGATCCCCACCACCACCGCCGCTGCCACGTTCGGATTGGCGCCGGTGCCGATCAACGTGCGGAAGGTCAGGTCCAAGTCCTCGCCGAACTGCAGCCGACCGTAGGCGTGAGGCAGTGCGATCACCCCGGGCACCAGGGAGGCGATACCCCCCACGGCCGCGTTCGACAGGTCGTCAACCGGCAGGGCCACCACGTGGTTGCGGACCCCGACACGACCGTCGGCCCGCCGGTACCCGCTCAGCTGTCGTGGCGCCATCTTGCGCTCCTGACGTTGTGGATGTGGACGAGGTCACCGCTCGCCACCGGGCCGGTGGTGACAGCCACCGCCACCCCGTACTCGATCACCGGGTCCCCCTCGGCCAGGCCAGCCAGCGCAACTTTGTGACCGAAGCGAATCTGGTCGTTAACCTGGATCTCGCAGCGCTCGGGCGAATCGAGCCACGCCACCAGGGCCGGGCCCGGCTGGACGTCGCGCACGGCCACGGCAACGTGATCCCCGCCCTTGTGGGCCAGAAAGTCGATAGCACCGGCCCCCGCCGGCTTTGATCGCTCTGGCGTCATCGGCCACGCTCCTCGGTCACTGGCCCACCATCTCTGTTGTGAGTTCTGCGAATGTTCTTCGGTCTCGGTGAGGGTGGGGTGACGGCCAGGGTCGGTCGCCCTTCGAGGGCCGCCCACCTCGGTGAGCACCCGGACGGCGAGATCTTCACCTCCCTGCCACGGTCGGGTCGCATCAACGCAGCCCAGATGCTCGCCTGCCGGGGCGACTGCCGCCAAGCCTACGACACCCCCGAAGCTGTCGCCGCCCTCGCTGGGCAGACCCCGGTGACCAAGCGCTCTGGCAGGTACGAAGCGGTCCACTTCCGCTGGGCGTGCAACAAGCGCTTCCGGGCAGCCATGTGCACCTTCACCGACAACTCCCGCCATCAAAGCCCCTAGGCCGCCGACATCTACCGGCGCGCCCGGGCCAGAGGCTGCCCCAGCTGATACGAGCCTGTCACCCACGACGAGCTCGCCACCCACTGAACCAACACAACGAGGAGCAACCAAATCCAATATTTCTTGATTAGGGGTTGACACAGGGGGTGTCATCGGCCACGCTCCTCCGGACGGACCGGACGCAGGCTCCACCGGCAGCAACCGACCTCGCCGACGACTAGCGGGGCCGGCCGGACGACGGGCCAGCCCTCCGCTGCACATCCCAGATCCGGTCCACGGTTCAATAGGTATGACCTCTTGCCAACCAGGATAGATGAGCCCTCACGTCTCGTCAAGAGGGTCGAACGTGGAGCCTCGGCACGCACTCTGGGCTACGCGGCGCCACGGGCACCGTCGAGGTGGGCCCGGACCGCTGTCGTTGCCGCGGCTTGTCGTGCGCGTCGATGGCCTCAAAGATGCCGGGGACTCCTGAAACCGTCAAGCCGTCACCCGCTGGACGCCCTCGGCCCCGCTCGGTATCGTGACCCGTGCCAAGACCATTCACCTTGAAGGAGGTACCACCGTGTCGCCACGCTGGACCGGGTCCACTGGGTGTCGGCTTGGCCTCCCCACCCATGGTGACCCGTGACGACGACGGTCGGCGCGGCAGGGCGGCTGTGCCGCTACCTCCTCGAGGCTGCCGGGATGCCCAGCGGGCCATCGCAGCGCACGGCGTGGGCGCTGGCCACCGCCGAGGCGTGGGGACTCGCGTCCCACGGGCTGCTCCGACTCCCCTATTACCTGCACCGCTTCGAGTTGGGCGGCACCGATCCCGCGGCACAGCTACGCCTGGTATCGGAGACGCCAGCGGTGGCGGTGTTCGACGGCGGCAACGGCCTGGGCCACTGGCAGGCATGGGAGGCCGCCGAGGAAGCTGCTCGCCGCTGCCAGGCCACTGGCGTCTCGGCGGTGTCGGTGGGAAACTCCGGCCACTGCGGCTGCCTCGGGCTGTACACCCTGCCCATCGTCCGTCGGGGCCTCGTCGGCCTGGTGGTCTCCAACGGCCCGGCGGTCATGCCGCCGTGGGGTGGCCACAGCCCGGTCCTGTCGTCCAGCCCGATCGCCGCCGGCATCCCCACCTCCCCCCATCCGGCCATCGTCGACCTCTCCACCTCGGCTGTCGCCCGGGGCAGGATCGCCCAGCACCGGGCGACAGCCGAGACCCTGCCCGCCGGGTGGGCCTTCGACCGGGCCGGCATGTCGACAACCGACCCGACAGAGGCGCTGGCCGGGATGCTGGCCCCCCTCGGGGGGGCCAAGGGCTATGCCCTTGCATTCCTCGTCGAGGCCCTCACCGGCGGGGTGGTCGGCCCCAGCCTGGCCGGCGACATCGCCGACCCGCTCGACCCGGCGAGCGCCGGGAACCCCCAGCGCATAGCGCACCTCGTGATTGGCCTGGATCCCCACCTCCTCGACATCGACGGCGGCATGGAGCGACGGCTCGCGCTGCTGGCCGAGCGGATCACCCAGGCGGGGGGGCGGCTGCCGGGCTCGGGTAGGGCGGCTGCCGAGGACCCCCGCGACGAAACCCCGCTAGCCCTGGCTGCCCGGACCGCCATCAGCCTCGCCGACGAGGCCCGCCGGCTCGGCGTGGCGTTGCCCGAAGGATGGCCGGTGGCCGATCCGGGCTGACGGTGGCCGATCCGGGCTGACGGTGGCCGATCCGGGCTGACGGTGGCCGATCCGGGCTGACGGTGGCCGATCCGCGGCCAAGCGGGGCGCTGCGCCGCTGGATCCGCTTGAAGCGCACCCGTCGCAGGTGCCCGGGGACCCGTTCGAGGGTCCTCGCGCCAACGCGCTCCCCTTGACTGATGCCATATGCAAGGTGTAACCTCTTCATAGATATGACCTCAGACCATATGGAAAGGGGTGGTCGAGTTCTCGCGGGACAACCGGCAGTGGTCGGCACGCGAAGCGTCGGGCCGAATGTTCGGCGCGGTGGCAGAGCGTGTCCCCAGGCTGGTCGGCGGCTCGGCCGACCTGACCGAGACCACCTTTAGCGGCTTGTCCGACCGCGCGTCGGAGTCGGGCGCCGTGACTCGCTTCACGCACTTCGGTGCCTGAGAGCACGCGATGGCCGGGATTCGCAACGGGACCGCTGCGCACCGTCCGCTTCGCCCGTATTGCAGCACCTTTTTGATCTTCTCCAACGTCATGCGCCCGAGCATACGTTTGGCGGTTGCAGCCGTCGCCGGCTGGGCTCGACCAGTCGGGATCGGTTCACGGGGCTGGTGGAATGTCACTGAAGTGACGCCAGCCCGTCCCTTTTTGTAAGAGCTGACCGCATGAGCTCATCACCGGATCGCCGGGTCGCTCTCGTCACCGGTGCCGCTGACGGCATCGGTCGAGCAATCGCGCTGCGCCTCGCGGACAACGGGATGTCGATCGGAGCCGTGGACCGCGATGAAGCGTCGCTTCGTCGGACGTGTCGCTACATCGAATCAGCTGGCGGGGATGCCTATCCCGCCGTCGCCAACCTCGCCCGGAGCGAGGAGCGCGAACAGGCGGTGGCAGCCGTCGTGGAGGAGCTGGGAGAGATCGTCCTGTTGGTGAACAACGCCGCCAACCACGGGGAGCGCCATAGCTTCCTCGACGTGTCGTCGCAGGAGTGGGAGGAGGTGTTGGCGACGAACCTCACCGCCGCCGCGCATCTGGCGCAGCAGACGCTGCCCGCCATGGTTCGGCGAGGGAAGGGATGCATCATCAACATCCTCGCTATTCAGGCCGAGCTGCCGCTGCCGAGCTACGCGACCTACATCGCCAGCAAGGGCGGCCTGGATGCGCTTACCCGCGCTCTGGCCGCAGAGTTCTCCCCGAGAGGCGTCCGCGTGAACGCCGTCGTGCCAGGGGCCATCGCCACCGCATCCGCCGAGCGGGCCCTCGGCCTGCCAAGCGGTTCAGAGGCGTCGGCGGCGACAGAGCGGCCGGCCACGCTGCTCGGACGAATGGGCCTCCCAGTGGAGGTGGCCGCCGCAGTGGCTTTCCTCGCTTCCGACGACGCGTCGTTCATAACCGGAGCGTTCTTGCACGTCGACGGCGGACGGCGCATCTCCCGGAGGACCGAGCCCTTCTCGCGTTTCGATGCGGTTCTCGGGTCTGGCGCCGAGCCCTCGAGATCCGGGGGTGGCGGGACAAGCGCAGTGGATGCCCAGCAGCGATGACCAAGACAGGCGAGGATTGGTGTCTGCGAGTGTTCGGTCGGTCCTCGGCTGCAGCTCGCATCACTTCCTCATCAGGAGCGCCACCCAGACCCATGCCCAGGATGTGAAGACCATCATGGCCTGAGGCGACCCACAGCTCAGCGACGCGACTCGACAGAGACTCGTCGACGAGAAACCTCACCTCAGGGGCAGCAGTGGCAGCTCTCGTTCGTCTACAGCAACTGCTGCGTAGCGCAGGGCCTCTTGAATGTCCCCGTGCGTGAGCTGGGGAAAGTCCGAGAGGATCTCGTCAGGGGACATTTCCCCAGCCAGCATCCCCGCCACCGTGGCCACGGGCATCCGGGTGCCCCTGATGCACGGCACCCCTCCCATGATCCTGTGATCCACAGAGATTCGCTCGAAGGTCACCCCTCAAGGCTACCGGGGCGGAGGGCCGCCCAAAGCGATCCCGCGAGCGCTCCTTCAGACCCGCATCCGGCACACTCGACTCTATGGGACGCATCCGACCGTACGTCGGAGACTGGGTCGAGGACGAGGAGCTTTACGTGCGGCCCGGTCATCGCATGCCGACGATGGCGTCGTCTTTGGGAATGACGGCCTGACTTGGCCCCACTTGAGGCCGTTTTGATGGCTTGATCTGGCCCCACCCCCAACACACCAGCCCTACGTTCAGTAGTCGCCAAGACGCCGAACGAAGGAGAAGGAGATGTCGAGGGTGGAACTCTACGAACGTATCCGCAAAGACAACCGAGACGACGGGCTCAGCATCCGAGCCCTGGCCGATCGCTACCACGTGCATCGCCGCACGGTGCGCGAGGCGCTGGCCTCGGCCACGCCCCCGGCACGCAAGGTGGCCGAGCGCGACTCAGTCGTGCTCGGGCCCTGGATGGAGGTGATCCGCTCCTGGCTGGTGGCTGATCGCTCCGTCCCGCGCAAGCAGCGCCACACCGCGCGGCGTGTCCACCAGCGTCTGAGCCAGGAGTATGGAGCGACGCTGGCCGAGTCCACGGTGCGGGCCTTCGTGGCCCAGGTCAACTTCGAGCTGGACAACACCTTGTTCGCCGTCACCGTGCCCCAGACCCACTCGCCCGGCGCAGAAGCCGAAGTGGACTTCGGCGAGTTCGTGGCCTTCATCGGCGGCGTACTGGTCAAGTGTCAGATGTTCTGCATGCGGCTGTCCTACTCAGGTGCGGGGTTCCACATGGCGTTCTCCCACCAGGCCCAAGAGGCGTTCTTCGAGGGTCATGTTCGGGCCTTTGCCCACCTGGGAGGTTATGTAGGTGATTGCTGTCAAGGCGCATCCTCATCGAGTCGAGTGAGAAGCCCATCGAAGATCTTCTGGCGGCC